>SWDS01000001.1:0-341656 GCA_005116745.1 Nitrospira sp. | reverse complement strand
GCACCACCACCCCATAACCAAATGATTCTGTTTGATTTTTAACCGGACACTAGTGGTCTGGCCTACGCATTGACTCGCCGTACCGCCACTCATCCTTCCTTCAGTGCCGACATTACCCTCTCACTTCAATCTCGTCTGTCCGACTCCGAGCTATCTCATCCAACCAGCACATGTTCAACCCAAGGTTTTTATGACTCGTCACCTGATTACCATGAAATTTTGGCTTGCTGAACCATCCATATTCAGTTGACCAGAATAAATCCGCAGCATGTCCTCTACCACCTTCTGTATCCAATCCGATCCACCGTGGAATCCATTTAGATACAGGCACAGGTTGTCCAACTCCGAAACACCTCGCCGAGGCCGTTGCAATACTAGGCTTTTTGCTTAAGCTGCACATGGCGCAAGAAATGCTTTAGCCATCCAATACAAAGTAGGTTCTCACGATGGCGTCTGGCGTGGATACTGACTTACGTGGCGGATATCCACCTGAACATTCTCACAGGTTTCAGACTATACACGCTCATCTGTCCGATATGGACAACGGAACGAGATCATTTCTACATCAACCCTGCCCGACACAACGACGGAGGTAACGGATGCCATTAAAAAAATACGGAGTGCTCAAAGGCAAAGCCATTGGGGGCAAGCGAGAAACCGAGGCCAGTTCTCCCCATTTCCAGATTCATATGGCAGCGGGTGACGTCCAGTACCGGATTGCGGTGAATGTGAAATCCCAACTCAGCCCATCCGAACTACTGTTCTTAGTCGATGACGATTTCCAGCACTCAATCACGGCGTCTCTACCGGAGTTCCCCATTGGATTCACACCCTTGCGAAGTCAACCCGGAGGACAGGCACTCGATTTCATTCGTGGCAATCTGTTCAATCGTCTTGACATGCGGCTCCTGCCACCAAATCTCCCTGGTCCGAACAATGATTTGAGTGATCAGATTGAGCACTATGTGGCTCGCGCGATTACTGAACCGGATGCGTTGATCTATGCGTTTGGAGAACGCTGGGGACCGGAGGAAGGTGTGCCCGACAAAATATTTGGCTTCACCCCGGGCAACGGCATTCACGACATTCATATGAATCAGGGGAATACTCCACGTTTTAAGAGTGACGACGGCGTTTGGCAGGATGGAGGCTTGCTGTTTGCCTTTCCAGGTTCCCGTCAATGGGTCGGGGTCTTCTTGGCGTTCCAATCCCAAGCCTGGCACACCGACGACCGCACCGGTCATGCCAGTCCCGACGTACCGAATCCTGGCCCCGGACCACAGCCAAGTCCAACGGAACCCGATCATCTCGTTCGGATCGTCGGTGCGCTAGTGAATCCGATCGGGCCAGCGCCGGAACAAGAAACGGTCACGTTGCTTAATGCATCACCGGAATCGATTGATCTGACTGGATGGAAGATTGCCGATCGGCTCAAGAAGACCCACACCCTCTCCGGCGTCATCAACCACGGTGCCACGTTCGTCGTCACGCTTCCCCAGACCGTTCAATTGGGAAACAAGGGTGGGATTATTACCCTGCTGAACAACAAGGGCTTAAAGGTGGACGGTGTTTCGTATACCGCCCAGCAGGCGAAACAAGAAGGATGGACGATCGTGTTCTAGTCGAGCATCACAGAGAATTGCGTTCGTGGTGAGGCCGTCGAACCACGAACGCAACACCACACAACCTCGCACCCTTCAACAAGCAGCAAGCTCAAACAAGCGGATTAGTATAGTGATTTCAGAGGCACAACATCCACGATGTGTTGACAACACTGCTAGCTGATCAGGCCTCACCCCGTTGACCAGCATAAATCACCAACCATTTCCTCCAACATCGGTTGTATCCAATCCGATCCATCACAGAATCTCTTTAGATACAGACACAGGCTGTTCAACGCTTAAACACATCGCCGAGGTCGTCGAAATGTCAGGCCTTCTCCCTTGAGATGCGTGTGGCGCAAGAAATGCTTTAGCTCCCAACAAGACAACGTACCGGAAGTCTTTCTGGAAGCCACTGAACAAGGCGAATAGGTGAGTCTGGCGCCAAAATTTTGTACCGCTGGGTGAATCCGCGAATAGGTGAAGATGGGTACCGCCCCTCACCGTAACTTAACGGAGTAGGTCCATGAATATCTTGCACTATCTGAACGTCCTAATAGGCTTCTCACTGGTCATGCTGCTGTTATCTATCGTGACGACTTTTGCCGCCCAAACATGGGTGCTCATATTCAAAACGAAAGGCAGAGCTGTCGGCAATGGGCTTGCAAGCATGCTAGAGGAAATTGGCTTTGAAAAAGCGTTTGCGAAGCAGAATGTGGATGCGCTTCTCAATAAAGGGAGTTCGATCTTTGGAAAGAAATTTGGGGGAGCACTAAATAAACTCAGCTCATATTTCCTGGCAGGGGCGCCAAAACACATAGGTCGCGAAGAGTTCGTGCTGCTCCTCTTGCGCAAAGCGGTCTCTGATAACGAGCTGGCCACCAAGTTAGGCTTTGCCGATGAAACTGGAGCCAAGAGTAAATTGCAGGAACTTGAAGAAGCGATTCTTGCGGAGGAAACCAAGGACCCGACGCTCCCGGCTCACCTGTGGCGCACGAAAGCCATGCAGAAAATAGTACCTGAGCTCGCATCAAAGATATTCGCCCGGTTTGATGACGTATTGGATCGCGCTACTGAAGATGTCAGCGCATTCGGGAAATTTCTTGGCATCCTTCTCACCTTACCCCTGCTCTTGATTAATTGGCCGGTGGACTCAATCGATTTATTTGATCGTTTAAACAAAGACCAAATCCTTAGCGCTAAACTAGCGACGGCAACCGAAACCAATCTCCCATCGCTTCAAAAGGCTTATGACGAGTTTCAAAAATGTCGAGATGGCAAGACTAGCCCGGATGTTAAGGACCCGTGCGAACAAAGTGGTCAAGCACTGAAAAAGGCTGCGAATGACATGATGCAGCTTGGTGAGGTGAAGGGGTTGTTTGGCGAGAATACGCCAAAGGAATTGGCTTGTAAAATTCCGATAGTCGACAGACCCATCCCATTCTTTGAGCATTGCAAGAGAGCTGAATTGACCTCCGGAATCTTTGTCACATGGATCCTCGTGAGCTTAGGAAGCGCGTTTTGGCTTGGCTTGTTGAACAAAATGTTGGGGCTCCGCTCAGAATTGAGTAAAAAACTCGAAGCGCAGAGAGAGTTTCGAGCCACGAGGCAAGCGTGAAACCTTGGCTGATCTGATCTACCGACAGGAACTGTTTGGACACACGATGATACACAGCGGTCCACATGAAGCCTAAAGCCCAGTGGATGCCTAGATCCACTTATCAGAACCGAATTCCGAAGAGTCCATGAGTTTTAACATCTACTTAAAAGCATTCGTCAACAACTGACTGGAATGGAGTAATCCCTATGGCTATTCAATATGTCTCGACGGATACAACACCGCTGTTTGAGGCTGCTACTGGCAACAAGAAATTACTGGAACTTCTGTGGGGGGATCACCTCGCGGTGCTGAGTGTTGCCGGGTCTCGCACAAAGGTGCGCACTCGCGGAAAGACCGGATTCGTAGATTCTGATGCGATCGGCGACGAATCCCTCTTGGAAGTGTACTTCATTGATGTCGGCCAGGGAGATGGTGTCTTGATCCGCACCCCCGATAACCGTCACATCATGCTCGATGGAGGATTCGATCGCACCAAGCAACCGACGGGCAAGAATGCGGCCGACTTCGTTGATTGGAAATTCGCCAAGGATTACGGTCTCAACCAGATCCACCTCGATGCGATGATTGCCTCGCATAACGATGCGGACCATTATGGCGGCCTGTCAGATCTGCTCGATACGTCGCAGAGTACGGAACTGGATACGGATGAAATCCTAGTCGATGCGTTCTATCACGCGGGCGTCGGCTGGTGGGTCAATCCTACCACTCATAAGCGGTGGTTAGGACCAACAACGGACGACAAGAAGTTCTTGACTCAACTGATGGACAAACGGGCACAAGTCGTGGCGGCGCTGAAGAATGATGCGGAGCCAAAACTGCAAGGCGAATGGGCGGACTTCATGAAGCACGTCACCAAGGCAAAAACCATCGCCGGGACCGCAACTCCGATCCAGAGGTTAAGCCAGGTTAATCGGTACCTTCCCGGATTTGATGGAAGCAACGGTGATGTGGCGATTCGTATCCTGGCTCCGTTCGAAACGACGATTAGGGGTAAACCTTCGCTCCACAACTTCGGTTCGTCCGCAAGTAAGAATACGAACGGCAATAGTCTTCTCCTGCGACTCGATTATGGCCGATCGAGAATCCTCCTGACAGGCGATCTCAATACCGACAGTCAACGCTCTCTATTAGAAGACTACGCTGGCAATCGGATGGAGTTCTTATGCGATGTTGCCAAGGCCTGCCACCACGGCAGCGATGATGTGTCGTACGAATTCTTGAGTGCCATGCGACCGGCTGTGACCGTGATTTCCTCCGGCGACAATGAAGGCCATGACCATCCACGCCCTGGTATCGTTGCGGCAAGCGCCACGACAGGCCATTTGGAGATCTCTCAAGATCAAATCGTGACTCCTCTGGTTTATTCGACGGAACTCGCTCAAAGTATTGCTCTCGGCAAGCCGAGGAAAGTAACCATCACGAGGGACGGTGAAACGACAACCATCGAGGCGACCCAACTGGACACGATCAAAATAGAAGCGCAAACAACGAAAGCCGGAGATCTCAGACCGACTACCGTCAAAAGACGACTCGATCGAACACAAATCGTCACTGGTCTCATCTATGGTTTGGTGAATGTCCGCACCGACGGGAAAACAATTTTATGTGCCACCCTGAATGAGAAAGATCATACATGGCAAGTAAAGAAAATTACTTCTCGCTTCTGATCCCTACGGCGATTGCACCACTGTTTACTTCTACCTGACGCCCCTTGGAGGCTCATCTGTGGTCGGGTCTTGTATCGTGTATCACTGCTTTTCTTTGAATTCAAAATCCAACGAATCGTCGAGGAGTAATCAAAAAGTACTGCGGTATAGTTGCGTCTTGCGATCTGCTATTTCATGGGCCGAGGAACAGACCATTGAATCGTCAAATCGCCGGGACTACAATTCGTCCGTCTGTTCATTGTCGCAGGTGTTGCTCTTCAAAGGAAAAACAACTTGAAGCTGAGACACTTCATCGCCATCGGTGGAATACTCTGGGCATCATCTGTCCAGGCCGAAAGCCCTATGGCCGCTCAAGTCTGTAGCCTGCTCTCATCCCCAAAGTTGGCTGCGGTCCAGTCTCGAATGGGAACGGGTGAAGGGTGTGCATGGCAATGGCCCAACGGTCAGGTGCTGTCAATGTACGTGCACATCGACCTCCAAAGCGAAACCGTGACAGAGACCAAACAGATCATCGACATCTCCTTGCAGAACCCGGAGTTCAAGCGATCGGCCTTCCCGGTTTGTACAGGAGGGGAGATGGTCATCGGTGACTTTCGAAACGGCAAAGGCCCTGGCGGCACCGGGTACACTCAGTGTTCGGGTTTTGTGCTGACCTTTAGCTTTCAAGGTGCCGATGCCCAAAAACATTTACCTAACATCGCCAAGCAGCTCTCTAGCACGACCTTGGCTCGCTAGCCCCCTGATCTTGTGAGGAAACGGTCGATTCTCAAATCGAGCCACATGCAGAACCTGATTCCGGGCTCGGCCTTGGCGCAGCCAGCGGTTAATCCCGTGAATGGGTCATGGGGGATCGATGTTCAAAACCAAGGAACTACCATTTGTGCAACTGAAAGGGTACGATCATGAAAAATGTTGAGATGAGCGTCGAAGGGTCTGTGTTGACGATTAGAGTGGACCTTTCAAAGGAATTCGGTCCCTCTTCAACAGGCAAGACCATCATCATTGCCTCGACGGAAGGGAACGTGACCATTCCGGATCGACAAGAGAAGATCGGGCTCAATGTGTATCGAAAAAAGTAGTGCGGCTCCCAGCCATTTGGCTCTACCTTCTTCCCCAACGAGACGGCGTTCTGTTCAGACCGTCTCTTGACAGATCAGATAGAGCGCTCCAGACGCAGCAATTCATCTATGATCCACAGGAAATTCTCATGGCTGTGGATAGCGATGCACGAGTCGATCTGATCAGTGACTCCCGAATGGCTTGCTTATGGCCACGGAATACACATTGCTAGGAATGCGCGAAAACATCGCAAAGCATACGCATGAGCCACTATTAGTGGTGGCTATTCCAAGAGGGTACATACGCCTAAAAAGTGGGCAGTTTGATGAATAGACATGTCATTGAAGCATAGTCCGACAAAGAAACAGACTTGTTCACAAGGTTATCCACAAAAGGTGGGGACCACGGCGTGAAGGCTTGCTCTGACCTTTCACCCTCCATGGGATGTCTGATACATCGCCTTCAAATTCGGACCTCTCTGCTCGTTTCTTGACACCCTTCGTGTATTTCTCCGACAATCTAGCCGATCCTGTGATCTGTACGCGCAAACCTTTGTGGCGATGAGTATGCGCTCTCACCAAGCAATCCGCAGCTCATGATTTGAGGTTCACTGCAATCACCAATCCGGTCGGTATTTATAGATTTCTTGAGGTAGTTATGAAACGCGTTTACGCAACGCTTACTGTCGTCACTTCAATGTTTCTAGCGGGGTGCGCTTCCCACACTGATAAGGCTGCAGGAGGATCGGATCGATCCGCACGGGTAACTGCGGGCGGGTACACGCAAGAAGGCTGTCTGCTCAATCTGAAGCTGACCGCGCGCGAAAGGAGCGTACGATTGATACCCGACGACGTGCAAGTGGAATCGAGCTGGCTCATGCTTATTTTCCCATTCTTGAATCAGGAAGCCTATCGGTGCTCGGGAAGTGTCATCGAACGAGTGAAACGGCCTACGAGCAAAGATCCGCTTTACCCAATGGAGTAATGCCGGCAGCGACTCGTCTCACTCAGTTCGCCGCTGTGTCCGAGCTTGCCTACTGATATAGCAACAGCCCACAGATGATGGACGAGCAGGCATCACATTAGGTGAAGGGCTTCACAGCCCCGTTGCAAAGTGAATCAGGAAGACGATAGGATTCTTTCTTCGTTTCCTCATTTACGGAGAGGGGAAGCGCCAACATCGATTGAGAGTTCAACACAGGCGCTTCCGCCTGTGCCTCGTGAACGGATTTCATGAACACATCAGTCTAGTGAAATTCGTTGATGAAGCGCGACTTCATTTATGGTCACTGCACCTTAGCAGCTTGTGGGTGAAACATGATCATCAAAACATTATCGGCCTTCACGCTTCTATCCCTCGCCATGTTCTGCGGAGTTGTGCCGTTTTCTCTGGCCGTTGGAGATGCAGCCGGCCAGTCGCCGCAAGATGAATTGAGCGTGACGAGAACCAATCTTCAGCAGGCCAGGCAAAGAATCGATGAGCTCGAGCGACAACTCGCTGCCGGCAATCTGGAGAATGCCAAGCGACGGATCGGTGAGTTAGTTATCCAACTCCATGCCAAAGATAATGAGATCACCGCCCTGCAATCCAATGCCTACGAGAACTCTAAGAAGCTTCGAGAGGATCTTGCGTCACAAACTGAGGAGATCAACCAGGCCAAACGTCGAGTCTCCGAAGTCGAACTACAGCTGACGACAGGGAAAGGGCAAGAATTGACGCAGGCCAAACGCCGCGCAGCCGACGCCGAACAACAGACAGCAAAGAAAGAGCAGGACCTGGCGCAGGCCAAGCGTCGCCTCACTGAAGTTGAACTACAGATGGCAGGGAAAGAACAGGAGCTGGCCCAGGCCAAACGCCGTGCAGCCGACACCGAACAACAGATAGCAGGAAAAGAACAGGAACTGACACAGACTAAACGCCGAATTGCCGAAGTCGAACTACAGATGGCAGGGAAGGAGCAAGAGCTGGCGCAGGCCAAACGTCGCTTTGCCGACGCCGAACAGCAGACGGCGCGGAAAGAGCAGGAACTGGCACAGGCCAGACGCCGCCCAGCCGAAGCAGAGCAACTGACGGCATCGGGGAAAGACCAAGATCTGGCGCAGGCCAAGCGTCGCCTCACTGAAGTCGAACTACAGATGGCGGGGAAAGAACAGGAACTGGCCCAAACCAAACGCCGTGCAACCGAAGTTGAACAGCAGACAGCGCGGAAAGAGCAAGAACTAGCGCAGCTCAAGGACGACCTCAAACAAGTCACGCAAAAGCTGGCGGATCTCAATCCTCAACTCATGGCAAGAGACACGGAACTCGCACGCACCAAGCAATTGTTGACAGACCTCGAACGCAATGCGTCCAAGCAAGCCGAGCCTGTTCCTGCCCAAGAGGACAGCGGTGCCGATAAAAACACGATTCCGCTGCAATCCCTCGATCAGAACCTAGCCGTGACGAACCTCCTCCCATCCTCCCCTGCCTCCCTCCCCGCGGTTGCAGATGACACAGAATCCTTATCAAGTAGCGACCTCGGGAAGATGAGCGAGAGTCTCGCCAGCCTCTTACAGCCCGAACTCAAGAAGGGCAGTGCAACGTTGAGGCAACGAGGCAATAAATTGACCCTCGCGTTTGCAACCACCGAATTGTTCCCCACCGGTGATGCTGCGGTGACCCTCGGAGGCACTTCGTTGCTCGAGCGGATCGGAGCTGTCCTGCACGGATTCCGCTACCAGAACATCGAGGTTGCCGGCCATACGGACAACGCGCCGCTCCGGAGCGACCCTCGGAAGGGCTTTCGGAATAATATCGAGCTCTCCCGGACCAGGGCGGAACATGCCATTCAAATATTGATCAACGGAGGGCTTGAGGCCGACCGCGTCAAAGCCATGGGGTACGCCGATAGCAACCCGATCGCGGCCAATGACACGGAAAAAGGCCGGAGTAAGAATCGACGAATAGAAATCGTGATTACGCAGTGGTCAGAGTCAGGTGGCACTGTGGGTGACACGAAGGCGCAGGTCGGGAAGAAACTCCAGGGCTTCTCCACTCAAACAGTAACCCATCGCTAACAGGGTGAATCTACTCCTGTCTCCTCCTGTTCGCTGACAGGAGGAGATCCTGAAGACTCCTCCCAATGAAGATCTCCGCAGCAAGCGAGACCTGTGATCGACAGCAGGAGAACATCGTGCTGTGCATGGCCGTGGAAAAGAAAACGGGGACATCCCAGATCGCACCGAGTGCAGACTCGGTCTCGATGCAATATCCCCGAATTCGACTCAATGCCCGATTTAGAAATCGCCGGCTTTGACGTAGGGGTGGCTCCAGAGCGTGATCTGGAGCAGACAGGACTTGACCCATGCCGCATACATCTTCTCAACATCCTCGGCCGAGTGCCCCTTCTTCGCAAGAAAGGGCTTCACTGTAACAGTCACTGGGAAAATGAGCGCGAAGAGATCGCGAAACGGCACGATCGCTGCTGACGCCGCGCCGTCCGTCTGGTTCTTCTTCGTGCGATGATGACGCAAGCCGATCTCAGGTTGATAATCGAGCCACTTCTGGTCGTACTCCGCACGAGCCGTGTCGAGAATCCACTGGCCGAATCGCTTGCGCACCCCACCCAAATAATCGCCGAGCGGCTTGCCGTCACTTTTACCGAGGAACGATTGGAGTAGATGTGGCTGGGATCCGACAAAGCCGTACCACACGTCCAAAATGGCTTCGACCTGGTCCGTGAAGTATTTACGTCTCTCGCACGATGTGGTGAAGTCCTCCTCGCCGAATAACGGCGCTCTTCTGCATCAATCCGAAATCAGCAAGGCTCACCGGCGACTTCGTGACCGCCGAAGTGCCGTAGGTATATCCAGAAATCTGCTGGCTCATAAGGGACACTCATTTCGTCTTGTTGCGATGGCCGCTCTCACAACGCAGGGCATGGCGACAACGCGCTGGCTGAGAGCAACTCTAGATCCAGGCGCTGCGCTGGTTATTGGACGATTGTGGGACAGGGCGCAGTGTATGAACCGTCGTTCGTCCCTTATGGGAAACAACGAACGGCCGCCGGCTCCACGCACTGCACATTACACATGACGTCTCTCAGCAGAATACCCCTCCGACTGTATCGCAGAGACAGTTGCCTTATCCAGGCGCTTCACCTTGCCATTGCCGTCCGTCGCCGCTAGTTTGGCCGACCCTTCGACCACGACACGCCCACTGACTGCATTCTTGACCACATGAGCGAAGGTAATCGACGCAGCCGTCATCTCGGGAACGACCGTCTCGATCACCAACGTTTCGCCATAGCGGGCAGGCGACCGATAATGCACCTCCGCATGCACGACGACAAACACCGTTCCTTCGGCCATGAGCCCTGCCACCGACAGCCCTCGATCTTCGAAGTAGTGGGTCCGGGCTCGTTCAAAATATTTCAGGTAATTGGCGTAGTAGACGACCCCGCCGCAGTCGGTGTCTTCGTAGTAGACGCGAATGTCCATGAGTGACCAGCTCTCAGCAGTCGGCCTCAGATCCAATATCTGACAACGCGCCACTGAAAGCTCATAGGTTCAAGACAGGAAACTTCGGCAGCGACGACGCCGCGACGCCGGTGAGTCGAATGACGACATCGTACAGCTGCTGCACGCGCTCCGCTTTGATAGGCTCGAAGCCGTGTCCCAGTACCGCATGGTTCGCGGCATCCAGTAACGGCTTCATCTTCGGCCATTCCTTGAGAAAGGCTTGGCCCAATTGATCGCCCAGTCCGGCCAACACACGAAACTGCGCTTGGAGCGGCAGCTTGTACTTACCATCAATGTCTTCGAGATAACAGGTTCGGCAGGTCTCTTGAAGCGCTTGCGGGAGCTGTCCCGGCGACACATCCCAACTCTTGATCTTGTGCGCCTTATAGAGCCGGACTTGCGCGAACGCCTCCAGCGCACGAACGAGCGCTGTCATCGCCCCTTCGGGGTCATGGCCGACATGGAGATGCCTGCCCACATACGCCAACAGGTCCAGCGCAAGGTATTCTTTGACCTCCGCAGGGTCCAGCACCAGCTTCTCAAGGAAACTCGCGTTGGCCTTCAGATGAGGTAGGATCGCAATCAATCCAGCCGGTCCGCCCCACAGCGACGCCATCTCCAGAGCCTTTGTCGCCGTTCTCAACTTGTCCCACGCTTGCCGGTACTGAAACCGTTCCCATGACTCGTAGCCCTCGGCCAAATCGGTGAAGGCACGATGGAGCGGCTTGTGCCCGCCACTCACTCGCAATTCTACGCCATGGAAGAGTTTGGCGGCGGCGCGAAAGAGACCCCGGTTAAATAACTCGCACCCTTCCCGACGTGACACAGTGGCTTGCTCATCCCACGGATTACTCTGGGTCCAGACGAGCGTCTTGGGACCCAACTCGACCCGATCGCCCTCCTGACCGTCTCGCGCCCGAGCCAGCTCGACCACCCGAGAAGTCCATGGGAGCGCCACCAAGGTAAGCGCACCCGCCATCGCCGGGGTGGCTCCACTCAGATCCACGACCAGCTCCCCCGGCTGTACTTCCCAAGTCCGCAAGAGATCTGGTAACGACCGGGCCATCGTCTGATAGAGAGAGGGGAACTCCATCACGTCTGCCAGCACGATCCAATCCCACCGCCTCGGCATCTGCTGGATCTTCGGCTGTATGTCCGATTCCACCAAAGCCTTACTTCCTTCAGGCAACACGAAACACAGGGCCTCCGGATTGAGCCTGTTGATCGAATAGACTGCCGCCGCCGCATCATCAACCAATGCGACCACGAGCGTCTTGATGGGTTGGTCTTGTGCCATCGCGCGCGGACTATATCATCGCCGTGAGTGCGTGATCAATTCACGGATGCCACACGGCACGCCGCTTGACGGGCTGAGGAATCGGGCTTAGACTTTTCCAGCATCACCATTTCCTCACACCATCTTACCGCACACAACGAGGGCTGTTCGATGATCTGGTGGTATTGGATGTTTCTGGGCCTGGCCTTGGTCGGCGCAGAGATGGCGTCTCCCGGAGGGTTTTACCTCTTGTTCTTCGGCATCGCCGCCGTGATGGTCGGTGCCCTGACCGGTCTGGATGTCATCACAGCCGACTGGCTCCAGTGGCTGTTGTTCTCCATTGTGGCGATCCTCTCGTTGCTGCTGTTACGCGGGCCATTGATTCACCTGACACAACGGCATCCCCCGCAAGCGATGGACACCATGATCGGAGAGACGGCGATCCTTCTTGACGAACTCCAGCCCGGACACACCGGAAAAGCCGAGTTGCGTGGTTCCACATGGAGCGCGAGGAATGTCGGAACCGTTCTCCTTTCGTCAGGTCAACGCGCAACAGTCACCAAGGTGGATGGTTTGATGCTCTGGGTCCAACCAGAATAACGGGCGTAAATCAACGAGGTGAGGGCATGGAAGGCGGAACGTTAGTCGTCATCGTCCTGTCAGTCATCGTGCTAATCGTCATCGCGAAGACGGCGGTCGTCGTCCCTCAACAGAGCGCCTATGTCGTGGAGCGCTTAGGTAAATACGGTTCGACGCTGGATGCGGGATTCCACATCTTGGTGCCGTTCATCGACGTGATCCGATACAGGCACATGCTGAAGGAAAGCGCCGTCGATATTCCTGAGCAAGTCTGCATTACGCGCGACAACGTTCAGGTACATGTCGATGGAATCCTGTATATGCGGGTCCTGAATCCGGAACGCGCATCCTACGGAATCAGCGACTATCAGTTTGCGCTCACGCAATTGGCCCAGACGGCGCTGAGAAGTGAGATCGGAAAAATCGAACTGGACAAGACATTCGAAGCCCGAACCACGATCAATGCTCAGGTGGTCAACGAATTGGATAAAGCATCGGAGCCTTGGGGCGTCAAAGTCCTCCGCTACGAAATCAAAAACATCACCCCGCCGAAGGATGTCCTGAACGCGATGGAGAAACAGATGCGTGCGGAACGTGAGAAGCGCGCATTGATTTTGACCTCAGAAGGCGAACGTGATGCCGCGATCAACCAGGCGGAAGGTGAAAAACAACAAGTGATCAAGGCATCGGAAGCCAAGAAGCAGCAACAGATCAATGAAGCCGAGGGCGCCGCATCTGCCATTCTCGCCATTGCACAGGCCACGGCAGAGGGTCTCCGAAGAGTCGCTGAAACAATTCAGGTTCCCGGAGGGCAAGAGGCCGTTCAGCTCCGCGTCGCGGAGCAGTACATCACCAAGTTCGGAGAGTTGGCGAAAACGACCAATACCCTGATCCTGCCGGCAAGCGTGTCCGATGTCGGCTCAATGATCGCACTGGCGATGAATGCCATGAGACAACCTGGGATTTCACCTCTCGCGAAGTCGTAACGGAACACCCGTTCCGTTTGACAGGATCAATGACCTCGCCTAGAATCGCGCCCATGAAGGATTCAGTCTTGGCGGCGTTTACCGATAGCGCAAGCGTGAAACAGAAGTTCGCGTGTGAATATGCCGACCAGATCGTCCAAGTCGCACAGCTGCTCGCAGCGGCCTTTCGCGACGGCTATAAAGTCTTGTTGTTCGGCAACGGTGGCAGCGCCACCGATGCGGCCCACATTGCGGCGGAGTTCGTCGGACGGTACAAGGCCGACCGCATGCCGTTGCCCGCAATTGCCTTAGCGACGGACATTGCCGCCATTACCTGCATTGCGAATGACTATGGGTACGAAGAACTCTTTGCCCGCCAGGTGCGCGCGCATGGCCGAAAAGGGGACATTGCGATTGGCATCAGCACCAGCGGGAATTCTCCAAACGTGCTGAAAGGTGTCGCGGCGGCCCGCGACGGTGGCCTGACTACGATCGCCTGGACAGGCGCCAATGGCGGAAAGCTGGCCGCGTTGGTCGATTACCCTTTCATCGTTCCATCTACGGTCACGTCTCGGATTCAAGAAAGTCACATCACGCTCGGCCACGTCCTGTGCGAACTAGTAGAGGATCATCTCCTTGGGAAAGCGTCCTGATCGGACTCCCTTAACTCGGCCGCCCGCCTTGATCCCTCCGATCAACGCGTCTGACCTCAAGACCTATCCGCTCAAAAAACGACACAGCAAGGTTCGGCTTTCAGACTTGGCCGCGCCATGGAAACGCGGAGGGACTTTCTCAACCTTCTCGTCCCGTCTTCCAAACATCCTCGCGGTCACAACACTGCGGGCCGTCACCCAGGCCATCGTGAAGGCGCATCGAAGGCGCCGCCCCGTCATCCTCGGGATCGGCGCCCATGTCATCAAGGTGGGGCTGTCCCCGATCATCACGGACTTGATGGAACGAGGCATTATCACGGCAGTGGCCATGAACGGGGCAGGAATTATTCACGACTTCGAATTAGCCCTCATGGGCCATACCTCCGAAGAAGTCGATGCCGAGATCGACAATGGCCGGTTTGGCATGGCGGAAGAAACGGGCCGGATTCTGAATGACGCCATCACGCGTGGCGCGAAAGACGGTCAGGGGCTGGGTGAAGCCATCGGGCGCTACATGAACCACACAGCCGATCAATTCCCGAATCGAGCCGTCAGTATTCTCGCCACAGGCGCGACACTCGGCATTCCGGTGACCGTGCATGTCGCGGTCGGAACCGACATTATCCACATGCACCCTTCGGCGGACGGCGCAGCCATCGGAGCCACGTCTCTCCTGGACTTCAGGCGTTTGACCGCTGTCGTCGCTGGGATGGAAGGGGGCGTCTACCTGAACGTCGGCTCGGCGGTGATTTTGCCAGAGGTCTTTCTCAAAACACTGTCATTAGGGAGAAACCTCGGCCATCCGATCGCCAACATTACGACCGTGAATATGGACTTTCTCTCCCATTACCGACCGCAGACCAACGTCGTGCGGCGCCCCACGCAAAAGGGCGGTCAGGGCTATTCCTTGACTGGCCACCACGAGATCATGCTGCCGTTACTCGCGGCGGCTGTGCTGGAGGAATTAGGATGAGTCCATCCTCGTCCGCCCCGAGCCTGTCGGTACTCCTTTCTTCAGAATGGCTACAGGCTCGTTGGCAGCACTTGAACACACAGTACTTTGCCGGTTCACTGAAGCCGATCGAGATCGTCTGGAGTCAGCGCCTGACCTCCTCGGTTGGGATGTTTGCCTGTCGCGAAGGGCCAAAGACCTTCTCCCCCCTCACCCTGACTCACAGCCGTCGAGAAATTCGCCTGTCTCTCCCGCTCTTTGAACAGCTCACCGCACGGACACCCTACGCGGAACAGGAGCTGCTCAACACCTTGGCTCATGAAATGATTCATCAATGGCAATTCGATGTATTGAAACGTCGGCCTGATCATGGCCTGGAGTTTTTGCGGAAGATGGCGCACATGAATCGAACAGGAACAGTCGCCGTAACGACGTACCACACGCTAGAGAAGGAAGTACTGGCCTTAACGAAATTCGCCTGGCGATGCCAAGACTGCGGGCGACTCTATCGACGGCACCGAAGAACGATCCAGCCAAAGCGCCATCACTGCGGATTCTGTCACGGCGCCTTGCAGGAACTCCTGTCGCCAACTCAACTGATCGAGGATCGTCCCACGCCCTACCCAACTCATGCCTTAACCCCATCACCCAGGTCAGCCGGACCGACTACGCAAGCCAAAGCGCCAGAGCAATTGATGCTTGAGTTGACCTGAGAGGGGGCGCGGATAGGAAAATGTGAGCTATGCGGCTTCTCGGCTTTTATCGGGTCCGAACCGTCCCTGTTCCTGATTCACTCGGTGCAGGACGCCAGCCAGTGCGTCTACCGAAATAGGTTTGGAGAGATAGTCGTCCATTCCCGCAGCCAGACACTGTTCACGGTCTCCCTGCATGGCGTTTGCCGTCATGGCAATAATCAGCACCCGCCGGGAAGTTTCACGTTCCGGGCAACGAGTTTCTGGTTGGAGGCCGGCAGGTTCCGAGCTTGAGCCTGAGACCTGAAAATCGCAACTCGAAACAGTTCCGGCCGCCTCATATTCGCGAATGAGGCTTGTCGCTTCGAAGCCATCCATGTCTGGCATCTGGCAATCCATGAACACCACATCATAGCGTATGCGTGATACCGCCTCGACGGCCTCACGCCCGTTGGCCACGACATCGATTCGATACCCCAACCGCTGGAAGAGGCGAACGGCTACTTTTTGATTGATGATGTTATCCTCGGCCAGAAGAATACGGAGATCCACCTTGGCCTGGGTCTCAGCAAGGGTGTGCCGAGTAATGAGTGGCGGCGAATCTCTCGTGGTCGACTGACCTGAGCTGCCGGGGCGCTGCGCGAGGACCGCGACGAGACAATCATGTAACTGCCGTTCACGAATCGGCTTGGTCAGGTAGGCTGCGAGTCCCGCTTCTTTGGCCGTCTTCGCATCTCCCCGTCGACCGAACGACGTGAGCAGCACAAGTTTGGTCTCGCCTCCTTCAGCCTGTGCCTGTATCGCACGTGCCAATTCAATCCCATCCGTCGGACTCATATCCACATCCAAGAGCGCCAGATTGAACCGTGGTTGCCCGTGCCGACCGCTCAAAACATCCAACGCCTCGGAGCCGCTGTGGATGAGTGTCGGTTGCATGCCCCATTTCTTCGTCATCAGCTCCAAGATCCTTCGATTGATGGCCTTATCATCCACAATCAAGATGCGGAGACCTGCCAACACAGCGGCAGCGGGATCGGCACTGCGGGAGCCATCAGGCTGCTTGTCCAAATTCATCGTGAACCAGAAACAGCTCCCCTCCCCAACTCGGCTCATCACCCCAATCGTTCCTCCCATCATCTCGACAAGACGTTTGGAAATCGCAAGACCGAGACCGGTCCCACCATATTTCCTCGTCGTCGACCCATCGGCCTGGCTGAACGACCGAAACAGCCGTTCTTGGGCTTGCTCAGAAATTCCGATGCCGGTGTCTGTGACGGCAACGCGAATCCTCGCATCCTCCGTCGATTGAGCCTCAACCGTCACTTCCACCACCACATCGCCGCGTTCGGTAAACTTGATGGCGTTCGCCGTTAAGTTCATCACCACCTGCCGGAGGCGACCCGGATCACCACACAGATTGCGCGGCACATCGGCGTGGAAGAGACAGGCCAGATTGAGCCCTTTGGATGACGCACGTTCAGCCACAAGATCCAACGACTCGTCGATGGCAAGACGAAGATCAAATTCAATCGTCTCTAAATCCAGTTTCCCTGCTTCAATCTTGGAGAAATCGAGAATGTCGTTGATGATCGTTAACAAATGATGGCCGCAGGTCCGAACGATTTCAGCGGACTCCCTCTGCTCGTCAGTCAGGTTCGTATCAAGCAATAGATCTGTCATGCCGATCACACCGTTCATCGGTGTCCGGATTTCGTGGCTCATGGTCGCCAGGAACGCCGACTTGGCCTCGGTGGCGGCTTTGGCCTCTCGCAAGGCAGCATCCAGCTGCTGATTGACATGCTCCAACTGTCGGGCATAATTCTTCTGTGCGTGCTCCGCTTCTTTCCGGCTCGTGATGTCTCGGATAAATGCACTGAAGATGACGGCCCCCTCGAGGGCTAGCGGCGTCATGGCGATTTCAACTGGAAATTCACGACCGTCGCGTCTAAGCCCGATCATTTCGACCAGCCGGTTTGAGAGGAGCGAGTCCTGGGGTTCAAGAAGCCGCTGAACATATGCGCGATAGCTGAGGCATTGGGACGGTGGAAAGATCGTGTCGGCAACATTACGCCCGATCACCTCATGTGCAGACCAGCCAAATACCTGCTCAGCCTGGGCATTCCACTCGGTAATCCGGCCTGTACGATCCATCGTCATCACAGCGTCGAGAGCCGTATCAATAATCAAGCTGGTACGGGCTTCGTTCTCATGCAGTGCCGCTTCCACTTCCGTTCGTTCGACGAACAGGCCGATCTGTCTTCCGACCGTGCCCAAAGACCTCAGTAAATCCCAATCCTTGGCCTGAGGCTCGCTGCTGAAGAGCTCGATGACGCCGTAGACGTGAGCCCTCAGCCAGATAGGAAACGCACAGGCCGCGTGCAGCATTCCCATCGCTTCGACAGGCCCACGCGTCAAGAGAGGGTCTCTCGCGATGTCCGCTACCCACAGCGGCTCCCCACGGGCCCAACAGTGCCCCGGCAGATCAGCCCCGGCCGCGTAGACCTCCTGCCGCCTTCTTCTCATGAACTCCTGCACCATCGTAGTATCAACCGCCCAGTCCTGCGTGCAGACAATGGTTCGCCGGTCGTCTTGCACCCGCCAGAACAGACCGACATGCCAATCGAGATTCACGACAAGAGCCTGGAGGAGGTCGGGGACCGCTTGCTCGACCGTCGAGGCACCTGCGAGCACTTTGGCCACTGCATGCTGGAGAGCTTGCCGACGATCGGCGCTCCGTTGCTCTGTCACATCCCGGACGACACTGAGGACCGCATGCACCGTGCCATCACTGGCTGGAAGTGGGACGAATGTGATCTCGACCCACCGGACCTGCCCCGCTAGTCCGACGAACCGCCCCTTTCCACAGGTTTCCCGGCCTTCCCCAGCCGCCTTATGCATTTCTTCGATCTGTAGACAATCGTTCGTCTGGATATACGTTCGAATATCTGTCCCCACGATCTCTTCTGGAAATCCCGCATCGAAGAGGAGACAGCCCGCAGGATTGAGTTGAAGCACCCGGTAGTCGAGCCCGATGACCAATATCCCATGGGGTTCAGCTTCCAACATACTCCGGAGTCGCTGCTCATTTTCCTGAAATCGGATTCTTTCGGCCTCCGCGAAGACCCGATCAGTCCGCGCTCGCCAGGATGTCTGTATAAGGAAAAAGATTAAGGAAGCGATCAGCAAAACATTGGCCGCTGCAATGATCCAGACCATGCTCACGCCATCCACCATCATCACCCACGCTCCAGGCACACCCATGACGCCAGGCCAGGTCTCTTACCAGGCCTTCCAGTCCGTTATGTGCTGTACCGATCCATTATGTGGCAACTTGTCCGGCAACACCAGGATTCTGCTGAAACATCGTGTGCGTCACGTCAGAAAACCTAGACGGCAGACACCGTCCAGCCCAATCCTCTTTCCATGTAGCCGACAGCACGATCTGCACGGTATGATGGGGCCATGATCACCAAAGTAGTGTCTCGCAATCAACTCCTCTCCGTGCTTTCCGGTGAACGGACAAAGGGAAAACGGATCGTGTTCACAAACGGCTGTTTCGACCTGATGCACATCGGGCATACCCGGTATCTACAGGCAACCAAGGCACTGGGCGATATCCTGGTCGTCGGGGTGAATAGTGATGTCTCGGTTCGTACGCTGGACAAGGCACCCGACCGACCGATCGTGCCGGAGGCACAACGGGCTGAGGTGCTGGCAGCCTTAGGCTGTGTGGATTTCGTAGTCATTTTTGACGAATCTGACCCTCGCCAGCTTATCGCAGCCGTCCAACCGGATGTCCTGGTCAAGGGAGGGGATTGGATGATTGACCAGATCATCGGCCGCGAATTGGTTGAAGCTCGTGGAGGTGTCGTCAAGACGATCCCGCTGGTTCCCGGTCTCTCCACCACCGGTCTTCTTCAACGCATACGGTCAACCGCGACGTGATACGTGTCTGACGCCACCGTCCAACCTACAGCCTGGCTTGCTCCGCTTCGTTTGGCACTCGACCACGAGAAGGCACGTGTCTGCCTTCTCGGAGCGCACGGGCCGACATCAGCCTGCGCCCTGACGCTACTCCATCGCGGCAGCCCATGGGTCGTTGTGACCGCGAGCGACGAGTCCGCCGAACGAATGTTCAATGACTTGTGCTTCTTCTATGGACTCATGGGTCGTCCGGTCGAGGACCTCGCCTGGTTCCCGGAATGGGAAACGCTTCCCTATGAAGCAACGGCGCCGCATGTCGGGTTGATTGCACACCGGATGACGACACTCCATCGCCTGCTTATCAACCCACCCACCATTCTCGTCACCTCCGTCGCCGCTGCCATGCATCGTGTGATTCCACGCTCGACATTTGAGCAAGCAATCTTTCACTTCCAAACGGGTGCCGCCTTCGAACGGGAATCGCTGATCACCAACCTCCTTCGCCTGGGATACCGACGAGTGTCCGTCGTGGAAATTCCTGGAGAATTCAGCGTCCGTGGCGGCATCATTGATGTCTTCTCGACCGCATACGTTAATCCGGTCCGCGTGGAGTTTCTCGGAGATCATGTCGAATCCATTCGCCTGTTCGACTCCTCGACCCAGACCTCCATCGCAAAATTAAACGAGGGCTGGGTGTTGCCTGCGCGGGAGTTCGTTCGACCTCCACAGGACCCGGAAGCAATTGTACCCATCGAAGCAGATGCTGAGTGGCGAAGCCCTGACTTGTACGATTCCATGGACACACTGTTCGACTATCTCACTACCGCTCCGTTCCTCGCGCTCGATCAACCAGAGGCCCTGAAGAAGGCCTGTGAGACGGCCTGGGAAAAGATCGACGACGGATATCTCCACCATGTCGACCGGGATGCGACACAGCCATATCCCTCACCCGAACGACTCTTTCTCACCTGGGAGGGCATCCAACAGCGGATCGCGCCCTGGCCCATGTTGGCTCTTGAGCCTCTCACGGCGCCGGACTCGACCTGGGATCAGACGTTTTCGTTCTCCGCCCAAGCGCCAGGCAGCATTGGACTCGGAATCAGGGGTACCGCCTTCAGTCAGACACTGGGCCTGTTAGAAGGACTCCGGAACGAACATCGGGTCGTCTTGGTGGCCCGAAGCCGCGGGCAGGTTGATCGCTTGCTTGCCTTACTCCGAGAGCACGATTTACCTGCCGACCCATGGAACCCAACGGCCTGGTCGAGCCAGAGGACCGGAAAGCTCCCGTTTTATGTCCTGCACGGCGATCTGTCGGCGGGGTTTCTCTCTGGAGACCTTCGGCTCGCGCTGCTGACAGAAGAAGAGCTCTTTGCGAAGGGTGCCCGCCATAAACCACAGCCGAAAAGCAGAACCGCAACCTTCCTCTCTTCGCTGGAGGATCTGAGCGTGGGCGATTACGTCGTACACGTTCAGCACGGCATCGCCAAATATCGAGGACTCAAGCGCCTGTCGGTCCAGGATTTTGAGAGTGACTTCCTGATTCTCGAGTTCTCCGGTGGAGATACCCTCTATGTTCCGCTCGACCGATTGAATCAGGTGCAACGGTACGGCGGGGCCGAAGGCCATGTCCCTCGACTGGATCGCCTGGGTGGTACCAGTTGGGCCAAGACCACGGCGCGGGTGAAGAAAAATATCGAGGAAATGGCCCAAGAATTGATCGATCTCTACGCAAGCCGCGAACTGGTGAAACGGAATGCGTATGGTACGACCACGACCCTGTACCACGAATTCGAAGCCGCCTTTGAGTACGAAGAAACAGCGGATCAGCTCAGGGCCATCGGGGACATCGGCCGCGACATGGAGTCGACCAAGCCCATGGATCGGCTGGTCTGCGGGGACGTCGGTTACGGAAAGACCGAAGTCGCCATGCGCGCAGCCTTCAAGGCTGTGGAACATGACCGCCAAGTGGCAGTGCTGGTCCCGACGACGCTCCTGGCCCATCAACACTATGAGAACTTTTCCGAACGATTCGCGCCCTTTCCAATGCGCGTCGCGCTGCTCTCACGGTTTCAATCGTCCAAGGAGACGAAGGCGACCCTGAAGGATGTCGGCGCGGGAACCGTCGATGTCGTGATCGGCACTCACCGTCTGCTGCAGAAAGACGTGGTGTTCCGGCAACTCGGCCTCGTGATCATCGACGAAGAGCAATGGTTCGGCGTCAAGCATAAGGAGCGGCTGAAGCAACTGCGCACCCAGATCGACGTGCTGACGTTAACCGCCACCCCCATTCCACGTACCCTCCAAATGGCGATGTCGAGCGTGCGAGATCTCTCGATCATCGATACCCCGCCGGCCGGACGATTGGCGATTAAGACGGAGGTGGTCCGGTTCAGCGAGAAGGCCGTACGAGACGCGATCTTGCGGGAACTCGGGCGTGGAGGACAGATCTATTTTGTCCACAATCGGGTCGAAACTATGGAGCGAATTGGGGCATGGCTGCACCAATTGGTTCCCGAAGCCCGGATGGTGATGGCCCACGGCCAGATGGATGCGAGGCCGCTGGAAGCGGTGATGCTGAAATTCGTGAAGCGCGAGGCGGATGTCCTGATCGCGTCGGCCATCATCCAGTCCGGACTCGATGTCCCCAACGCCAACACCATTATCGTCAATCGAGCTGATCTGTTCGGCCTCGCACAGTTGTACCAGTTACGCGGACGAGTCGGACGGGGTGGAGAGCAAGCCTACGCCTACTTCCTTATTCCCGATGAAGGGACACTGACCGGCGATGCCCAGAAGCGATTGATCGCGATTCAACAGTTCACGGAGCTTGGATCCGGGTTCCGCATCGCTGCAGCGGACATGGAGATCCGAGGAGCCGGCAACCTTCTGGGCAAGCAGCAGTCTGGTCATATCGCCGCGATCGGGTTGGATCTCTACATGCAAATGGTAGAGCAGGCGGTTCAGCGGTTGAAGGGACATGTGATCGAGGAGGACCCTGACCCGACGCTGCAGTTCCCAGTTTCAGCGTTTATTCCGGAGCACTATGTCACCGACCCGCACCACCGCCTGTCCCTCTATAAACGGCTGACCGCTTGTGGTCAAATCGGCGAGCTGGCCCTGCTGCATGGGGAAATTCAGGACCGTTATGGTCCCCCTCCGGAACCAGTCGAACGACTGCTTGAAGTCATGCAACTCCGGACCCACGCCAAACGCCTGCGCCTGGCCTCGATCGAAGTACACGACCAGACGACCAAAGTTGTGTTTCACCCGAAGGCCATCATCCCTGAGCACTCCGTCCACCGCTTGATGGACCAGCTGAAGAAGCGGCTGCAGTTCCTGAGCCCCCTCGCTTTTGAGATTCAGATGCGTCAGAGCGACTGGCCCTCGCTTTTTTCGGAACTCAACGCAATCTTGCAAAGCCTCGATCTCTGTGATACCAAGACCATCCAGAGGGATACGAATGTCTCGTAATCGAGATCCACATGTACCTCGACGTATGATGCCCTTCCGGTTGCTAATCTTCTGTAGGACGTATTGTCTCCCTGGGCTGTTTGCCAGCCTCTTAGCCGGTTTGGGGCCGGTGATGGTGGGGTGTGCCGAGCGACAGGAAGAACCGGTTGTTGCCCTGGTGAATGGGCGCGCCATCACCCAAACCGAATTCGATCTACGCTGGGGCGAGCTTTCCAAGGCCACACGCTCCCGCTACGAGAAGGAGGGGGGTAAGCAACGGTTCCTGGATGAACTTATCACCCGAGAGCTGTTGATGCAGGAAGCTCGCCGCCGGGGGCTTGATCAAGACGATACGATTCGAGACAAGACACAACGGTATAAAGAGCAGTTGGTTCTCGACGAGCTATTGAAAGACAAGCTCCAATCGAAGGTCGAGCTCACCCAGGCCGAACTCGACGCCTACTACGAAAAACACGCCAGCCAACTTTTGGATCCCTTGAAGGCCAATGTCTCGGCGATGCTTCTCCCCAATGTATATGCCGCCAAAGACCTTGAAGCACAGGTAAATCGAGGCGGTAATTTTGCCAAGTTTGCGCAGCGCTACTCGATCGACGAAAAAACGAGATCCAAGGGCGGCGAGCTCGGACCCTATCGAAAAGGTCTGGTCCTCCCCGAAGTCGACGCGGTCCTCCACACCCTCAAACTCGGGATCGTCAGTGCGCCGATTAAGACTGACCAGGGCTACTACCTCGTCATGTTGACCCCGCTTGACGAGACTGTTATTCAAGCCGATTTAGCGAAGCAGGAACGGCTTCGGCAAGAATTACTGGCCGATAAGCGCCGTAAACAATTCGAAGAAGTCATCGCCGACATTCGGGCCAATGCCGCTGTTCGCTTCGCTGAAGCCTCCCGCTATATCACCGAGGACACTGGGAAACGTTAGCGCTCACTCGATTTCCACGAACCCGCTGCTTCGTGTAGAATCAGAATCATGCATCAGAGCTCTCTACCTTGAGATGAACGCATCATGAGACAGATACCGGTCGATTCAGATTGGTTGGCTTCACGTGTGTTCCCACTCGCCCTGTTGATGATCTCGATATGGCCCCCGGCCTTTTCCGAAGCCCGGCTACAAGATCGCATTGTCGCGATCGTCAATTCTGAATTGATCATGTTGTCAGATATGACGCGTGAATTTGAAACGGAGCAACAACGGCTTTCTCGCGAACACCAGGGAAGCGATCTGGCCCAGCGGTTGAAAACAGCGGAATATATGGCCTTGACGAAGCTTATCGAGCGGCGCTTGCAGCTGCAGGAAGCCAAGGCCAAAAAGGTTGATGTTTCTGATCTGGAAGTAAAGCAAGCCCTTGAACAGATGAAACGACAAGGCAGTCCCCTCAGCATCACCAATCCAAATGACGTACAGACCGTTCGTGACCAGCTCCTCCTCATGCGAGTCATCGACCAGCATATTCGCGGCAACATTACCGTCGGAGATTCCGAGCTGAAGCGGTTCTACCAAGAATATCGCGATCGATTCGCTCTTCCCGAAGAGTACCAGCTGAGCCAGATCCTCTTTCAACCCCGCTCCTCCGATGGATTGGCCGAGGCCTTGACCAAGGCCCGCCGAGCCATGGACGACTTGAAACGAGGTGAAAAATTTGAAGATGTCGCCATGCGCGACTCCGACGGCGCCAACGCCTTGCAGGGTGGACGATTAGGATTAGTCCGTCAGGGGGAACTCATCCCGACAATCGAGCAAGCCGTCGCTCACTTAGTGCCTGGAGGGATCTCCGATATCATCGAGAGCCCTGAGGGAATCCAGATTATCCGTATGGATGACAGAAAACCGAAACAGTTTCGCCCATTCGAGGAAGTCCGGCGAGAAGTTCAGGAGCTGGTCTATCAGCGGAAGAGCGAGGACATGTATCAGTCTTGGCTGGTGGAACTCAAGAACAAGGCCTACATCGAGATCAAGTTCCAGCACGAGACGAGCACAGCCCACCGATAGCTGAAGTTTTCATTCGGTAGGATACCCAGACAACTACAGGATGCTCAAAAAGGCCAGCCTTCTCACCCACCCAGCCCCGGCGCCGTTCCGCGAACAAGGCCGTAGCGAGCAAAGATGTGAGGCGTACACTTCGGTACGCTGAGCCTCTGAGCGATGCGAGAACGACGCTGGTGGGCATTTTCAGCATCCTGCTGAACCAAGATCACGCAAGGTCCGTGCGAAGGCTGCCGGCCACGTCGCGAATGGCTCTCCACACCTGATCCCGGCCATCCCCAGTTATCGATGAATACGGAATCAACATCTCCCCCTCAGCGAGTCCTAAGACCCGATGGGTCTGCTTGAGCGTACGAACCCGTTCGCCGGGCTTCAACTTGTCGACCTTGGTCGCAACGATGAGGGGGTTCCGGTGGATCGAACGCAGCCACGCGAGAGTCTGAGAATCCTGGTCGGTTGCAACTCGGCTGTCCACCAACATCACGACGGTGAGCAGCGAGGCTCGGTCGACAAGATAGTCTTCCATCAGCGGTCCCCATTGGGTACGGACCGATTTCGACACTTTGGCGAATCCATAGCCGGGCAGGTCCACGAGATGGAATTGCGAAAGATCCGGGTCGGAGGTCGAGACGAGAAACACATTCACGGCTCTCGTCTTGCCTGGCGTCCGGCTGATTTTTGCCAGATCTCGACGATTGAGCAACGAATTGATCAACGACGATTTGCCCACATTGGAGCGCCCCACAAAGGCTACCTCGTGGAGAGTGCCGGAAGGAAATTGTTCTGGAGACATACAACTTTTGATAAACTCAGCGGCAAAGATTTTCATAGCGTTAGGCTGATTAATGGATTCAAGACAGAAGACCGATCACAGTCCGACCTTTCTGCGTCACTACACATACGATCCTCCTCCTCCCAAGTCAACCGGCCGACGCAGGGTGACTCGTGTGCTCCTCAGAAGCACTGCACTCATCGGACTGGCGTTGGGCCTCCTGGCCATGAGCTGGCTGATTACGCTTCCCGACACAGAGCTCCTTGCAAGGACCAACCCGACCTCAACGGCCCTGATGGACGCTCGACAGGCTCAAGCGAAGAATCAACGTCGCGCGATCGGACGACAGTGGATGTGGGTACCGCTCTCACGTATCTCTCCTCACCTTCGCCATGCGGTCGTGGCAGCTGAAGATGCATCGTTTTTCACTCATGAAGGATTCGACTGGGAAGGAATGAAAGAAGCAGCGAAATACAATCTTGAAGCAGGCGAACTCAAGCGAGGTGGAAGCACCATTACTCAGCAACTAGCCAAAAACCTCTATTTGTCATCCGAACGGTCCCTGTTTCGAAAAGCACGGGAAGCCCTGATTACGCGTTCACTCGAACAGCATCTGACGAAAAAGCGTATTCTCGAATTGTACCTCAACGTCGCCGAGTGGGGGCAGGGCGTCTATGGCGCTGAAGCTGCGGCTCGTCATCACTTCGGAAAACCCTCGTCTGATCTCACAGCCGACGAAGCCGCCTGGCTGGCGGCCATTTTGCCGTCACCGCGTCGATATGATCCCTTGCGGAGAACCACGTTCCTCGCACGCCGCCACGAACGTATTCTGAAATGGATCGATCGGCAATCCGCAACACCCATACCAATCGCCGACGAGTAGACCCGCTGAGCCGTCGCTACTCTGAATACTCAGAAGCATCACCCACTTCACTGAAATCCTGCTCCCCGAAGATAGCCGATTCGTAGGTGTAGTGCTTGAACTCCAGCAGGTTATGGGATGGGTCTTCAAGGAAGAACGTGCGGTGTTCGATGCGTGTCCCAGGAAAGCGCACACGAGGTTGTTGATAGAACGTCAGCCCCTTGGCCTTTGCCTGATCCACCAACGCCTGCCAGTCTTCTTGCGACAGAAAAGTCAGGCCAAAATGACTGGGATAAATTCCTTTCTGCTTCGAAGGCTGTTCCGGCACAAGATGCGCGACGAGCTGATGGCCTGCCAAACCGAGCGTGACCGCCTGTTTCGATCGACGCCCGACTGTACAGCCGAGCCCATCGACGTAGAACCGAAGCGTGGCTTCTACGTCGTGGATTGGAAAAGCGAGATGAAAGAGAATTTGGCTCATTCGTGATTGAATCAATTAATAATTTACAGGTCCATGCTCATTGAGACCGGCAGTCTTAGATGTTCATCTCAACCGAAATCAGAACTGGCTAAGATGACCAAGGAATTCGCTTCACTGCTCCTGTAGCAGTGGCTTAAACCCCTGTTTACTTTTACAAACCTCCAAAAAGACAGAGACTACATCATCAAGTGCCCCTTCTAGCTCTTCACTTTTTCCGCTCTTCTCTAGCGTTTTGAAAAGCTGCGCATCATAGGGCCACTTTTCTGGACAGCCAACCATCACTGATTTGTCGATTTAATAATTGCTTGAGAACTTCCTGAAGAAGCTGTCCCGGCGCTTATAGCCGCCGAATCTTACGCCAAGGAAGACCTTCGGTTCGCTCGTTGTTTCAGCTATATCCCATCTCAAGCCCCACATAATTCCCCATGTTTCGGGATAGCCGACAACAACTCCAACCTGTATCCTCGAATCGTTCATATCATTAAGATCTTTGAATTCGCTTTCGTGCAAGTCCTCTCTGTTTAGGACCGCCCTGAATTCTTCCATATGACGCAACATGATACGCCTGGCAGATTCGGTTACAAGCCTTCTAAATTCCGAGACTGCTTGCATTACGCCCGGATAACTTTCAATGCCCGCAGTAAACAGTTCCTCAGATGGATCAACTTGGCTCATCAGCTACTCCATATCCTTTCAACGTGCACCTCAGATAACTTCTAGCTTTTGCAAGTTGAGTCATGAACAGCAACGGCCTTCGCGGTTGTTCCATTCTGCGCAGGGAAGGAAGACCTAAAAGATTTTGTTCCGCAGCTCCTGTGAATCCCGCGATCAAAGCCGATGAAATCATGCGTCCTTCACTGGTTAATTCTGACATGCAATGTCTTAACCTCACGCAAAAAGTCTCCCATAACAATAATTGAAACCCCTCGTACTCCTTCTGCGCTTCACCGCCCACTGCTAGTAAAATAGCACTCCGGAAATCGGCGGGCTGGCGGTCAATCCACTCCCTGTAGCCGCTTTGCTTTACGGTATCAGCAGAATCAGCACCAATCACTTTAACTTCAATTACGATAACAATCTTGTCCCCAAATCGGACGACCAAATCAAGCCGGCCAAGTCTACCTTCATGGCCTTTTTCTACCCATACTTCTCTTTCTACAGTACAAACATCTCGGCAAGTACGAAACTGCGAAGGAAGGTCGGTCCCGAACAAAACGTACCCAACTCTCAATGGCGTGCATAGTTCTTCAAGAACCCACTTTAACCAATCAGAATAAGCCTCTTCTCTGTCCCTCGCTAACCAGCGATGTAGCGAAAAATCAATGGTGAGTGGATCCTGGCCTAAACGAGAGGTGGAAACTTGAAGAAGAAAGCTCACATCCGACACCATACTTTCTGCAAGTCGTTCAGCCTTTCCAGTTAATAAGACACACGGTTTCCAAGATGCCATCCGTATACTTCTGTTCACGTGCCTACACAATCTCGACCACTTGGTAAGGAGACTTGGAAGCAGCTTCCTGTATTCTCGATTTTTTTTACATGATGAATAACGTGCTAACGTACTCCAAGTTCGCATAATATGTGAGAATGAATGCTGGATCATTCATTCTCACCTGGCACGATGGCGGCGACACAAACCCCGAGAGACCCCAGCTTCTTCCTCTTCAGGTAGAAAACCGTTGAGACTAGGACCGCGATGATACCCCAGAGTTGTGCTGTCAGCCAAGTTTGCGACATAGCTCTAGCGATTTCCATGTCCGGACAAACCAAATCCCACACTCTCTCGTTCGTCCATCGATTCCCCTGGCTTCGAGGCCTCTTTCCGTTGCATCCTAAGCGTATCCAGACTCTTGAACAGATGGTCGTCGCTGGGCGGCAGATCCTCATGTGCGCATTCGAGCAGGGCGTTCACCACAATTTCTTGAGCATAGGCCATGGAAAATCCTTCGGATCGTCTGGCCGCCTTTTCCAGCGCTGATTCGGAGAAGTACTTTCCTCCTTTCTTCTGAAGAAGTTCAAGACGCTGTTCATACTTAGGCAGGTCAAACCTCCAGACTCGGTCGAACCGGCTCGGGCGGTGAAGCAGCGCCGGGTCGAGCTTGTCCGGTTCGTTGCAGGTCGCAATCACGAGCACCCCGTTCAACACTTTGAGGCCATCCAACAGATTCAAGAAGTATGACAACGACACGCCTTTGGCATCCACGATCCGGTCGAGATCCTCCAGGAGGACAACCGCCGGTGTACACCCCTCGGCTAGATCCAAGGCATGACGGAGCATGCTGTCGTCCACATCCACTGTCCCCAGCATGGAAATGAACTTCGCAGGAGTGTTAAAGGCCAGTGTCTTGAGTGTGAGCGTTTTCCCGCAACCTGGCGGCCCGGCAAACAGAAACCCACGACGGTGGGGGATGCCTAGGGCCGTGTACCGTTCAGGGCTCGCAAAGAACCCTTCGACGTTGCTCCGAATATCCCGCACCATCGGGGCCGGTAGCACCAGATCATTCCAAGAACTCGCGGTCACCGGGATGTTCTCGCCATTGACGACATAGATCTCCTTCTTCTTTTCCTTGAGTCTGGCTTTGCCGTACCGCTCCAGAACGAGAAGAAGTTCTCGAAAGGCAGCAAGGGACTTGGTCGCAACGAAATAGATTCCAAAGCAGCCCTTGCCCAACATAAGTGAGAACACGTGACAATGGATGTCGTGGCCGTTCCAGATCAATTCAATGGTCCCTCGCCAGCCATAGGCGTTTGCTTCTTCTGAATCGCTGTTCAGGGCACCTGCTTCGGACGCAGCGCAGATGGGCATCGAATTTCGAAACGTTCCCGCCCCAACGAGCGGGAGGGCCGTGCGGCGTGTGATTGCCGCCGGGTGCCACTCTCGGAGGCAATCCAATAGGTAGTTCAGCGACAGCTCTTCAGCCGAGTCGCCGCCAAATTCATGGACGACCCACCCTGCCTCACGCGGATGCGCGGCAAGAAACCGGCTACTTTGTCTCTGGAGAAACAGGGACTCACTCATGTCTCCCTCCTTCTTGATGTGCAAGGGAACCCTAACACGGTGGTGCGACAGAATAAGTCACTGGGCGTTGGAGAGGACTAGCGGAGGGATCGATATGATTGGGCGGCGGCTGTCAGCTGGCTGGAGACCTGGTCGATCAGGGATTGCGGGCCGAGCACCTTGGCCCCAGGTCCGAAGGACAGAACCCATGCCGTCAGTTCGTCGAGACCGCCGCACTGCATGGTCAGAATCACGGAACCGTCCTTCTGAAGCTTGATCCTCTGCGTCGGATGCCAGCTTCGTTCCTGGACGAAATAGGCCCACTCCGGCGCAATCCAGATTTTCACTTCCTTCGGTGTCTCGTCGATCAGACCGAAGGCTCGATCGAGACGTTTCGCAAGAGAAACAGACGAGGGGAGATCGAACATGTCTTCTGTGACCGTGATGGTCTTGACTCGCTCCAGCGCGAACATTCGCAGCGCTGCCGCGTGATGGGAATACCCAATGAGGTACAGCCCATACTGGTACAGAATCAGCCCATAGGGATTCACCTTGTAATCTTGTGGGCTTTCTCCCGGCTTCCGGTAGCCGTGCAGAACAACCGTGAGTTGGCGAAGTAATGCCTTTCGAACGGACTCGATGACTTGTCTTTGAGTGGCATAGGCCCGGACCGGCCGCTGGAGAGGCGCAAAGGTCGTGATGATTCGATCAAGATGATTTCTCACCTTATCGGGCAAGCTCGCTTCAACTTTTTTAATGATGGTCTCCAAATCCTCAACAAACGGTGTGCCTTTCAAGTACGTCAGATGGCTCAGCGCGAGATGGAGCGACATAAGCTCGTACGGTGACACTGCAACCTCCAGCCCTTTGAACCCTGGAGGAAGCCTCCATTTTCCCTCTTCCTGCTCTAATGGGTAACCTGAGTCCTCAATCTGTTGCAGATCTCGGTGGACCTGGCGCTTTGTGACTTGGAACTCATCGGCCAGTTCTGCCACCGTCGCCCCACCACTGAGCCGACGCAGCATGATGCTGATGCGCGCGACCTGGCTATAGCGTTTAGGTTTCCGTCCCTTATGAGGAGCCACGGCAGTCCTCAGCTATCGGAAGGTATCGTTGACCACGGGGATTCCACGTCCGGCCCAGTATCCGGCCATCATGTGCGGGGTGGAATGACGAATGGTAAATCGTCCTTGAGGATTGAGGACCAGGCATCCGGCAGATCCCTTGATCCGAGCGACCAGCTTCTGCAACACAAGCCGTGCCGCCATCGCCGGCGTCTTTCCTCGTTCTAATAGATCGCAAATTGATTTGGCTACTGCAAGACGGATGATGCTCTCACCCCAACCCGTCATCGACACCGCGCCGGCTTCATTGTCAGCATAGACCCCGCAGCCGATGATCGGCGTATCCCCCACTCGGCCTGGCAGCATGCGATCAATCCCTCCAGTCGATGCCCCAGCAGCAACTATTCCAGCTCGATCGAGTGCGACAGCTCCGACCGTCCCATGCCGATCCCGTCCTGATTTTATCCGCTTGAGCATCGCGCCATAGGATAGCCGGCGAGGTCTTGTCCCAAGCCGGTGGCGCTCCATCTTGAAATGCCTGGCGAACTTCGTCGCCATGAGCCCCACAAGCAAGACATGATCTGTTTCTTCCATCACGAGCCTGGCAGCACTGATCGGATGAACGATACCTTCAATCGAGGCCACAGCACCGGCGCGCCAGCTATCCCCTTCCATGATGGACGCATCCATCCGCCGCACTCCGTCGAGTTGCAGATGCGCTCCTGTTCCCGCATTAAAGAGTCCGCTGCGCTCAAGCACGCGAATGGTCTGTTCGACGGCAACGAGTGCGGAGCTGCCTCGATCGAGGAAATGATACCCGACTTGCAGCGCGGCACGCAGGCAGTCGCCTTGTGGTGAGGTCATCGCGCGAGGGCCGGCACCCCCGTGCACGAGGATGATGGGGCGGACAGATTTCAATTCAAGAGCAAGTCCCGGGTCTTCTGATAGGCGGGATTCTGCATGCGATCGAGATCGGATCGTACAAAACCCAGACCTGTCACACAGAGTTCAAAGTTCTCGGACAGTTTTCGAAACAAGGGCAAGCTGGTGTCCGCATCATCACGACCGATCTGCGCAACGATTCCGTATGACCGCTTGCCGGTCTTCACATAGTCCACAAGGAAGTCCTTGTGATAGATGCGCCCAGCCGTTTTAAGCCGTCGAAGGTACTCAGGAAACAATCCCGCCATGAACAGGGTGAAATCACCGATATGGCGATGCACATCTCGTTCACGGTCCAGCGATTGGGCTTCAAGCATGACCTCGGACTCGAAGAGTAAGTCCACAATCGAATCGACCTGCTGATTCTCTCGATTTCTGATCTTATAGAGCTGATCCGTAGAGGTAAAATCGACTAAAAGATTTGAGACGTAGGATGTGACCTTGGCATCGGGCCAACCGAGGTGTTCCATAAAGCTCTTCTCGGTTAAGGCGCCGAAGAGTTGCCGGAGCGGGTGTCGTGGAGAAACTTGAGTTCCCATCAGCACCTCCAATATTTGTCTTCAGTATATCAGAGTCGCGTACGATCTCACCGTCACCAGTTCTATCGGACTCGATCGGCAGACCTTGAATCCGAACTAGCGCCTCTCCCCGCTATCCACCACGAATGTCACTGGTCCGTCGTTCACTAAGGCCACCTCCATATGGGCAGCAAAGACTCCCGTTTCAACCGGCGTCCCGCATGCCCGCAAATCAGCCGCGACCTGTTCATAGAGGCGCTTGGCGTCATCAGGAAAACCAGCCTCGTCAAAACTGGGGCGGCGCCCGTTGGTCGTCCGGCCCAACAGCGTGAATTGGGTGACCAACAGCACGCCTCCACCGACCTCTGTGAGCGATCGATTCATCTTTCCCTGCTCATCGGCAAAGATGCGGAGGGTCCGGATTTTGTCGACCAGATACTTCGCGTCAGACGCGTCATCGCCTTTCGCAACACCCAACAACACCATCAGACCCTGTTGGATCCGGCCCACAATCTTCCCATCGACTTCCACTGAGGCACTAGTGACGCGCTGAAGGACTGCTCTCATCGGCTGACGTCATCCTCCCTGCAATTGAGTGAGCGTCCCTTCGAGCGACAGCAACATCCGTTTCATGGATAGTCCACCGGAGAAGCCGCCGAGCGAGGCATCGTGGGCGACAATCCTGTGACAAGGAATCACGATCGGCAACGGATTCGCACCGACCGCGTTGCCGACCGCGCGGGCATACTGAGGTCCGCCCACACGTAACGCAATCCATTGGTACGAACGGAGCTTGCCATACGGCACTCGCTGCAACGTCCGCCAGACCTGTCGTTGGAACGAGGTTCCCTGTGAGAAATCGAGCGGCACGTCGAAGATGCTTCGTTTTCCTGCTAGATAGTCGAGCAACTGACGACGGGCTACTTCCAGTCTGGTGGACGCTCCTTGTTGCACTAGCTCATTCGACTCTGCTCTGAGCTCAGACTCGACTGCTCGCTTCGATTTTTTGGGTAATACAATCGATCGAATCCCTTTGTCGGACTCAGAAATCCCCATCCAGCCCCAGAGGGACTTAAATACTATCGCACGCCTCATCACACGACTCCTGACTAGCCGATGAACCGTCCCAACTTTCTCCGCACCATCCCCCATACGACACCCAATTCATCCGACCTCAACAAGGCATGGACGCCAAAATATCCGCCGATACTCAACCCAATGGCAGCGATAAGCATGCCGGATTTCTCGGCCCAGTCGTCAGGCTGAGTCCAGACCTGAGCACCAGCCACCCACCAACAGGCCATGACGATGGGCACACAGGCCACCAGCACTCGTCCAGCCGAGCGAATGACTGATTTCCACTCGACACCACCCAGCCGACGATTCAACACCACCACGAGAATTCCGCCATTGACCATCGCAGCTAGCGCAGTCGCAAGCGCCAGCCCTGCCGCCCCCAGGTGCGACATCAGCACCAGCGAAAACAGGATATTCGCCACCACCGCAATCGCAGCAGAAATGGCCGGCGTGGTCGTGTCCTTCAACGAGTAGAACGCCGAGACAATAATACGCACTCCCCCGAATGCCCACAAGCCAAGGGCATAGCACAGCACCGCAAAGGCAGTCTCAGCGGTATCATGCGCTGTGAACGTGCCGTGCTCAAAAAAGAGATGCACAAGCGGCGTCCGCAGCAAGATCAAGCCCACCATCGCCGGCACAATGATAAAGAGAATCATGCGTAGACCGAACCCGAGCGTCGTGCGCAATTCGTCCAACGCACCTCGGGCCGCTTGTGCCGATAAGGTGGGGAGGATGGCCGTGGCCAAGGCGACGCCAAAAATGCCAAGGGGAAATTGAATGAGCCGCATGCCGTAAAAGAGATAGGTCGGGCCGCCGGCAAAAAACGATCCCAGAATCGTGCTCACGGTGATATTGATCTGTGTCACCGACAGCCCGAGCAGCGACGGAATCATCAGCCGACCGATCTTTCTCACACCGGGATGCCCGGGGTTGAACGTGAATCCGAACAACATGCCGCGCAGCTTGAGCCCAGGCAATTGCATGGCAAACTGCGCCGCGCCACCGGCGACAACACCAATGGCGACACCGAGGATGGGTTCCCGCATGGTTGGCGCCAGAAAGAGCGAGCACCCGATGATGAACAAATTGAAAAAGACCGGAGAAAACGCCGGGGCCGCGAAAGCCCGCAGAGAATTGAGGATTCCCATGGCCAGCGCGGCGAGGCTGATAAAAATGAGATAGGGAAACATCATGCGCGTGAGCAACGTCGTCATTTCAAGTCGGGTCGGATCATCATGGAACCCCGGAGCCAAGAGCCAGACAATACCCGCCGCTCCCAAGATCCCAAGTATGGTAATCCCGGTCACAATGGTCAGCAACGTCGTGAATACGGCGCTGGCCAACTCCCACGCATCCTGCTTGGACTTGAGCGTGTGATATTCGGTGAAGACGGGAATGAACGCGGCGGACATCGAGCCTTCGGCAAAAAGCTCACGAAGCAGGTTCGGGATACGATAGGCAACGAAGAAGGCATCGGCTGCCGGCGTGGCGCCGAAGAGCTTGGCGAGAACCATGTCACGGACAAAGCCGAGCACGCGACTGGAAAACGTCGCGACCCCGATCATCCCAGCCGCTTTGACGACCGACTGATTCTCGTCCTGGGGTTTGGCTGGAGCACCGGCCGAAACGGGAGACTCTGACATGGACCGGATTCTAGCGGAACGACTGCCGGGCGTCTATCGGCGCTTGAAGACGAAACGTGAAGCGCTCCCCGGCGTACCACTGCGTACAAGCCAATTCACAATTTGAAGTGGGAGGACGAATCAGTGAGTCATCACAATGTGAGTGACTGATCGACTGAAGGAAGAAGTAGAAAGCAGGTCGACTTCTTGCCGAGCCAGGCCCCTGGCGTGTGCCGGAGTTTCGTGCCAGGAGCCTCATTGTTCGGCGGATCACGCCGCGAGTCGTTGAACAGGCGGCCGACTCGTGATGCTGACGACGTTGTCCTCTACGTCCCTCAACCGCTCAGCCTTGGCCTGTGGCTTCATCTCCAAGGTCCCATTGAACACCACACCCTCTTCCATAGAAAGAACCGGAGTGATCAGACTCCCTTCCACCACGGCCGGAGCACGGAGCACAATCTGGTCCTTCGCGTGAATATCACCGTGGATGGTTCCTTGGCATACCACGGTCCCGGCTGTGACCTTGGCCTTGAGTACGGCCTCAGGCCCAACGAGCAAGCCGCCGTCGGTGTGAATTTCGCCGTCCAAGGCCCCATCGATCCGTACCGTGCCGGAATAGGTGATCACGCCCTTGAATTCAACATCCTTGCCGACGAAAGCCACCTCATCCGGAAGGATCGGCCCGCCCTTTGGTAGACTGCGCTTGTCCTCCACCCACCGTTCTCGTTCCACTTCTCCCCCTCCTGCCTCCTCCTGTTTCCACATGATAGGGCTCCCTCCTTATCCGAATAGTCCACCTGAGCTGAATGGTCCCGCCAAGTCTCTTATCTATCGGTTGACTGGGGTGTTTTATTGAGGGCGGAACGGAAGGGAGCGGAGTTTTATGGCTCCTGGACCAATTCATTCGATAATTCATCAGGATTGTCTCCTGGACGACCAGGGCACACTTCAGCCAGAAGCACACCGCACCTCTGGATACTCTGGCATACGCCACCGATGACATCTCCCGTCTTCAATCGATCGACAGCAGCCTCGACAACCTTCGACCATTGCTCACTCGACACTTGTTGAAACAAGGGTCGATCCGCCAACACGTGGATCTGGTGCTCCAAGAGAGACACCATGATCAGCACACCGGTTCGCTCGCGAGTCTGAGAGACCGCATGTTGCGCGAAGGCACGTTCAGCCCTGAGCCTGACTTTATGTCGCATCCGATCGGTCGGAGTGAGCAGGCGAACGATCGGGTCATAGGTACCGAGCCATACCCCTGCACCGTAGGCCAGGATTGTCGCCAGTACCAGCCAGGCGGCATTGGACGCATGCCAGCCCCAGGGAAGCCAGAGTAGTTCAGTGCTCAACAATAGAGTGAGGGTGAACAAGGCAAGAATCAACCCAGCGCGATGTTGCGTGTCGCGGTAGAGTCCGGACCGGCTGACGAGCATTGGGACGATCTCCGCATTCGTATGCTCTTCTGCCGCATGTACCGCCAGCCTGATCCGCTCCCGCTCTTCGGCTGCAAGTCGCAACCCCTCACCAGTTTCCACTGGCACCTCCTCCCCCGAAACTGCCGCCTCCTCCACTAAAGCCGCCCCCACCGAATCCTCCACCACCACCAAGAGAGCCTCCACCCCATCCACCGCCGCGACTGCTGTACCAGATCCAATCATCTATACCGCTAGATCGACTCCTCCTTCCCCCGGCACTAGAGGCACCAATCACCAGCAGGAGGAGCACGGTAATACCGCTTGCCATGAGTGCCGGAACCAACCAAGGCGCCAGGAGTGTGGAAATCCCTGCTCCCGCAACCGGGCCGATAAATCGATGGATATTCATGAACACGAGCCCCACGAGCAATCCAACAACGACGGCGACGACGACCTGCTCGATGACATCGCTCTCCTGTCGAGGGACTGTCTTCTCGGACGCCTGATAGGTCCCCTCGATTGTCTTGAGAATGGCGTTGATCCCGGCAGTGACTCCTCCAGGCATATCACCGGCACGAAACCGAGGCACGATCTCATTCCTGATGATCTGTGCCGAGCGGGCGTCCGTTAGGACGCCCTCCAACCCATATCCGACCTCGATACGAACCTTGCGTTCCTGGATCGCCATCAACAGCAGCGCGCCATTGTCGGTTCCTTTTTGGCCAAGTTTCCAGGCCGTCGCCACGCGATGGGAGAATTCCTCGATCGCATCACCTTCGAGAGAGGGAATGATGAGGACAGCCACTTGATTGCTTGATTTGGTTTCATGCGCCGCCAGTTGAGTGGTCAGCGACTCAACCGTGGAATTCGGCAAGATATGGGCGAGATCGACGACTCGCCCGGCCAGTGGAGGGACATCAAGGGCAACGGCAGGCGTCGCAAGTAAGACGGCGAGTAGGACGATTATAAGAGCCCAGCAGGACGAGAGGCGGCTCATTTTGAATGCGCTCCCCCTTCGCCTCAGCTTCCCCTTCAACTTAAAACTTCACTTCTGGCGGTTTCGCTACAGCCTTTTCATCGGCGACGGTAAAGTTGGGACGCTCTTCCAGGTGTAGGAGAAACTTGGCCGTCAGGTTGGTCGGGAAGTACCGGACCATCTTGTTGTAGTCCGCCACTCGATCGATATACCGTTTACGGGCCACGGTGATCCGATTTTCCGTCCCTTCGAGTTGGCTCTGGAGATCCCGAAAATTTTGATCAGCTTTGAGGTTCGGGTAGTTTTCCGCGATGGCAATCAGACGACCTAGCGCCGAGGCCAACCCGGCTTGCGCCTTCTGAAATGCCTCGAATGCGGCTGGGTCCTTGAGCACCTCAGGCGTCACTTGGATGCCGGTCGCCTTGGCCCTGGCATTCACCACCCCCTCAAGCGTCTCTTTTTCGTGAGCCGCGTACCCCTTGACCGTCGCAACAAGGTTAGGAATGAGGTCGGCACGGCGCTGGTATTGATTGATCACTTCACTCCACGCCGCCTTCGTATCTTCATCCAACCCTTGGAGGTCGTTGTACCCACACCCGGACACAGAACACGCACTGATCATTGCTAGAGTCATCACCGTCTTTGTCCACCACGTACGCCCCATCGTTCCCTCCTTCAGCCATAGAGCAGGACGCAATGTCCCTTGCTCTCGCAATCATGCTACCATGGGGATAATCATTAAGATATGTCGGTCAAGAGGGGCTATGCCACGGAAGCGATTGATCCATGAACCTGGTGGGTTTCAAGTGCGACACCGCGCCCTTGGCATCTATCAAGGCCGTGCGATCGACCTCGCCTTCTGGCACCCGTCGTCAGGCATGCCCGAACACGGGCTTTGTCGATTTTCAACAAAAGACAAGGCCCAGGCGTTGATCGATGCATTCTCTTCTTTAGCCTGCACGGAACCGATGGATCAACATGATCTGACCATCGAGCCGTACGATCGCGCCGAGCATGACCGCTTGATCAGTGACTATCCGCTGCCGTCTGCCTGGGAGATGCCAATCTAGGCCTAGAAATCGAGGCTAGCCGGTGACGATCGGCTCGACGGCCTTGGAGAGGACATTGGACGTGGAACCCGAATGTGATTGGATGAAAGCCTGTAGACGTTTGTTCTCTTGAGCTGTGCGGAGAAACTTGAAGGCGATGCCACGCACACTCACGGATCGTACCATGGCAGCGACTTCGATGGGAGCTTCATCCTCGGCGAGGGCAATCTCTAGATAGAAAATATCGTCAATCCGAACGTGAGTTTTGCTCTCGATAATACAACCACCCAAGGAGAGGTCCAGTACCATACCCTCGCCCCTGACCTTCCCTCCGGAAAACGACAGGCACAAACGAACAGGGATACGGAGGTGTTCCCGGCGCTCAAGTGGGTGAGAGGATCTCGCCGTACTCACCCGACGGGCGAGGAAACGATGGCGACAGTCTTGGCACTGGAATGGAACAATCCACATGAGCGCCGCAACCAGTTCACGTGGGGTCTGCGGTCGTCCCTGCACGACATCGTCCTTGTGACACCGTGGGCAGGTCACCTGGCGACTCATTCGATGTGCCTCTTTCTCATCTCCACCCCACCACCAGCCTATAACCGCACTATAAAGGCCTTCCCCCTACAGTCAAGCTGATTGCTATCTGGCGCAAAATGGCTTCCAGCATGCTTTTACACCATTTGAGAGATTGGCGGTCGACAACGCGCTTGGTGACGAATCACAACGAGGAGAGCCCTACCGTCAGCGTACCGGCTAGGCAGACTCTGCGTGGGGAGATTCCGGCTCAGCAGGAAGACCGGATTCAACGACACCGGCCCGGAGATATTCGCGATTGAGCGTGGCGATGAAGCGGACACTGATGCGTTTCGGACAGACAGCTTCACACTCATATTGATTGCCGCACGAACCGAATCCTTCTCGATCCATGGCGTCTAACATCGCCTTCACCCGCCGCGTGCGCTCGGGTTTCCCTTGCGGCAAGAGCGCCAAGTGGGACACCTTGGCCGCCACAAACAGCATGGCCGAGGCATTCTTACACGCAGCCACACAGGCCCCACAACCGATGCAGGATGCGGCATCCATCGCGGTTTCGGCCTGATCTTTTTCGATTAACAAGACGTTCCCGTCCACCGCTCCACCGGTGTTGACGGAGACATAACCTCCTGCTTGCATGACTCGATCCAGGGCTCGGCGATCAGCCACCAGATCCTTGATGATGGGAAAAGCCCGTGCGCGCCACGGCTCGATCGTGATGACGGCTCCGTCTGGAAACCGCCGCATGTACAACTGACAGGTGGCCATGCCACGGTCCGGGCCATGCGGGATTCCATTGATTACCAGAGAGCAACTTCCGCAGATGCCTTCACGGCAATCCTGCTCAAACGCCACCGGCTCTTCACCCTTGGCGATCAATCCCTGATTCACGCCATCAAGCATTTCTAAGAACGACATGCCGGGGCCGACGTCGTGAGCTTCATACGTCACAAACCGGCCTTTCTCGTCTGGACTCTTCTGGCGCCAAATTTTTAATGTGAACGTCATGACCCGCTACCAGGCTTTCTCTTAACGCTTTCCTCTACTCCCGCTCACCCCCTCACCGATTATTGGTAACTTCTCGTGGTCGGCTGCACGAATTCGAAGGCAAGAGGCTCCTTGTGCAAGGTAGGTACTGCATGCTCTCGGTACTCCCATGCGGCAACATGCGCAAAACAGGTATCGTCGCGCGTTGGTTCACCCTCGGCCGTCTGATGCTCTTCGCGGAAATGTGCCCCGCACGACTCTTCCCGATGTAACGCATCGTGACAAAGCAGTTCAGCAAACTCAAGATAGTCAGCCACTCTCCCCGCATATTCCAGCTCTTGGTTGAAGGCTTCTCCTGATCCAGGAACCACGACATTTCGCCAAAATTCTTCCCGTAGGGCCGGGATCGACCGCAGTGCCAGTTCAAGCCCTGCTTTGTTGCGAGACATGCCGCAGTGATCCCATAAGAATTTGCCGACTTCGCGATGAAATGAGGCCGCGGTTCGACGGCCTTTCGCGTTCAGCAGGCGGCTGATCCTGCCCGTCACGCGCTGAAGCGCCGCGCGTGATTCCTTGTGATCTTCCCCAACCGGTGAAAGCTTCGCCGTCGCCAAGTAATGACCGATCGTATAGGGCAGGATAAAATACCCATCGGCGAGCCCTTGCATCAAGGAGCTAGCGCCGAGCCGGTTGGCGCCATGATCCGCAAAATTTGCTTCTCCAATCACGAACAGTCCCGGGATGGTACTCATAAGATTGTAATCAACCCAAAGCCCCCCCATCGTATAGTGTGGCGCCGGATAAATCCGCATGGGGACGTGGTAGGCATCTTCCCCTGTGATCCGGTTATACATGTCGAAGAGGTTGCCATAGCGCTCGTGGACGACATCCTGCCCCTGCCGCTCAATCACATCGGCAAAATCCAGGTACACGCCCTGACCTCCCGGGCCAACGCCATGGCCTTCGTCGCACACAGTCTTCACGGCACGGGACGCGATGTCTCGTGGCGCAAGATTGCCGAAACGGGGGTACCGGCGTTCCAGAAAATAGTCGCGTTCTTCGGCGGGTATGTCGCCAGGAAGCCGGTGATCCGCAGCCATCTTCGGCACCCACAACCGTCCGTCGTTGCGGAGCGATTCGGACATCAGGGTCAACTTGGCCTGGTGTTCACCCCCTGGCGGGATCGCCGTGGGATGAATCTGCATAAAGCACGGATTCGCGAATGCGGCACCCTGTTTCCATGCCCGATACGTGGCCGTCACATTGCTGCCGCTCGCATTGGTCGACAGGTAGTACACGTTGCTGTAACCGCCGGTCGCCAGTACCACGGCATGGGCCGTCTGGATACTCACCCGTCCCGTGACGAGATCACGCACCACGATTCCTCGGGCCTGACCGTCAATCACGATCAGATCGAGCATCTCGGTCCGTGGGTGCATCGTGACCTGTCCACGTTCAATCTGCCAGCAGAGCGCCGAATAGGCGCCCAAGAGCAGTTGCTGTCCGGTCTGTCCGCGACAGTAGAACGTCCGCGAGACTTGGACACCTCCAAACGATCGGTTGGCCAACTGCCCGCCATATTCACGGGCAAACGGAACACCGAGAGCCACACATTGATCGATAATTTGTGCACTGACCTGGGCAAGCCGATAGACATTCGCCTCTCGCGAACGAAAGTCTCCACCCTTGATCGTATCGTAAAAAAGCCGGGCCACACTGTCCCCATCATCCTGATAATTCTTTGCGGCATTGATCCCACCTTGTGCCGCAATACTATGCGCACGGCGTGGACTATCCTGAAAACAAAAGCATTCCACCTGATAGCCGAGCTGTCCCAAGGTCGAGGCCGCACTGGCTCCTGCGAGGCCGGTGCCAACGACGATGACCGTGATTTTCCGCTTGTTATTCGGACTCACTAATTTTTCGCTGAATCGATGTCGATCCCATTTGGTTTCCAGCGGGCCGGCAGGAATTTTTGGATCAAGTTTCATCATCCGCGTACGATCCCCAAGAAGATGGCGAGGATGATGGCGACATTGCCAAGAACGACCAACAGCGCGACCGTGGGACCAGCGGCCTTGATGAGTCGGTTGAATGCCGCGCGTTCAAGCCCCAATGTCTGTAAACTGCTGGTGACGGCATGGTTCAGATGCAAACCCAGCCCCAGCTGACCCGTCAAGTAACACGCCACGATAAATGGATTCTGAAAAGCGTGAACGATCTTCCCATACACATCACGATGTCCTTCGGTGTCGAGGCGATCGGCAGAAGAGGGATCGATGACGCCGGCTGTCAGATGCAAGAGGTGAAATATGAGGAAGAGCAAGAGCACAAAGCCGGAGATGGCCATGGTGCGGGATGCGAACGATGCTTGGCGATACTCACGGACCGCATAGGCGACCGGGCGAGCACGACGATTTCGCAAGGTCAACTGGATCGCCAGGACGATGTGGAGTGCCGCAAGGCTCAGCAACCCGATCCGGGCGGTCCAGAGGAGGATCGGCATGTCGCGGAGCATCGCCGCATAGCCATTGAGCGCATGGGATCCTTCGAATACTTGTAGGTTCCCCAACATGTGAAAAATAACATAGAGAACGAGCCCCAGCCCGCTGAGGGCCATGACGACTTTACGGCCGACTGAGGACTGGAAATCGTGAGACTGGCGTGCCATCTGCGATCATTATACACCGCTTGGATTCCCGAAGACTCATGGGAATGTTGGAGAGGTGTCCTGATGCACGACGATACAGCGGCGTGGTAGTTCGCGCTCGCTGAGTGATCGCAGGTACCAAGGATGTTATCGAGCGCCTGCCGGTCCAGACCGTGGCGTCACACGCTTCACTTGGAGCTCCAGTTGCTCGGACGGATGCATCCCTGGGACCAGCACGGCGAGCGCCATGACACAATTCCGCCCACCCTCCTTGGCGGCATAGAGCGCCTTGTCCGCTTGATCGATCAGCTCCAACGGCGTCCGTGCTCCGAACGCGAGGGCCGACACCCCGAGGCTCACCGTCAGTGTCAAGCCAGGCACCATCCGAAGCCGGCTGCCCGCCTCAGTCCCAACACGTATTCGCAAACGTTCCGCCAGAGCCGTCGCTTCGGCCAGCGCCGTGCGAGGGAACATCAGACAGAACTCTTCTCCTCCGTAGCGCCCGACCGTGTCCGTCAACCGCAACCCTGCGGAGAGACAGTTGGCGACTGCTTGGATGGCTTGATCGCCGACGGCATGTCCATATTGATCATTCACACGCTTGAAGTGATCAATGTCGACCATCACACAACAGAGCTCGTTTCCGTGCTCGCGGCTCTCCGCAAACGCTTTCTCAAACAGTGCGTAGAACGCACGGCGGTTCAGACATCCGGTGAGCGGATCGCGCGAGGCCAAACGCTCCAGCTCGCCATTTTGCCGTAATATTTCTGTCTGTGCCGACTCAAGATTTACCACGGTTCGCATCAGGGCGCCGTTGATGTCCGTGAGTTGCTGGTTCGCACGCTGGAGCTCCGCTGTGCGTTCATCGACCAAACGACTCAACTCATGCAGCTGTCCAACAGCCTTATTCGCCAAGTCCCATTTCCAGCAGAGCGCGGTGGCGAGCTGCAAGGCTTCAATGCCGTTAAATGGCTTCTGCAGAATCAGTAACTTGTCGGTTCTCCCTATCCGTTCCCTGATTTCTCCCCAAGGCTGATCGGAATAGGCCGTGCAGATGACCACCTGCAGCTCGGAATCAGCTTTCCAGAGCTGCTCAATGGTTTCGAGCCCATCCCAGCCCGGCGGCATCCTCATATCGACAAAGGCAACGGCATACGGTCTACCCGTATTGTTCGAAGCCTGCACCAAGTCCAATGCCACCTGTCCTTGATCCGTACAATCAACCTGGAAGGGCTCATGAGCCTGAATACGACTGGCGTCCCCAAATAAGGCCAAACGTGCCTTTTCAAGAGCCTCCGACTCGGTATCGAGTTGAAGAATTCTCCGGAAGTCGTCATGGATCGATGGGTTGTCGTCCACAACGAGGATGCGTCGATTGAGACTATCTGTCGACACTCGTCACAGCTCCTCTATTCCTCACTAGGCTAGCCATCAAACCACCTTCGCCAACACCGTCTGGGTAGAAGGCTTTTGGAGTTGAATCGTGCACCAAAACGTCGATCCTTGGCCGAGGATGCTCTCGACACCCACCGTTCCATTCATCATCTGGGCCAGTTGTTTTACAATGGCAAGCCCGAGTCCTGTCCCGCCATACTTGCGCGTAGTACTGCCGTCAGCCTGTGTAAACGGTGTAAAGAGCTTGGCTTGGGCGGCAGGCTCGATGCCGATGCCTGTGTCCCGCACTTTCAGACAAAGCGTTGCCGTATCGACAGTATCCTCAGCGACCGCCACGTGGAGGGTGATTTCTCCCTGGGTCGTAAATTTTATGGCGTTGCCGATCAAGTTGGTCAAGATCTGCCGAATGCGCACCGGGTCACCGTCGTATTCCTGAAGGAGATTGTCAGCAAGCACGACTGTCAGCCTCAGCCCCTTGCTCTCAATAGGGCCGGACAATAGTTCCAGGACATCCTTAACGAGCTGACGCAGATCGAACGCGATGCGTTCGATCTTGAGTTTCCCTGATTCAATCCTCGAGATATCGAGAATATCATTGATGACCTGCAGCAGAGCCGTTCCGGATTTGTGGAGCGTCTCGATGTACCGGCGTTGCTTGTCGTTCAAAGGCGTCCGCAGCAAGAGTTCGCTCATCCCGAGAATACCGTTCATAGGCGTGCGGATTTCGTGGCTCACGTTGGCAAGGAATTGCGATTTCGCGACGTTGGCGGCCTCGGCCGCTTCTAACCGTTGGCGCGCCTGACGCGCCAGCTTCCACTTGGTGGTGAGGGAGGCGGCCAATTGCGAGACCTCCACGGTGGAAAATGGCTTTTGCAGAATCAGGAGACGGTCATCGCAGCCCAATCGGCGAATGATGTCGTCCCAGGAATGGTCGGTGTAGGCCGTGCAGATGACCGTCTGAATCTCGGGATCAACCTCCCACAGACGCTCGATGGTCTCCAGCCCATCCCATCCCGGAGGCATCCGCATATCCACAAACGCCACCGCATAAGGCCGCTCTTCCCGACGCGCCATTTGGACGAGGGCCAGCGCGGCTTGCCCCTGATCTGCATAATCCAGTTCAAACCGCACAAGCGCCTTCTGAAAAGATTCCCCCCCGAATAACGACGCGCGCGCGTCATCCAGCCTCTGTGTCTCCGTTCCCGGTTGAAGGATTTTTCGAAAGTCCTCGTGGATTGAGAGATTGTCGTCAATGACTAAGACTCGAAGGTGCTGACTATGCTTGTCGATATCCATATTCATACAGCTCTCCCTGACTGCGCCAGCAGACAATGCCGCTTAGGCGGCGAGGGAACCAATGGTAGGCAACCACTGGCGGACCGCCTTCTGTATCTCTTTGAGCCCCACCGGCTTTGGCAGAAAACCGTCCATCCCGCCCGCGATGCAGGCAGTTTCGACAGTGCTCACTGCGTAACCTGACAATGCGAGAATCGTGACAGGCCGACCATCCCCTCTCGTAAATCCTCGTCGACGGATTTCTGCTGTCGCCGTCAATCCATCCATCTCCGGCATTTCGCAGTCCATCAGGACGAGGTCGTATGGGCGCCTCTCAAGCGCCTGGATCGCCTCTCGACCTGTACCCGCCGTATCGGCTGATTCCCCGCAGAGCTCCAGCATGCGAAGAAAGACCTCTTGGTTCGTCGGATTATCTTCAGCCAAGAGGATACGCGCACGTGATCGTGGCTTGGAGGAATGGACGCCCGGGCTTCTGTCGTGGCCTCTATTGAGCAATACCTCAGGCGTCGAGTAGTCATCCGCCTGCTTGTGCTCCAGCCCAGCTCTGTCACTCGCGCTCACCTTCTCAAGACAGACCGTAAACCAAAATGTGGATCCGTTTCCTGGGGTACTGGTGAGCCCGACGTCTCCACCCATCAAGGAGGCGAGTCGTTGAACAATCGCGAGTCCTAAACCCGTCCCTCCGTACCGCCTCGTCATCGATCCATCAACCTGAGCGAACGGATCGAAAATTTTCTGCTGCGCCTCCAGAGGAATACCGATTCCGGTATCGCACACCGTCATTTTGAATAAGACCTTCTCCTCGCGATCCTCGAGACGCTCAACATGAATCAGGATGCTCCCTCGCTCCGTAAATTTGATGGCATTGCTCACGAGGTTCATCAGAATCTGCCGAAGACGCAGGCCGTCCCCTCGCCACACAGCAGGTAACTCGGGGTCGATCTGACATTCTAGACTGAGCCCCTTTCGTTGCGAGGGTTCATGGAATAGCCCGGCAACATCCTGCACGGTTGCAACCAGGTCAAATCCCGCGATGTGGAGGTCCATCTTGTCCTCATCGATCTTGGACAAGTCGAGTATGTCGTTGATGATCTGAAGCAACTGCTCGCCGGAATGATGGATGGTTTGGACGAAATGACGCTGCCGGTCGTTCAACGAGGTTGAGAGAAGCAGCTCATTCATGCCGAGCATCGCGTTCATGGGCGTCCGGATCTCATGGCTCATACGGGCTAAGAACTGTGACTTGGCCTGATTGGCCTTATCCGCCGCCACCTTGGCTTCCTTAAGGGCCTCGACCATTTTCTGTAATTCATCGTTGCGCTGTTGGAGCTCAGCCGTCCGTGCAGCCACCTGTTGCTCAAGATGCTGGTTCGTCGCCTGGAGTTCTCGATTGCGGGCATTGACCTGTGCAACGAGATCTTCGATCTGTGACCGAATGTCCCGTCCCAACTCCCACTTCCTGGTCAGCGATGCGGCAATCTGCTGAACCTCAATGGAATCGAACGGCTTCCGAAGGATGAGCAACCGGTCGCTCATCTCGAGCCGTGCGGCAATCTCCGCCCACGAATGATCTGAATAGGCCGTACAGATAACCACTTGAAGCCGTCCGTCCGCCTCCCAGAGCCGTTCAATAGTTTCCAAGCCGTCCCACCCTGGTGGCATCCGCATATCGACAAACGCCACCGCATACGGACGTTCTTCCCGACGCGCCATCTCTACCAGGGCCAACGCCGCTTGTCCTTGTTCCGCATAATCCAGCTCGAACTGGTCCAGGGCCTCGACAAGTGGCGTCTCTCCGAACAGCGTCGCCCGTGCGCGATGGAGCCCCTCTTCCTCAGATGGCGCTTCAAGGATTCTGCGAAAATCCTCATGGATGGCCCGATTGTCGTCAACGACCAAGATTCGAAGGTTTTTATTGTTGGCGCTCATCATCCGTCATGTCCTTCTGTCTGCCGAGAGGAGGAACATCATTACTCACAGCCTTAGGTCTGAGTTTCTTCTCTTCCACCCGCCATGAACACATGCATATCATTGATGAGGGAAAGGAGGTCCTGTGCACACCGTTGGAGTGTCGACGCATGCTCACGCTGGCCTGGACTCAGCGGACTATCAAGCAGAAGCTGCACTTTCCTGACGAGTTCATTCATGGGGGTCAGAATTTCATGGCTCATAATCGCGAGAAATTCTTCCTTTTGACGGAAGGTCTCCTCAAGATCGCTCCGAGAAGGAGCTGGCAGTCTGTCCGCAGCCCGACTGACAATATTTGCTTGCAGACGCTCATTCGCCTCCCGCAACTCGGCTGTTCGTTGACTCACGCTGAACGCAAGACTGTCAATCTGCAGTTTGACAGCGCGTGCCAGATTCCATTTCTTCGTCAGCGCGTTCGCGAGTTGAACAACCTCGATGCTGTTGAAGGGCTTCATCAGAATGAGCAGCTTGTCGGTGTCTCCGATACGACGACTCACATCTTCCCATGGATGATCAGAATACGCGGAACAAATCACGATTTGAACATCAGGATCGGCATACCACAGATGCTCGATGGTCTCGAGTCCATCCCATCCCGGCGGCATCCGCATGTCCACAAATGCCACCGCATAGGGATTCCCTCTTTGATAAGCATTCTGAGCCAGACCGAAGCCCTCACGCCCCTGGCTCGCGAAGTCCAGCTCATAGCGTATTTGTGATGGAAGTGTCGGAACCTCTCCAAACAAGGCTGCCCGAGCGTGAGCCAATGAATCGGAATCGGCCAGCGGCATCAGGATCTTACGGAAGTCTTCATGGATGTTCGTGTTGTCGTCAATGACGAGAACGCGCCGATTGTCCGTAGCCTGATCACTGTTCATGCTGCGGCTTCCACCACGACCAACGGGAGTTCCAGAGTGAACGTCGCGCCACACCCCTCGCCCGCACTCTGCCCGTGCAACGTTCCACCAAGATTTTTGGCGACAATGGCCGCGCTATGGAGCCCAAGTCCATGACCGGCCTTTCTCGTTGTAAAGCCTTGCGCAAACAGCCGAGGGAGATGCTCCGGTTTGACCCCGATACCGGTATCGATCACCTCAAATTGAGCGCAGGCCTGAGCGGAAAGCACTCCGATGCGCAGCGTGAGACGGCGGGTGCCCTCCGAGTGTTCCACCATGGCGTTCTTCGCGTTGGTGATCAGGTTGACCAATACCTGCAAGACTTGGTGTCGATCCGTCATCATCATGGGGACGGGGCTATAGTCCCGTATAATTTGGATGTGGTATTTCTCCGGCTCAGGGAGCGCCATCACGACCGCCTGTTCCATGAGATCTTCAGCGGACGCTGGCTCACGGATATTCCCTGCGCGGGCAATATCTTGCTGTGACATGATCACTTGCTTGATGTGATCGACTTTCTTCACAAGCGAGTCGAGTTCACCTTGGATCGTCTGATGGCTCCCGCTCAGGGATTCAGCCACCAAGCCAAGATAGGAGGGGATCTGCTTGCCCTTCGGATCGACCGTCAAGAATTCCTGTAGATTGTCCTGATGCTCGTTGAACATCGATGCGATCCGACAGACATCGCCCACCATCGGCTTCTTAAGTGTTTTGAGTAGCGTATCGGTCGATACATTAATGCTATTGAGAACGTTCCCGACATTATGCAGTACACTGGACGCCACATCCGCCATACCCGCTTGGCGCGAGGCATTCATGAGTTGCTGGTACAGCTTTTCCTTTTCCGCCTCAGCTTTTTTCCGCTGATCCATCTCGACGTGCAAATTCGTATTCGTGGCCTCGAGTTCCTGGTTCTTCTGTAAAATTTGGACACGTGATGCCTCTAATTCACTGTTCGCATCCTTAAGTTGAGAATTGGCTCGATCCAGTTCGGTGACGTCGTGAAACGAGACGAGCGCTCCTCTGACCGTGGACCCGTCGTCCATAATCGGGACCGTATTGACGATGAATTTTCGCTGCTCCCCATCGGAGAGATTGATAATGAGCGGGATATTGTCGAGAGAGCGCCGGTCCATAATAGCCCTGGTCCACGGATACACCATGAGCGAATCCGTTGGAGTCATCGACTTCCAGCCAAGCGTCCCGAGATCGGAGCCAATCAACGAGGTCACGGGCTTATTGACAGCGCGACTGAATGAATCATTAGTAAGAATAATCGCGTCTCGCATGTCGATCATTACCACGCCCTGCGTCAGGGCATCGAGCGCCGCTTTCACACGTGTCGGAACAATGCCGGAGGGATCGAGCTGACGGAGCGTGCGCTTCATGAAAAAGAGGTAGCCGAAGAACCCCATCACGCTCACAAACGCAAGGAAGCGTATCCATGGATCGGAAAGAAAGCGGTCGATTCCTGAGCCTTCAGATTCACGAAACGCCAATTGGAGCACACCCCATGGTTGATCTCCGGAAAAGATCGGGACTTGAAGGGATTGAAGCGTCGATTGGTCACCCAGCGGCTGAACCCAAACCTGTGCATGCGCGCCAACTTGCGCAACGATGCCGCCGTCTTTTTGAAGGAGCGCCAGTGAGGAGATTTCGTGATTCCGCTTGGCCAACGTCTCCATGGCAAATTGAATCGTTTCAATCTGATTCCGCTCCGCTAATACCGAATATTGAACAGCCAGGGCTTCGGCTAAATCGCGACGATATTCGAAGACCTGGCGATCATGGTTGGGCACGAGATCGACAAGTGAAGAGCCGGCTAACATCACGCTGATCGTCACGCTGACCAAGCCGAAACTGATCCAAACTAAGGGGGTCACTTTCATGACTGCGTTCCGTTCATGGGTATCGCTTCGGGCCGTTTGTTCTGTGATCAGCAGTTTTCAAGACTCGATCTAGGCCACGGAACTGCTTATTTTCCTGGTCATCGTCCTCACGCATCTTGCGGTCGCGCTTCCGGCGAGTGAGTAGTTCGCCCCCCAATACTGGCAGCGGATCAAAATGCCGCCAGGCTGGCATCGAAACGAGGAAACTCGCGACGAGCGACCCCCCACGGAGGATCCAGGCAACGAACCCCGCAGATAACGCCACCCCGGAGAATGACGCCACACGCCCAACGAGGTGAGTCTGGGACTCTCGCTCTTGCACGCCACGCTCCAGCTCCTCAGTCAGCCTGGTCAAACGCTCGGCAAGCTTGTGACCAACGGCGAGAACCTTTTTCACTGGCAGTGACAGCGGTTCAGCCGGTACTGTCGGTAGCTCCTGAATGACGGTATTCGGTTGCTCGCCCCTCGCAAACGTCCGATTCGCCATCACTGCTCTTGGCGCCGGATCATTACTAGCTCCCACCACCGACACACCTTTGACCGGCACCTCCGTACTTATCGGCACGGAAGACGGAAGGACTTGAGCTGGAACTACTCCGACGCTGCTCCCACCCCCAGAAACCGGGCCAGATCCTGATCCGGTTCCTGAACCGGTACCACCAGAACCGCCGGTTCCACCGCTCCCGCCACCGCCGCCAGGGGGTGGGAAAAATGGCGAAACCGTGAACGTAAATATGGAGGCACCGATAGTGCCTCCAGCTCCATCACTGACGGTAAATGTAAAATTATCACTCGTGGTAGCTACACCGTTATGGACAAACACCAGTCGGCCGGCATCGATATCAGCCTGCGTAAACGTCGTGATCGCCACGCCGGGAGTAGTTGTCAGTTCGAGGTGCCCATTGAGAGGAGCGGTGGTCACCATATAGATCAGTTGACCTGATGTATTATCCAAGTCGACCACGTGCAGCTCACTCGCTGTGATCACATCGGTCAATCCTTGGGTAACTGTAGACCCGGTATTGGCAGCAAGACTTGGAACACTGTTGCCAGCTGGCGTGACGGTAATCGTCACAGTTGCCGTGTCACTCAACAGACCGTCGGACACCGTATAGGTAAACGTGTCAATACCGGTGAAGTTCACTCCCGGGGTATAGGTAAAGGTGCCATCGCCATTGTTCACAACCGTCCCACCGTTGACACTCACGGCATCAAACGCGGAAATGCTAGCTGGACTCAGCACTGAATCCACATCACTATCGTTCGCCAACACATTGCCGGTCGTCACCGCCGTGTTTTCGGTCGTGACTGCCACATCATCGCCCGCTACCGGCGCCTCGTTGAGGTTGTTCAGATTGATCGTGATCGCCGCGGTATCGCTCAGGGTGCCGTCGCTCGCCTGCACGGTCAGGGTAAAGCTCGGCGTGGTTTCGAAGTCCAGGGCCGCACTGGTCGCCACGGTGATGGCTCCCGTCGCCGCGTTGATGGCAAAGGCCCCGCCCGTGTTGCCCGCCGTAATGCTGTAGGTGAGCGCTTGGCCGTCCCGGTCCAGGTCGGTCCCCGTGAAGCTGTCGCTGATGTTGGTCACGGCTGTGGCGTTCGCACTGTTCTCGTCGAGGGCCACGGTGGCATCCACAATGGAGGGCGGATCGTTGACGCCGCTCACCGCGACGGTCGTGTCGTAGTTCGCGCTGGTCCCACCGTCGCCATCAGTCAGGACGTACCGCACGGTCCGCGCCCCCGCCGTGGGCATCGCCGTATCCGTATTCTCATAGGCGATGTTCTTCACCAGCGCCGTCACGGCTGTGGGAGTCGCGCTGGCATTGAACGTAATCACAAGATTGCTGCCACTGCTGCCGCCGGTAAACGTGCCGATGCTCACACCGCCGTACGTCACATTGCTGCCGCTCACGCCGATTTGCCCGGCCCCGGTCCCTTGGTTCTGGATGCTCAGCACGTCTTCGGCACTGTCCATGCCCGCAGAAATCGAGACGGTCAATGTCCCAGTATCGAAATTGGTCGAATCTACATCGGCCACCAGTGCATTACCGCCCTGCTCAATCACCACCGCCCCGTCGCCCTCGTTGTACGCGAGGCTGTCGCCGCTTAGGTTCGTGATGGTCGGTGCCACGGAGGCCACGACCGTCACCTGCATTTCCGGTGTAAAGGCCAGGCCCCATGGATTGACGATGCCGGTCGTGCCGCTGTCGAAGAAGCCGAGTGAGGTGCCGGTGGTGGGGTCGAAGCGTTCCACACGGCCGGCGGTGAAATCGGTCACGTACAGCGTGCCATCCGGACCGGTTTCAATATCGTAGGGCGTGATCGAGGCATCGATCGTCGACATGAACGCGCCGGTCGTGCCATTGAATTTGAGCAGATCATTGACCTGGCCGTCACCCACATACAGATGACCGTCAGAGCCGAATTCCATCGATACCACGCCGAAGCCGGACGGCAAGGTTGCAAACGCACCTGCGCCGATCTGGGCGCCACTGACACCGTCGAACTTATAGACCTTGCCGCCGAACCAATCCCCAACGTAGAGATGCCCATCGGCACCGAAGGTCAGCGGAGTCGGCCCATTGAGGGTGCCGGTCGCAAACACGTCGATAAATGCCCCCGTGGTCCCGTTGTAGCGCAACACCTGATCCGTATCGTAACTGGTCACATACAAATGGCCGTCGTGACCGAAGACCACGTCGGCGGCGCTCGCGAGGCCACCACTGCCGGCTGCGACAAACACGCCGGTCGTCCCCGCGCCGAGGTCATACCACACGACATTGTTGGACGCGTACCCACTGACATAGAGCCGACCATCCGGTCCGATGACGCTGCCTGAAGGGTTGTCCAGAGAACCATTCGCCGGCAGAACGCCGAGCAGCCCACCGGTGACTCCATCGAGCTGACGGATACTGTCATTGCCAAAACTGGAGACCAGCACCTTGCTGTCGGTAAACGTCCCGTCTTCGTCCGTGGCTGCAGCAAGAATGTTGTAGGTCAGTCCGATATTTGAATAGCTGTGCGTGACCGTCGGAGGGTTGCCCGCGACAGCCTGCACCGTGCCGTCGCCCCAATTGATCGTCCATCCCGAAATGGTATCGGCACCGGGATCAGACGCGCTGAGGTTCAAGGTGTAGACACCGCCATTGCTGGCCGTCGCACTCCCCGTAGCCGTGAGGGTGGGGGCTGTATTGTCCACGTTGAGGGTGGTGGTGGTAGTCACGGGAGTTGTTCCGTCGCTGACACGCAACCCGATCGTGTAGCTACCATTGTCGGCAATGCCGAAACTCTGCAACGTGGCCCAGGTGACGGTGGGATTCACTGTCGTGGGCTCGCCGACTTCGCCATAGTTGCCGTCGTTGTCGAGATCCCACGCGTACGTCAGCGTATCGCCTTCTGGATCGCTCGAACTTCCGGCGTTCAGTGTCAGATTTTGACCCTCCACAATGGTGTATGGACCCGCCGCATTGGCAGATGGCGGATCGTTCTGCGCCGTAATCGTAACGGTCGTGCTACCAGTGGCCGTCAATGCGCCGCCGGTTCCTTGACTGCCCGTGTTCCCGTCGCTGAAGGTCCAGTTGATCTGCGCGCTGGCCGGTGGGGTGTCACTGGAGTTACTGTAAGCAATCTGCTGCATTGCCTGATTGACCAAGGTATTGGTGGCGCTGCCGTTGAATGTGAATTGCAGCGTCCCGCCGCTATTCGTGTAAGTCCCGATGGTGGTGCCACTCACTACGACATTGCCACCGCTCAAGCTGAGCGTACCGCTTGCGCTGAACACGTCCTGCGCATTAGCCCCGCCATTGCGGGTCAGCGTGAGCGTGGCGCCGCTGAAGTTGTTGGCATTCGTCAGCTCTGCATCAAAGATGGTCACGTCGGCATCCAGCACGACGGCCGCGCCGCCTTCGATATACGTCGGCGTACCATTCAAATTGCTGAAGACCGGTTGGTCGTTGACGGCCGTCGTCAGGTTGACGGTGCCAGTACCCGTGTTGCTCGTCCCGCCATCGCCGTCGGTAACGACAACTGAGATTGTGCGTACGCCCAGTGTAGGTGTGTCCGACGTCGTGGTATAGGTGATGGACTGGTAGACTGCCTGCACCTGCGCCAATTGCGCGTTGACATTGAAGCTCACGGTCAACGGCGTGCCGCCGGTGCCGCCGGACCATGTGCCTACCGTGACGCCGCTCACCAACACATTTGAGCCAGACAGTGACACACCGCCGATACCGAGCAACTGCAGCTTGTCGGTCGACTCACCACCGACGCTGATGGAGGCCGTGAGTGTTCCTCCGTTAAAATCAGCACTGTCCGGGTCCGTGACGGTCACCACGCCAAAGAACGGATTTCCCCCACTGTCTTCCCCTGCGCCGGCCGATCCCCCGTTAGTCAGTAACGGCGCATCGTTCACGCCACTGACCGTGATCGTCACGGTTGCATTTGCGGATTGTGCCGTTCCGTCGCTGGCGCGGTAGGTAAACGAGTCGATGCCATTGAAACCCGTGACAGGCGTGTAAACGAAGCTGCCGTTGGTATTCAGGGCCAGGGTGCCGTGGCTGGGACCCGCGACCAACACTGATGTCAGCAGTCCGTTGTCGATATCCGTGTCGTTGGAGAGAATTCCCGTGCCGACGTTCTGATACCAAGCGACCTTGTCATCGAGTTCCGACGCCGATACCACGTCGAGGTCGTTGTCGCCATCGATGTCGGCCACGAATACCGAGCGCGCCCCGTTGTCGGTGGTCGTAATGTTTTGGGCCGTAAAGTTTTCGTTGCCGTCGTTCTTGTACAACACGATTCGGTCGTCGTCGAACGAGGCGGAGAGCACATCCACATCGCCATCGCCTTCAATGTCCACGGCGTAGACTGAGCGGGAGCCCACTACCGATGTCGAGATGGTAATGGCAGTGAAGTTCTCGCTGCCGTCATTGCGATACCAGGCGATCTTGTTGTCGGCGCGCGAGGCCGACAGCACGTCAATGTCGCCATCGCCATCAACATCGATCGCAAACACAGACCGCGCTTCGTCTGCCGCAGTCGTGATCGTGTGAGCGGTAAAGTTCTCGCTGCCGTCGTTCTCGTACCACGCAATCTTGTCGTCGTTTTGAGAAGACGACAGCACGTCGATGTCGCCATCCCCGTCGACGTCGATGGCGAATACCGCACCTGCGGCATCCGCTGCCGTGCTGATGGTATGTGCCGTAAAGCTCCCGGCGCCATTATTCTCGTACCAGGCGATCTTGTCGTCGTCGAACGAGGCGGAGAGCACATCCACATCGCCGTCGCTATCGACGTCGGTGGCATACACTGAAAGCACATTGTTGGCGGTCGTGGTAATGGTCTGAACCGTGAAGTTCTCATTGCCGTCATTCTTGTACCACGTGACAGTGTCGGCATTGCTGGCGGCGGCAATCACGTCCATGTCGCCATCGCTGTCGAGATCGGCTGCGAATACAGAGTACGCCCCATCGACACCAGTCGTGATCGTATGCCCCGTGAAGCTCCCGGCGCCATTGTTCTCGTGCCAGGTGATTTTGTCGTCCGAGTTCGAAGCCGACAGCACATCGACGTCGCCGTCGCCGTCCACATCGGTCGCATAGACCGAGCGGGGAGCGTCGCCGGCGGTTGAAATGGTGTTCGAGGTGAAGCTCGCACCCCAGCCCCCTATGGTCAAGGTCCCGTTTTCAGCCATAACGTGGTTGTCGTTGCTGGCGACCGGCGCGTCGTTCACGCCGCTCACGGTGATCGCTACAGTATCGATATCGGTCAGGCTCAGGTCGGACGCCAGGGCTGCAATTTCGGAGGCCGTCAAAACCCGATCGTACACGCGCGCGTCATCGACGAGGCCATTGTTGTAGGCGTTAGCTGCGGCAGCATTCCTCCCAATATTTGTGTCTCCTGCCCCCGTCCAGTAGATCGAGTTTGCAATGCTCGCAGATGCCACCAAAGCTCCGTCGATATACAGCGCATGAGTATTGCCCGTGTCACTGTACGAATACATCACATGGTGCCACCCGGTGCCGGCGATAAACTGATTGGAGTTCAAATCAACCCACGAACTGGCTCCAATCTGAACACTGCCCTTGACGCCGGACGCGTCATCCAACGCGATATGGACCCGATTATCCAGCGAGATAAACTCTTTGCGGCCTGTGCCTGCTGCCAGATTCACCCATCCACCAACGGTGACTTCCGTCGGATTGGAGAACGTACTCGTGATCTGAACATAGTCGTCCACCCCATCTAGACTCAGCACCTGCCCGCGGGTGCCGTCGGTGACGTAGGTCGCCCCGTTGACCAGGGTGCCGTTCTGAGGGGTGCCGGCCACATCGTTGGCGTTGCTTTCGAACGTATAGCGGGCTTGGAGGTTGGCGTCGATGTCGAGGGAGACCAGAGTATTGTCGCGTGAGACGAGCGTCAGGGTGGCGCCGCCGCTGTACTCCGCCGTCGGGATATAGGTCAGGCCATTGAGCGCCGTGTTGATGTTCGCGACTGTTCCACGGAACGTCATCGTGGTATCCGCCGTTCCATCGCCGCCCGTAAAAGTCAGTCCCGTCATGCCCGCCAGCGTGAGGACTCCGTTGGTCACCGAGACTGTGACTTCAATCGGGTTACTGCCGGCATCGATATCGGAAATGGAAATCTGGTTACTGGTGCCGGACGAGAAGACCAGATTCGTGTCTTCGTTGGTACCCTGCGACCCAGGAACCGTGTTTGTCGGCGCATCGTTGCTCGTCGTATAGAGCTGCGCGACATCTCCGCTGCTTAAGGCGCGACTATACAGGCGAACATCGTCGAGACGGCCGTCGTAGTCGCCGGCAGCCGCACTTGACGCGCCGATGCGAAGACTATTTGTGTTGTTGATATTGCCGACTGTGGTGACGACTGCGGTTGACAGTTGACCATCGACATACAGCTGAGACGTGGTGCCGTTACGAACACTGACGACGTGATGCCAGTTTCCATCGAACAGGCCACCGACGCTCAGTGTCGTTGAGCCACTTGTGCCCTGAATGAAGGTGGTGAGGGTCGTGGTATCCCGATACATGATGAACCCGTTGGCACCGCTGGAGTCCCCAATAAGTCGGCTTTGGCCAGCAGTGGTTTGGGTGGTGTTGAGCCACAAGGCCACGGAAAAGTTGCCACTGCCGAAATTGGTAGCCGCGTTGTCCGGCGCTTCAACCCGGTCGAAATTGCCGCTGAAATCGAGTGCGCTGGTACCGACTTGTCCGGCGGTCCAGACCGGAGGGCCCGTCAGCAAGGTGCCGTCGTTGTTCGTGGCGCTGGAATCGTTCGCCGTGGTCCCGCTGCCGTCGTCGAGCTGGTAGTGGCCGACGAGATTCGACGTAATATCCAGTGTTCCACTCCACTCACTTTGAACAATCGAGGAGACGACCACGTTGGTCTCGATCGCGCCTATCTGATATTCCAGGTTCCAATCGCCCCCGAGCCCGACATGGCCCGTCACATCGGTAGATGCCGCCACTTCAGCACCCGTTAACTGTCCGAGCAGAGTCGCTGCTTCCTGCCCAACCTGACCTTCAGCAAAGCTGCATCCATAGATGACAAGATCGGCAGTGTTGGACAGACTCTGCTTAATCGTCGCGAGTTCATCGGCATACTGTTCTGACATGGATGCCGCATCGAGCGTGCTCGTTCCCAGGTGAAGGACTCCGGAGTCACCATGCGTGATCAGATGGATCGCATCGATGCCCGTCCGACCGGCGAGTATCTCCACCATCTGCTGCACGCCATCGCGAGTCGGGTCGAGGATGATCACTTCGACGTTGGGGCTGATGCCATCCAGCAGTTGTTGGTAGTCACGCACGCTGGGAGAAAGAAAGATGATTTCCTGGCGCGCCGCCGAGGTGTCGTACGCGGCTAGTGCATCGAAGAGAGCCTGGTCGCTGGCGCTAAATTGCGGCTCGCCGGTGGGTGCCCTGAGCGGCGCCTCGCTTGTTCCCCCATCATCGGGCGAGGCTGAGGCCTCAGCTTGGGTTTGTGCGAGTTGTTGAGTTGCAAGGGTGTCGACCGTTGCCACCGCCGCGCCATCGAACATAATCCGTGGTTCGAGAGCCAACCAGGAAGTGGAATATGAAGGCAGGTGAGACCCCGTCTGGACGGACATCGGCGGACGCCTGCGAGATGCCTTCTCCACGGACCGCTTATGTTTACCTAGTATTCTCAGGGTAAAGAGAAGACCGAGTTTCTCAGATTTTCCATGTACCAATTTAGCAAGTCGATGCCACTTCCCGAAGCAGATTCCCCCTTCTTGGCAAGGGCTTGAAGCGTGGTTCGTGCGAGGGCGGCTGGTTTCGAGTCTCTCGTTTCAAGTTCGACGCATGAATTTCAGCGATTCCAAACACATAACAAAAATCCTGAAACGTTTGATCGTGAACCACTTCACGAGGAAGGGCCGTTATGCGCCGCTTTCACGAATCAAGATCCGGACGCCCTTTTCCCAGGCCCGTTGAGCGAGGCTGATTCGAGGCCCCTCTACCAGCACCGTTCCGCGCACGGCTTGGTTCCAGCGGGGAGCCGGTTCGACAAGGCGCAGGGTAATCCGATAGACAGAGGTTTCAGGCCGCAGCCGATGGTTGGCATCTTCCCGCACCGGCACCTCGCCGCCGTAGAGCGAGGCCAGGTAGGGCACGGTGAAACTGCTTTCATCAATATCTCTTATCTCGACCACCCGGGCCCTCACGCTCGGACGCTCGGCCCCGTCGGGAATGAATCTAGCCGACTGGCCAGCGCGGAGATAGCCCACGTCGGTTTCGGGCGCGACCGCATGCAGCTCTTCGCCTGCTGGATCAACGACATAAGCAAGCGGCAGGTCCTTATTAATCCAGCGTCCCACATGCAATGCCTCGGCTCGGTCGGTGACTCGTCCCGAGATCGGCGATACAAGCGAGAGCGTCTGCTGTTGTTGCACAAGACCCTCAAGCTGCGAGAGCCGTGCCTTCAGCGCTTCGATCGTGACCTGATGTTTTGACAATTCTTGTTGATCCACGAACTGGCGCCGTCCTCTCAACTGTTCGACTTCGATCCGCTTCTGCGTTAACGCCACTTCCTTATCTAGTACCGGGGATTCCAGCGTGATGAGTCCGGTGCCCTTCTCCACATGACGGCCTTCCTCGAGCATCAGTTCGACGATTCTGCCTGGAGCCGGCGCATAGATCGTGGCATGGGGCATCGATTCCAACACCGCCGGGAGGGTGATTCGATCCGACCAAGGAACAAACAACACGGACGTCAGGACACCCACCACACCGGCGGAGATCCACACCCGTCGCTGCTCGCGAACCGCCGTCCGTAACAGCCACCAGGCCTTGAGTTCGCGCATAATCGGCAGCACGATGAACCAGCCGATTTCGAAGGCGAACAGGATGAGTCCCAGCAACTTGAAGAAGAAGTGATAGACCACCAAGGCGATCCCCAGAAACAGCAAGAACCGGTACGCCCACGTGGCCCAGGCAAACCCGACCAAGAAGCGTCGCCGCGCCGCAGACACCGGCTCCGGCATCGGCTGATCCAGACCGAACAACAGCTTCCTGAGTTGCCACTGTCCAAAGGCAAAGGCTCGCTCATGCAGATTCGGGATACCCAGCCAATCAGAGAGGACGTAATAGCCATCGAACCGCATGAACGGGTTCAGGTTAATTGCCGCTCCCAACGCCAAGCTGGTCGTCGCCATGAGAAACGCCAGGCTTCTTCCCACCCCATCATCCAGAAAGCTCCACGCGAAGATCGCGATTGCCGCCACTGCACATTCCACAATCATCCCAGCAGCCCCGATGGCGGCACGCTGACGTCGGGCGGTCAATTTCCACGCATCGGAGGTGTCGGAGTACAGCATCGGCACGAGTAAGATCGCGGCGACGCCCATAGTCGACACGCGACAGCCGTAGCGAGTGGCGGTATAGGCATGTCCGAGCTCATGAACGATCTTGACGATAACCAGGCAGAGCACGTAGAGCGCAGCGCCGCGCACCGTGAAGAAGTGCAGCATGGTAGCGGTAAACGTGTCCCACTGACGGGAGACAAGATAGATTCCGATCAGCCCGATCAGTCCAATGATCCATACCACGGCTGGGGCAAAGAGCCATTCCACAAACGGAAGCGTCGCACGAAGAAATCGACCCGGCCGCACTAATGGCACTTGGAAGAACAGATAGTGGTGGGCCAACCACGTCAGCCACTGTGGCTTGGCCGCTTCCGCTTGGGCGAGATAGGCTCGATACCCTCCCTGCGGCGGATCGCGCATGAGATGGTTGTTGTGTAAGAACCGGAGAAATGCGTCGACATCCCCGGCCGTGACGCGACAGGTCGTCTCAGCATGAATCGCGGACACGATGGCTTCCGCTGACCGACCCTTCCAACGCAAAAGCATTTGATAGGCCGGCCAGCCGATCTGGAAATACTTGCCGCGAAGCTGGTCTACCAGAACCCAGGTCGGCGACCCATCAGCAGCTGGAGCCCCGGCCAGGAGCTGGAGATCCTCTCGCAGCGGCGGTACGATGGATTCACGCGGCGGATCCGGTGATGGTTTCATAGCCCAATCCACGGCCTGAGCGCGGAAATCGGACGGCGAAATAGGTAGGTGAACAGCGACACCTGCTCTCCGTAAATCTTCGCGCTACCCTGCCAGCCGATCCGTAATTCCGGCGCGCCTTCTCCAAGCTGCGCCGTGACACGATAGGCCAACGTGTTGTTCGGCAAGACCTCGGCATGGTAGCTCGCATGGCTCACCGTGGCCGGCACGCTGGATAACGGATGGGCATTGAGGAATAACGACACCGCTGCCCCTTCATGAAGCACAATGGCATCGTCGACCGGGAGATCGATTCTGACTTCCACCTGCCGAGGGCGCGCCAGTTCCATCATGCGTTGGCCGACGACAACCGGTTTTCCGATCCAATCGGATTTATCGCTGTACAAAACCAGGCCTGCCTGTTCAGCCTTGACCTCAACTTTGGCCAATCGTTCGTAGGCGTAGTTTCGCTCCGTTTCCCGCAACTCCACTTCCGCCTTCAACAGCGGCACATCGGCCTTTTGGTCGGCTGCCACGAACGCCCCCTGAGCCGCGCGGCGATACTGCGCCATCGCCACATCCAGGTTGCGTTCCGCGATCTGATAGTCGCTGCGGAAGGTCGTATCCTCGTATCGGAACAACAGATCCCCTTGTGTGACCTCGGTATTCGGCAACACGGCAATGTCCGCAATGACTCCATCGATCGGCGCGCTGACAATCAACGGCTCTTTAGCCACAATCTTCGCGGGCGCCACAGTCGACATGGGGACAGGAATGAGCAGCGCGCCCACCGCCGCCCCGGCAAGCAGCCACGTCGTCGTCCGGCTCAAGCCCCAGCGCCATCGGAGATTCTTGGATGGACCGACCGCACGCCAGGCATAGGCATAGGCCTCGCTGAGTCGTTGAAGTACCGTGAGTTCGTGCTCCGGCCATGGTTGATCGCGCGTGAACCACAGGCCGCCCAACATCTGTCCATCTGGATGGGTCAGCGGACACCACAGACCATGGCCAAGCGTGAATTCGGTCCACTCTGACTGGAGTTCGGACGGACAATCAGCTTCCTCAAGTTGACGGAGGTCGCCGCTTTTCGAGGTGTCCCGCACATGCTGGATCAGCCGTTCGATCCATTGCATCACGGGTACCGTGCGGTCGACGACTGGCACGCTTGATGCGGCCCGCGCTTCATACCTTGACGCAGCAGTCGAAGACGGAATCAACAACACAGCCTGTCTATACGAGACCAACCGACGTGTTTCGTTGACTAGAAGAAATTGCAACTCCTGTTGGGTTGTCGCAGTACGAATCATCCTCTCCAACTGTAAGAGGGTGGCCCAGGGTGTGTGTTTCGGTAGCGCGCTGTGGGGTGTGGCTTCTGCTGTGACCATGTCGGTGTGGTCAGTGTAGGCCTTCAGGAAACGCTGCGATGCCGCTCATCCCGGCGAGAACCTTGTCGGGCTTGGCCCGAAAGAGACCTTTGACTTTGACTGTCTGGCTCGCAGGATCGACGTTCGCCCCGATATCTTCCACGACGGCCGGATACCGGAGTCCTGTCTCATCGATCGAGTATTCGAAGGGTGTGCCGACCTTCAACCACGTCAGTGACTTCGACGGCAAGATCAGTTCGATCTCAAGCTGGCTGTCGTCCAAGAGGCTGATGAGTTGATCGTTGGGAAAAACATTTTCGTGTTCATTCACGATGGTTTTGACCACACGCCCTGGAAACGGCGCGAGGACGGTACAACCGCTCACGTTGATTTGCGCGGCCTGCACAGCCGCGAACGCTTTTTCGGATTCGGCCTGAGACACGTCGAGCTCCAGTTGCCCCACGGCTTGATGTTCGGACAGGCGGAGATTGTTCTCATAGGTCTTCTTCTTGCCGCGGTGTTCGGCCCGAGCGCTGGCGAGTTCCGCCTCATACTTTGAACAATCGAGTGCGACTAAGAGGGCTCCCCTTTTGAATCTCTGCCCTTCTTTCACTGGAAGCCGACTGATTCGGCCTTGGACCTGGCTGGCTAACGTCGCTTGTGCCGTCGCCTTCACCACGCCTCGGATCGTGTTCAGTTCAGCCGCATTGCCCATCGGCTTGGCATCCGCGGTGGTCCCGGCGGTCGCCGGCAGGACGGCGATCAGGAGCCATGCGCCCACCAGAGCACCGTCGATTAAACGGCTACCATGGTTCTTCACTTGAGCAACTCTTTGCTCTTCCTCCACCCTGCACGGAGCTGGAGGGCAAGATCCGACACGCCCTGTTCCTGTTTCAGATCGTTCGGCAAGACATCTTCGCCAACTGCCGCCAGGAGCGCCGCCCAGGCCGTTTGGGCCTCGGCTTCCACGGCGTCGTAGCGGAGTTGTGCCGCCACTTGAGCCACTCGCTCGCGCAACACTGATTGTTCGCTCAGTTTCGCCGTGCGCCAGGCCACCCGCGTCTGCTCGGCAATTTGGGATTGCGTGTCGTAATACAGGGCAGCGGTCGAGACCTCTTTCTTCGCATGTGCCACCTGCGCCACACTGACATGGACCTGTGACATCACCGCCATGGTCAATGCCAAGTTCTGCGTGTGCAGCACTTGGTCCTGCGCCTCGATGGTCTTGGCCCGCGCGGGATAACGCAAGAGGTTGAGTAAGTTCCAACTTGTACGTGCCGCATAGGCCGCCCAGTGATTGTTAAAGAGGAAGGTATTGCTGCTGTAGTTGCCTCCGACTTGGAGATTCAAGCTGGGCAACATTTCCAAGATCGCCGCTTTGGCCTCTCGCGCGTTGATCCGACGACGGTAGTCGATCATCCGGAGCTCAGGGCGCGCGAGGAGCGCTCGGTCTTCCAGAATCGCCATATCGGACGGAAGTTCGAGTGTTTTAGCTTCTCGCTCTGGGACGAGCAGAGCAAGATCCTTCTCCTGCCCAGGCGGCAGATTAATCAGCGCGGCTAGTTGAAGTTTGGCGGTATTTAGTTCTCTGAACAATTGTTGAATGTACCGTTGGGTATTGAGGAGATCGAGCTTGTATTGTAAGGGAACCAGCGGTGAACTGAGTCGCTCATCCTGAACCGCTTGGGCCTTGTTGAGCGCATGGTTCACCCACTCATCCAGGAGCCGGAGGGACGGAAGAATCCGCTCGGCGCTCACCGCCCGCCAATAGGCGATGCGCACATCTTGCATGACCCGATTGGCGACACGCCGGCGTTCCTCATCGGCAATCAATACGTCGTCCGCTGCTTGCTTGGCTCTGATGTAGGACAAGCCGAAATCCAGCACATTCCAACTGAGCGAGAGATCGGCCGAGAAAATGTTTCGTTCGGCGGAGGTAAAGGGTTCGAGCACCTGCCGCCCAGTGAGCAAGGACTGTGCAACGCCGCCAGGGAAATTGTTCCGTCCGTCAAATCCGGCGTTCGCGGCCAGACGAGGCAACATCGCATAGTGCGAGAGATCAAGCTGCGTCTGCGCCAGCATCTTGTGCATCAGCTCGACCCGCGCGTCGAGGTTATACTTCAGCGCCCGAGCCATCGCTTCGTAGAGGTCAACCGGGCCATTGAGCGGCTCTTGATCTTTGGTCAGAACCGCTCGGTCTTCCTTCACCCGTGATTGGACTTCATCCTCGGTCAACGGGATCGGCTTGATGGCACACCCGTTCCCTCCGAAAATGGCCATGAGAGTCAGCAGGACGAGCAGAAGCCCTGTTCGATCGCGGATTCGGCCCGTCGGAGGATCTTGCCTGTTCACCACACCACTCATCTTTCGTTTGACTGAGCCATCTCACGCCGTATCTTCAACAAAGCTTTGCCGTTGCTCTCAGCTGGAGAGATCGGACACGGCATTACGTACGTTTCTATTAGTAGAGTACTTTACTCTCAAGGATTGTCATCAGTTTTTCACTTTTTCGCTTTTGGCACATCCTGCTCTGTTGCTATTCCGCATGGGTCAGCGGAGCTGAGCCACGGCATCTCGTGTCTTCGAGCCGTGAAGAAAGTGGCGTGTGTCTTTGCTGTTGGAGGTGGTCTCTCATGCGACTCGAAGAATCTTCTGCATATGACCTGGAGCAAGAATTAAGAATGTAGAGCTGGGCTTTGGTTCTTGAGGAGAGGCCGGCCTCGAGATCGATGACAAGCAGGCGCAAGCCGTGGAGATTCGCTTTAGCTTGCGGTAGCGGGCAGGGCAGGTTGCTCCTTCTCCAATAGAACGGTGAACCAAAACGTGCTCCCCTTACCCACCTCGCTGTCCACACCGATGGTCCCGCCCATATGGTCAGCCAACTGTTTCGCGATGGCCAGACCGAGACCCGTCCCCCCGTAGCGGCGCGCGTGAGACCCGTCGACTTGGCAAAAGGACTGGAACAGCCTCGCCTGACGCTCGGAGGCAATGCCGATCCCCGTATCCGCGACTTCGAATCGCACGAGTGCGTTCGCTTCGTACTCTTTCGCGAGCGAGACCCGCACCGCCACTTTGCCCTGTTCGGTGAACTTGATCGCGTTGCCGATCAAGTTCGTCAGAATCTGGCGCAAGCGGCCGGAATCCCCGCGCACTGCGTTCGGCACATCGCTCCGGACGACACAGGCGAACTGCAGGCCTTTGGACTCGGCACGGTTAGTCAACAATTCCATCACCGCATCGAGCGCGACGCGAAGGTCGAAGGCAAGACTCTCCAGACGGAGCTTCCCCCTCTCGATGTTCGAAAGATCGAGAATGTCGTTGATGATGGCGAGGAGGGCGTCACCGGAGCTGCGAATGCTTTCCACATAGTCCCGCTGTTCCGCATCAAGCGCGGTGTCCAGGAGCAGCCCAGTCATGCCGATCACGCCGTTCATCGGCGTGCGAATTTCGTGGCTGACGGTGGCCAAGAATTCCGACTTGAGCCGCGCCGACTCCAGCGCGGCATCACGCGTGATCATGAGCTCCTTCAGTTTGGAGCAAATCTCCTGGGCGAGGTTCCATTTGCGTGTCAGGGAAGAGGCCAGCTGCTCCACTTCGATCGCATCGAACGGCTTCCGCAGGATGAGTAGTCGGTCGGTTTGTCCGAGCCTTGCGGTGATCCGGTGCCAGGGGTGGTCGGAGAACGCGGTACAAATCACCACCTGGATTTCGGGATCGACCTTCCAGATATGTTCGATTGTCTCGACGCCGTCCCAGCCGGGTGGCATCCGCATATCGACGAAGGCCAGGGCGTATGGCTTCCCGGCGGCGACGGATTGCTCCACCATGTGGAAGCCCCGTTCTCCTTGGTCAGCAAAACTCAGATCGAAAGGTTCGCCGTGGACGGCCACGGGCTCCTCGTCGAAAAGAGACGCTCCCGCCTGCTCGAGTTCGTCGGAGGCGGTGGTCGTCGCCAGGATTTTGCGAAAATCCTCGTGGATGACGAGGTTGTCGTCGATGACCAAGATTCGGAGGTTTTTATTCCCGGCGCCCATGATTATGCATGCCTTCCAGCCGCTGAGCCGACCATGATCATTGGCTCTCTCCCACCCGTGTTTCTTGACTTCGCTCCGCCATGAACGCAGGCATGTCCTTGAGGAGCGCTACAACGTCTTGTGCGCACCTCTGGATAAACGGTCACGCCAAACCCACTCGTCTTAGTTGTTCAGCAGGCTTTCTCAAATAGTACGCACTCCCTTTAACCTGTCATGCTTTTTTAAACTTTCAGCACAAGCACTGCCTCCATCCAGGCACATCAGGCAGTCACTCATGGTTCCGAATTGATAGTGGACTACGCGAGCAACGGTTCCTCGTCGCGGGACATTCCAGCTCCTACATGCGCAACTCTGTCCTCTCTACCCAGTTCTCCTGCTGTGGTTCGGCTTGCAAGAGCATTTCCCCATTTCACTTGGCCGTTGTAGCTGTCTCCACTACGATACTTTCCAAGACAGTGGACTGTTCCATCACCTGCCGATTCATTTGAGAGTCCCGTCTTAGAGCGCGGATCATTCATGACACAGACAACCATGCGGATGAATGGATAGAAGGGGGAACAAAGATGTCAAACGACAGCGCTCTCGATCAGCCCGTCATCCTCGTCGTCGACGACGATCCCGTCGATCGTGCCTTGATTTGTGAATGTTTACAGTCGGCTGACTTCCGAGTTGAGGAAGCGGTCGACGGATCGCATGCCCTCGAGGTTTTTCGTACCGTCCATCCACACATCGTCCTCCTTGATGTTGGAATGCCTGGAATGACCGGGATTGAGACCTGCGCAGCGTTACGACAACTTCCTGGTGGTGCGCAGGTCCCTATTGTTATGGTCACTGGTCACGATGATACGGATTCGATTGCACATAGCTACGAAGCCGGTGCCTCGGATTTCATGATCAAGCCTTTTCATCCCCTGATCCTGACACAGCGTATCAGGTACCTATTTCGCGCCACCCACGCGTTCCTCAATTTGACGAAAAGCGCAGCTCAGCTACGTTACGCTCAGTCCATTGCGGGGCTTGGATCATGGGAATGGGATTCTCGTTCCGATGCGCTGCAGAGCACAGACCAAGTCGCCTGCATTTTTGGCATGAGACCGGAGCACTTCCCGAAATCCTTTACAGGTCTTCTTGAACTAATTCATCCGGAGGATCGGACTGTGGTTCAGACGTCATTGCATGATGGCCTTACAACCGAACACCATTGCAGCATGGAATACCGCATTTGTCTTCCCAACGGCACGCAGCTCATCGTCGAAAGTCAGGCACGACCTATTCGCAATGATTTACATGGCGTCGAGGGCATGGCAGTAACGATTCATGACATTACGAGTCGGAAGGAGGCAGAAGAGAAAATTCATTCTCTCGCATACTATGACAGCCTGACAGGCCTTGCCAATCGACACCTATTTAAAGATCGCGTAGGTCAAGCCTTAGCGTATTCACAGCGCCATCAAGCAATTGCTGCCGTCCTCTTTATGGATCTGGATCGATTTAAAGTCATCAACGACACACTGGGCCATGAAGTGGGCGACCACTTGCTTCAAGAAGTGGCGGAGCGACTCAAGAACTGCGTGAGAATGAGTGACTCGGTGGCGCGGGACACCGATCCCACTTCTCAGTCCTGTTTGGCGCGCCTAGGGGGTGACGAATTTACGGTGTTGCTTAATAATTTGACCGCTCCGGAAGACGCAGCATGTGTGGCACAACGGATTCAGCGCGAACTGGCAGAACCATTTCATTTGGGACAGCACGACGTGTATGTGACCGCAACGATCGGCATCGCCTGTTTCCCCACGGATGGTCTCGACCTAGAGGCACTGCTGAAACATGCAGATACGGCTATGTATTCTGTCAAATCATTGGGTCGCAACGGATACACGTTCTATTCTTCATCGATGAATCAGCATGCGGAGCAACGCTTCGCCTTAGAGGCCGACCTTCGCCGCGCACTAGACCGTGATGAGTTCATGATATGCTTCCAGCCGCTGATAGATCTCCGCACCGGCGCAATCGTCAAGGCCGAAGCTCTGATCCGGTGGCACCATCCGTCGCTGGGCCTATTGCCCCCCGGGAAATTTCTACAGATCGTTGAAGATGTTGGGCTGGGACCCAGGCTCGGTGAATGGGTGCTTCGTGCGGCTTGCACACAAGCCAAGAGTTGGTTGGCGGCCGGTCATACGTCTATTCAGCTTGCGGTGAACTTGTCTGACTCACAGTTTCATGATGGAAAGCTGACTGACACAGTCGCCAACGTGTTGGCTGAGACGAAGTTTCCCTCAGAACTCCTTGACTTTGAGTTGACGGAAACGATCATGTTCAGAAGTCCAGAACATGCCATCGCGACCCTTCAGAGTTTACGGACTCTCGGTGTGGAGCTTTCGCTAGATGATTTCGGAACAGGCTTTTCCTCATTGCGTCATCTGCAGCAGTACCCCCTCAATTCATTAAAAATTGACCAGTCGTTCATTCGAAACATTGCAGAAAATGAGCGGGACGCCGCGATCACTCGAATGGTGATCGCGATGGCTCACAGCCTTAACCTGCGCACTGTAGCCGAAGGAATAGAGACACAAGAACAACTCGATTTTCTTCGTGAACTCGGCTGCGAGGTGGTCCAGGGGTTTATCCTAAGCCAGCCACTTGCTGTTGATCTATTCCTCCCGTTTGTCGCGAAACACATCGCCACAGGGGCAGGCCGCCGCTTCACTTCCTTCAGAAGATTCGCCGTATAGCTGTCGAGCGTCATCACGTTGTGAATGTTTCGGCAGGTGCACATGGAATCGCCGTGGAGACGGCTTGCGAGTCATGCGGGCCAGAAATCGGCATGAACTCTCAAATGGAGCTCTCCTCGGTGTTGACTGTTCGCCGTAACTCTTTCACGAATTGTTGAAACTGTTCATTCAGCGTTTGAAACTGCTCATTTTCCCCTTTCAATTGCGCATTACGCTCCAATAATTCTTTGTATCGAAGGTCGACGAGCGCGTTGATGCCATCGATCCGCAGTTGTGCCCGCTGGGACAACTCCCACTTGCAGGTTAAGGAGACGGCCAACTGTTCCACTTCGATCGCATCGAACGGTTTACGGAGAATCAGCAGCCGGTCGGTTTTTCCAAGCCTTGCGCTGATTTCACGCCACGGATGGTCGGAGAATGCCGTGCAAATCACAACCTGGATATTGGGATCGGCTTTCCAGATCTGCTCAATGGTCAGGAGGCCGTCCCAACCGGGCGGCATACGCATATCGACGAAGGCCACAGCATACGGAGCCCTTGCAGCGACGGACTGCTCCACCATGTGCAAACCGGCTTGGCCCTGATCGGCGAACCGTAAGTCAAAGACCACATCATGATTTGCCTGCGGCTCCTCGTCGAACAACGATGCCCCTATTTGACCAAGTTCGCCACAGACGGCGGCGGGGGCCAGGATTTTTCGGAAATCCTCGTGAATTTTGAGATTATCGTCGATGATCAGGATACGACGGTTTTCTAGAGTTATTTTGTGCTTATCCTTAACCATAACCATGCCTTCCTCCATTTTTTACATGCTCAGGCCGCCAGGGTGGCTTGAGTAAGTGGCAAATCCAGCGTGAACGTGGCTCCCAACCCCTCGCCCTCGCTCCTAGCGGACAGGACCCCTCCGAGCAATTTAGCTGCTAAGGATGAACTGTGAAGGCCTAACCCCTGTCCTTCCTCGCGCGTCGTAAAGCCTTGTGTAAATAGGTGCTTGAAATTATCCGGCGTGATACCTATGCCCGTGTCATGTACCTGAATCTGTACTCGCTCGCGGCTTCCAGAATGATACCCGATCGTCACCGTCAGGCGATGGGAGCGATCGGGCACGGCCTGCATGGCATAGATCGAATTGTTGATCAGGTTGACCATAATTTGAAGGACCTGATGCCGGTCACACATCGTAGCCGGTAGCTCTGCGTATTCACGCACGACAGTGATGCCGGCCTTTTCCAGGCTGTCCCGATTAATGGCCAAAGCTTGTTCGAGAACATCCGTCAACTGAATTTGTTCCAGGAGGATTTGGGTCTTTGCATGGCCTTGTTGAGCCATAATGATTCGCCGGATATGATCAATGTTGTGATCGAGAGAGTCGAGCTCCTTATTGATGCCGGTGAAATTGGTGTTCAGTTGGTCGGCCAGCTTCACCACATAGGAGGGAATTTGTTTGCCCTTCTCATCTTGGGTCAGATAGAGGCTCAGGTCGTTCATGTGATCTTGGAACATTTGTCCGATGCGACCGAGCTTGCCGACGGGGGTCCGCTCAAGGGTTTTCTGAATCAGGCCGACCGACACGTTGACGCTGTTCAGCACGTTTCCTACGTTGTGCAGTACGGAGGCTGCCACCTCGGCCATACCGATCCGCCGTGAGGCTTCCTGCAGACGGCGGTTGAGCACCTCCCGCTCTGATTCAGCCTTCTTCCGCTCATCAATCTCAACGACCAGTGACTGGTTGGTGCGATCAAGCTCCGAATTTTGATTCACGATTTGCGCATGCGATCGTTCCAGTTCCTTCACCGCGCCGCCGAGCGCGACATTGGCTTCTTCCAGTTGTGTGACGTCATCAAATGATACCACTGCCCCGCGCAGCCGCTCGCTCTCGTCGACAATCGGAGCGCTGCTGACGAGGAAGTGTCGAGACTTGCCCGACGAATCGGCCAGCACCATCCGCACGTCCGTCTGGGCGGTTCTGGTATTCAACGCCATGGTCCAGGGCTCGCTCGACGGCTCGGGAGATGGCGTAGCCGGAACCCAGGCCAGTCGAGATAAGGTCGAGCCGATCAGATCGTTCAAGGGCAAGCCCACCCCCTTCGCAAACGCGGTATTGGCAAGGACAATGGACCCGTGTCCATCCAGCATCACGACCCCTTGGGCCAGCACGTCCAGCGCATGCTTGACCCGTGACGGAATCACAGCGGACGGGTCTAGGTGGCGAAGCGTGCGTTTAATGAATAGCAGGTAGCTGACGAAGCCCCCAAACGCGACGAACAGGATTAAGCGGCTCCAGGGATGGACGAAGGACCAGGGATTCTCCAATTCGGCAACCGGCTGGAAGGCAATCTGTAGGGTCCCCCAAGGGGCATCACCTTTGAAAATCGGAACTTGAATGTGATCGATCGAGGAGTGGCCACCTTCGATCTGCGTCCAATGCCGCTGGTGATCTCCAGCTTGGGCGAACGTCCCGCTGGAAGCCAGTTGAATGGCGGCCGACAGAATTTGCGGGTTTCGTTCGATGAGGAGGTCCAATCCAGCTTGGATGGTGTCGGAATGATTTCGCCCAGCGAGATGGGAGTACTGGACCGCGAGGGCTTCGGAAAGCGTTTTGCGATACTCCGCAGTCGCGCTGAGTGAACCGGACGACAATCCGACCAACGTGTCGCCGGTTAGTACGATGCCGAGAGTCAGGCACGTCAGGCTGAAGCTGATCCGCATGAGGGGGCCGAAATTCTTCATCCTTCCCTACCTTCACCCTCGGAGCGCCCCGTGTCTCCTTTCTTATCCAGGAGGTCTCTGAGCCCGCGGAATTGCTTATTTTCTCGATCGGCAGCGACGACTGTATCCGCTGTGCTCCTACGCCGCGTTCGATCGCTGGTGAGGACGACGGGGAGTGGATCGAAGTGCCGCCAAGCAGGCAGAGTGGCAGCCAAACTGGCCAGCAGCGCCCCGCTACGCAGCAGCCAGGCAATGACACCGGCCGTAAGACTGACCCCACCCAAGTTCGTCACCCCAACGGCGAATTTCAGGCTGCTCTCAGACATGTCCGTGGCACGTCGTAGATCCTCCTCGACGACCCCGAGGCTCTGGCGAAAGGCCTCGCTGAGCCCTGTCGACGTTTTCTCAAGGGTTTGTCCGTCGAAGGCCCTCGGAACCTCCTTATCGGCCTGGTACATACGCGGAGCAACCCCCGCTTCCACATAGCCTCTGATCTCGCGCATGAACTGAATCGAAGGCGCGGGCGTGTTTAACCCTTTGGGCTGGGGAGCACCAGGCATCTCCGAAGATAGCCGCGCGGTGCCATCTGGATCATTGCCAAGCGGAACAGGAACAAAAGGAACCTCGGAATTCGGCTTCGAACTGGCCGGCGCAGGGACAACGACCGGAGATGACGGGGGCGATCCAGCAGGAAGAGGTCCCGCTCCGGATGGAGGGGCTGGAGGCTGTGGCACGAGGCTTGGAGGAATCGGCGGGGGTGGCGGTAGACCCTCATTGACGTCTGTGACCACGATACTGAGAGCCTGGATGTCGGTGCCGCCGCTGCCGTCGGCGACTTGAACGGTGACTTCGTAGACATTGTTCGCCCCTGCGTCGAGGGGGGCCTCGAAATCCGGCGCGTTGTTGAAGGTCAGCGCGCCGGTTGTCGCATGGAGCGTGAACAGGGTGGCGTCGGCCCCTCCGACGATCGAATACATAGGCACGCCCCCGTCGACATCCACGCTGGTGATCGTGGTAGCAGCAGCCTGGTTTTCAGCGACGTTGACCACTGCCGTGGCACCTCCGCCGTTACTGGAGATGACCGGCGCGTCGTTCTGCGCCGTCACGGTCACATCAAAGGTCTCGTTGGTGCTGGTCGTCCCATCGCTCACCGTCACTGTGATCGTCACCGGCCCGCCAGTCTGGTTCAGGGCCGGCGTCGCCGCGATGGTCCAGTTGCCGCCCCCCAGGTTCACCAAGGTCAGGTTGCCGTTGGGAATAACGGTGGTGTTGCTGCTCACCGCCGTCACCGTCAGGCTCCCCGCCGCCGTCTCCACATCGCTCACGCTAAAGGCCAGCGCCCCCGTCGTCCCGTCTTCGGGGATCGTCTGATCCGCCAGCGCCGTGATCGTCGGCGCATCGTTCTGCGCCGTGATGTCCACATTCACGGTGCCGAGGCTTAGGGTGCCGCCTCCTCCGCTGCCGGTGTTGCCGTTGTCGCTGACCTGAACGGTGATCGTATCGGCGTTGTTACCGTTCGTGTTTGCCGTCCCATGCAGGTATTGCACGTTGGCGGCACTATTGAGATAGGTGTTCAGGTTCGCGTGAGTGCTTGTCAGAGTGAGGACCCCGGTTCCCGAACCAGCCACGGTGACACCGCCGCCTGAGACTGCGGTCAGGTTGCCCCCGGTTGCCGTTGTCAGCGTCACGGTCAGATTGCCGCCTCCTGCATCGACATCACTGAGGTCGATCAGGGAGAGATCCACATTACTCAGGACGTCTTCGGTCACGGTGACGTCGGTGGGCAAGGAGCCGACGTTGGTTGGATCGTCGTTCACGGCGCTCAGATTGATGGCGACTGAATTGCTCCCTTCTTCCGTGGTGCCGGTTCCTGTCAGCCCGGGGTCAGCCCCCGTATTGCCCTGGTCGTTCACGGTCACGGTCAACGTGGTCGAGGCGCTCGGAGCATTGAGCCCATTCAGGTACGTAATGGTGCCGGTCCCACCGCCAGTGAGTAAATTATTGATCTGAGCGATCGTGCCAGACAGGGTCACGGTCCCCGTGCCGTTGCCCCCGACGATGGTCACCCCTGAGGTGCCAGCCACCGCTGTGAGCGTCCCTTCGCCGACATTGAGCGTGGCCGTTGCACTGCCGCCTCCGGCATCAACGTCGCTCACGCCGAACCCGGTGCCGTGGATGGTCAAGCCGACCTGTTCGGTCGCCGACAAGGCGGCACCTGGGGCCGTCACCACCGGCGCATCGTTCATCGGATTCACATTGATCGTGGTGCGGGCGATGGCACTGTCCAAGGCGCCATCGTTAACCGTCACGTCGATCAGGCGGTCGCCGTCGGTAGGGGCGCTCGTATCCGTATGCCGATATTGAATGGCCTCGATGAGGGTCTCTGTCTCGACTTCCGAAAAGGTTCCGCCGCCCTGTTTGGTGATGGTGAGGGCGGCGGTGCCGGCGCCAGTTGTGACCACCACGTGGTAATTCCCGCCGGTCGTATTTTGGCCGGCTACCGCAGTGGCCAGCGCAAATGTATCGCCATCCAGCACAAGGGTCTCGGCATTGCCGTCCAACAGGCCACTGACGGCCAGGGTCACCGACGCAAAGGTGGGGCTGTCGGCATCCACGAGATCGGTGTCGGTATCGGCGATCGCGGTGGCGGCAGCACCCTCGGTGAACGTGAACAGGTAGTTATTGCCCGTAGCCCCGGAACTGTTGTTGGCATCCAGGTCCAACGTGGGCGGGGTATTAACGGCGGTGCCAAATTGCCGTGCGAAGACATCGGTTTGTGCTCCGTCGCTGCCGGTCCACACGACCACGAAGTTATTTGAGTCCAGCATGGCCACCGAGGCACGGTCCTGCACGTTGGCGGTGGTTTGGTTGACCAAGAATTCACTGCCGATTCTTGTCCCGGTGGAGGCGAATTTCTGTCCGAAGACTCCGTTGGCATCAACGTTTGCGGCTTGATCCCCATGTCCTTCCCACACGACAATAAAGTCGCCTGAATCATCCATGCTCACCGAGGGATTGGTCTGATCGTTTGCAAACGTCGTGTTGACCAGCAGGGGAAAGAAGAGCGGAGTTCCGGCTGCGTCAAATTGTCTGGCATAGACACCGAGCCCCAATCCGGTGGCTCGATAGGCCACCGTGAATCGGCCATCGCCACTCATATCCACAGCGGCTCCCCCCGCGTTGGACTGAAAAGCTCCATCAACTTGACCGCTGGTTTGTGGAGTTCCAGCACTGTTATATCGTTGGAAGAAGACATCTCCGTTGCCATCATCCCACGCCACGACGAAGTTGCCCGAGTCGGCAATTCCCACCGACGGATCTTGCGCAGCTGCGGCAGTATCGACCGCGATATCGCTGCCAATCAGCCCGCCGCCGAAGCTCCCCTGTCGAACGAAGATGCCTTCATCGGCGCCGCCGTTACCTTCCCAGGCGATCACGAAATCGCCGGTGTCGTTCATGTTGACTGACGAATTGTGCTGAGTGTTGGAAGTCGTGGTATTGACTTGCACGTCTGCGCCATCGACAGCCGTGCCGTTGGCTAAGAAGCGCCGCATGTACACGTCGCTACTCCTCGTCCACGTGACCACAAAGTTCCCGCTGTCGTCTACAGCCACATCGGCCCATCGGTTGTTCACGCCACCCGTGTTGACTTGAAATTGCGCGACCTTCGCATTGCCGTCTTTGTCCAAGACTTTCGCAAACACTTTGTCGCCTGTAGTCTCGTCCGTCCACACCACGACGTAATCACCATTGGATGCGATATCGACAGCCCGTTCGGCGCCTCGTACCGGCCCGCTAGTTTCCTCATCGTTCCCGGAAGGATCGTTGACCGTGAATTCTCCCGTAGACGTCAAGCCTGGTAGCACACCGACCCAGTTCTGTCGCGCGTCAGAGCTGAAGGTGACTCCCGTTTCTATGGACCCAACCGAATATTCCAGGTCCCAATCCCCGCCTAAATCAGCATGGCCGGTGAGGTCGACGCTTGCGGCTACATCGGCGCCTGTCAATTGAGCCAGCCGGGTAGCTGCATTCCCGCCGAGCTCGCCCTGGCCGAAGGTGCAGCCATAGATCAATAGATCGGCCTTCTCGCTGAGGGATTGGCCGATCGCCGCAAGTTCGTCGGCATAGGCGCCGTTCATGGCCTCGAGCGTCAGTCTTGCACTGCCGAGGGTCAGTTCAGCCTGGCTTCCATGGGAGATGATGTGAATGGCGTCGACGCCAGTGCGACCGACGAGCACCTCCGCCATCTGTTCCACCCCGTCGCGAGTCGGATCGAGGACGAAGACTTCGACATTGGGGCTGATGCCATCGAGGAGTTTGTGGTAATCGCGCACGCTAGGAGAAAGAAACACGATTTCCTGGCGGGCTGCTGACGTATCGTACGCTGCCAGCGCATCAAATAAGGCTTGGTCGTTAGAGTTGAACTGTGGCTCACCTGTGGGTGCCGCAGCGGGTGGTGTATTAGATGTTGTCGCGTCATCGGCGGAGAGAGATGTTTCGGCTTGGCTCTGGGCTAGTTGATCGGTGGTGACGGTGCTGAGCGTCGCCTCACCTGCGCCGTCGAACATGATCCGCGATTCGAGCGCAAACCAGGAAGCGCCGTATGTAGGGAAGGACGGACTCCCGTATACAGAAGTCGGCCGCTGCCCGCAGGCAGGCTTCACCTCGCTCTTCTTGCGTCTCCGTAGTAGTCTCACGGTAGGGAGCAGACCTCGGTTCACGAGTTACTCAAGACGTTAACAAGGCAGGTGCCCGTTGACGAAGCAAATTCCCCTTTCTTACAAGGCGCTTATACCGCCCTCCGGGGTAATTCACGGCGGGCGGCAGAATGTGACAAAGCATGCATTCTTGTCCGATATGTTGGAGAGAGAAGGGGACACCGCCAACTCCACGATGTTCCCAACAACCAGCGTGTCGATCGTGGCGCGGTGGTTTGCAGCATGGCAGTTAGAAAATGCGCTCAGACCAGGACAGCCCTCTTAGTTGCGACGGGTTCATCCATTCAGCAAGGAGATTCTTATGAAACAGACGGACCAACAGGGAATTCAACGGGCTTGCCTGTCGCCATCCCTTCTCGATCGAGCCAATACCACTCCGACAGTTCAGTTCGATGTGTCGAACCTGCAGAGCTCCTATGCAAACGTATGTAATGTGTCTTCAACTCGCGAAGAGTGGTGCCTGGCTTTTGGCGTGAATAATGTGTGGGAGCGCGGCCAGGCAAACATCCACGTTCAGCTGACCTGCCGTATTATGCTCAATCCCTTTGCAGCAAAACGATTGGCCATCGTGTTCACTCGTGTGGTGACCGAATATGAGGCAGATTCAGAACGTGACATGACGATGCCAGGTCACAAACCAATGCGGCATGAGGCAGGATCGCGGCCCTTTACATGGGCGATCCACCCTGCTTTAATAGCCTCTTCCACGTAGACTCATACTGCCAGACGATGATCAAGCGGCGGCATCACTCGGGGGACAGAACCGACTGCTTCCACCTTTTTAGAGTTGCCTGAACACCATCCACGCAGCACCCGAAGCAACATTGCTGGGCTGGCGCAATTGTGCGTACCGAATCTTCATTATTCCGATTGACTCTTTCTGAAAAAACACAGTTGTGCCTTTTTAGATACAGTTATATTCCAAAACGTGTCGCACATAATATATTAATAACAACATCTTATATGCATATCGCGCAGGCATATGAATTGCTTTGTGTTGAAATGAGATTATCATGTTTAAGCATTTGTCTCTATAAGGGAGGACTTGTGCGCAATCAACAAACTTTGGCATCGGCAGTAACCTGTTCTGGTGTGGGACTCCACTCTGGCCAGTCGGCGTCGATTACGCTGCGGCCTGCCCCCCCTGACACCGGCGTGGTTTTTGTCAATCGCAAAACGAACGTTGATGCGCATCTTTCGGCCTCCATTAGACATCGCATCCCAACCGAATTGTGCACAGCCATCAGCGGCAATGGGTTCCAAGTTCAAACCATTGAGCATCTGCTCTCGGCGCTGTCAGGTCTTCACGTCGACAATGTCTTCGTCGATGTATCGGCAAGCGAAGTTCCGGTCATGGATGGAAGCGCCGCGCCCTTCGTCCGGCTGATTCAATCCGTCGGTATTGTCCCTCAGAATCGGAAGCAGGCGTTTCTTAAGATTATGGCGCCGATCGAAGTGGCCGAGGGTTCGAAGCGTGTTCGGATCGAGCCGTCCCCCACCCCGAAGATCACCTACTCCATTCACTATGAACATCCTCTGATCAACACGCAGAGCTATGCCTATGATTGCTCCGCCATTGCGTTTGAGAATGAGATCGCCGAAGCCAGGACATTTGGGTTTCTGTACGAAGTCCAAGCCTTGTGGGCTCGCGGGCTCGGCAAAGGCGGAACCCTGGACAACACCATTGTCCTGTCGGATGATGGGGTCGTCAACGAATCCGGCCTCCGATTCGACGATGAGTTTGTCCGCCACAAAATCCTTGATCTGATCGGTGACTTTTCTCTTATGGGAATGCCCTTCATCGGTCACATCGTTGCAGACCGGTCTGGACATGCACTCCACACGCGGTTGGTCCAGCAGATCCTGACCCAACCAGAGAAGTGGGTGCTTCTCAACGCAGACCCTTCAGGAGAAGGGAAGCGATCGATCGCACATGCGCTTCACCTTCATCCAGCTGTCGCACTTCAGGCTTCGTAGTAGTCTGCAGAGATTATTATCTGGCTGATTGCTGATCTTCTGGTAGGACGCGCTCTTTATTCCAACACATCGCAGTGTGGTACGCCGGGAGTGAGTGGCCTCACCCCCGGCGCATCACATTATAGCGGGGATTACTTCTTCTTCTTCTTTGCTGCTGCTTTCTTTGTCGCCAAGAGTCTCACCCCCCTTCGCTGTATCACGTTAGGCCCGTTAACTGATCGCTACACCGCCTGAATCAACATATCGTCTAACGCCTCGAACGTGTTGGGACCGACTTTCCTAAACCGCTTGTCACGTTTGAGCGACGTGGCAATCGATGTCAGCGGCGTTTTCCCTTTGATCTGCAACCCGCCTTCGATGAGACGCTGCACCAACTCCTTCGCATGCATGGAGCGGTTTGATTCACGGAGAATCTCATAGGCCGCTTGCGGGACGCTTTTCCCAACGTACTTACTTCGGCCAAGCAAAATTTCTCGAGATTGATCGGTCACATCCATGACCTGTAGAGACCGAATACCCTTGGAGTCGTCTGCGGGAATAATTTGGTTGGAGAGACTCGCAAGCTTGGCCTTGTCGGCCTCGACGCGGTAGAGAGTTTCAGCAAGTTCGAGATACTTCTTAATCGTCGCAATTTCATCATCCAAACGACGACGCTTCTTCTCCAGGTCCTGGAAACGACTCTTGTAGGCGTTAATCCGTTGATCGAGCCCAACGAGAATGTCTCTTAATTCCTCCACAAGCACCTCTCGTAAAGCATGCTTGCTTTATAGCATTGCTTCTAATCTCTGTCAAGTTTCTTGATTCAATTAATATGTTCGCTCAATAAACATACTCTTGTACGCATGTATTCCTTGCCTGTGCATTGTAGGAAAGGCTTGTTTCTGTGAAAAGCACCGTTACCCACTCGATTACATGCAGGGTATGCTACAATCCGGCGTGCCGATTCTTCATGAACACCCGTCCCACGACAGCCTGCTCGACACGGCGATTGCTGCCGGTAAAGAAGCGGGCGCCCTCCTCCGAACCTATGCGAGTTCTGGGTTCCGCATCGAGTATAAGAATCCAATCAATCTAGTGACGGACGCGGACCGTGCTGCTGAACAGTGTGTCATCAACCATATCCAGGCTCGCTTCCCCACCCATCGATTCCTGGCCGAGGAGCGTGGCCGTATTGAGGAGGTCCCGTCACCCTATCTCTGGGTCATCGACCCACTCGACGGCACCACGAATTTTGCTCACGGCTACCCCACCTACTGCGTCTCTATCGGCCTTGAGTATGAGGGGCGCTGTATTCTTGGCGTGATTGTTGACCCCTCGCGGGACGAACTCTTCACCGCTATTGAAGATCGTGGCGCTCAGTTGAACGGTCACCCCATCCACGTATCCAAGACGGCGACACTCAACAGCAGCCTGCTGGTGACAGGCTTCGCGTACGACATCCGAGACTCACCGCGCAACAACCTGGATCATTTTGCCAAGTTTGCTATGAAGGCACAGGGACTTCGCCGAACGGGTTCTGCGGCATTGGATCTCTGCTATGTGGCAGCAGGGCGCTTCGACGGATTCTGGGAAGTCCAGCTCAATCCCTGGGATATGGCGGCTGGATCCGTCATTGTAAAAGAAGCCGGTGGGCGGCTGACCGATTTCAGCGGAAAGGATCTCTCCATCTACGGACAAGAGCTTGTCGCGAGTAATAGACAAATCCACGAGGCGATGCTCCAGGTTCTCAAGCAAGACGCTCCACGAACATGAACACACGAGAGAGGCGTGCCTCGTGAAGCTCCCCCACTGATGTACAACACGAGTGTGGATACGGTATGCTGTCAACATCGATCAACCGGAGTCTTCGCATGGCGCGTGCCGTCCCTCCACCAGAACAATCGAACAACAGTCTTTCCGGTGATCAACCCGTTGATCCAGCCTGGGACGTGGAATTGCTCCGCGTGCTCGTCAGCCGAAAGGGGATACAAGTCGAAGCCCAATGGGCAATCCACCCTCAGTTGAAGCAGGACTTGTTGCCTGCCGAATGGCAGGAAGTGAAAGATCTCATGACACAGGTAACCGACATCGTCGGTAATCGCTTCTCCGAAGCTCTGGCGAATGTCGAGCCTATCCCTCCGGGCCATGCCTGATCGCTTCATCGCGCGACTTCTTTCTTCTCCACATCATCGAATCACAGGGGAGGTTCCTCATGGACTCGTATTACCATTCGCATGATCTTGGCAAGTTTGCTGATATCGGAAAAGGCAACCAAGCCCTGTGGGAGAAGTTCAAGAGTTATTACGACGCGGTGTTTGTGGAGGGCGCGTTGACGGAGCGAGAGAAGGCGCTCATTGCCCTCGCCGTCGCTCATACCGTGCAATGCCCCTACTGTATCGATGCCTACACCCAGGCGTCACTGGAAAAGGGATCGAACGTCGAAGAGATGACGGAAGCCGTCCACGTCGCCTGCGCGATCCGCGGCGGCGCGTCACTCGTGCACGGCGTGCAGATGCGCAACGTGGCGGAGAAGCTATCGATGTAGGAGCACGTGAGGCAAGTTGAGTAAGGAGGAGCTGATTGGGCTTTTACAGTTGCCCCTGGTTCAACCGGTAAGATGGATTCCTAGTCCCTCATTGCATGACTTCGTCGGGGAACAGCGCGGTGATGAGAGATCGCGCCTCTGGTAACAACGGCTTCACCTCTTCGAGTTCCAAACCGGTGCCACCCAGAGTCGGATATCGTTCAGCCATGTAGAAGGCAGAGGCTTGTTCGCAGAGGCCACGAAACGGTCGAATCGCGTCATCATGGGCTGTAGCTTCATCGAGTAGACTCTGCAACGTGTGCACCTTCTTCAGCTTCCAGCCTTTCCCCAAGAGATACGCCTTGAGAAATTTCTCCAAGGCCTGTTGGAGAAAGAGCCCCGCCCCTTCGGCATCTCCATCGGCCAACATAACGTGAATCCGATGCCAGTCCTGTCGTCCGACCACCCGCCAGTCTTCAGGGTATAACGAGTCACGGCGTGAGTTCACAAGTCCACCCCTGTCCCCACCACCTCCGCAATAAATTGATCGCCGCGGTCTAACCGGGCCTGCAATTCCTGTGGGCTCAGGACAATCGGCGCCAGCGGCAACCCATAACTGAGTTCACGCACAATGCGAAGCACCGAGGCCGAACGCTCGTAAAAACGCTCGCCGGTGTCGGCGATCACCAGCAGATCGATATCGCTATGCTCAGTGGCTGTGCCGTGTGCCATGGACCCAAAGAGGATGACACGCACAGCACCGTAAGTGTGGCGCAAGCGATCTGCAATGGTTTTAAGCCGCTCCCTATCGACGGTCGTAGAAATCGACGGGGCCATACTATCTCCTTCGCTTATCCATTTGTCTTCCTGAACGGATGAAACACCGAGTGCCTTAGCCAGGATGCTTCTTCAAGCCACTAGCTGCACCTCGGTGTCAGGGGTGCCCAGTCTCGTGGAGCAAGTACCTTGAGAGCATATTAGTGCGCAACAGTAAACGCCTGCAACCGGATAGCAATTTTCCACTCGTCAGGGGCTCAGCGCGAGCAGATTATGTCAGTAGATCTTGGATGAGGGTTATAAGTTCTGATTTTCCGGAATCGCCAGCGTAAAATATTTCCCCCGCTCTTCGTACAAGACACGTTGCGCCGTGAGGTCATTGAGGATGGGTTGGAGGATCGCATCACTGCAATCGGTTTGCCCCCCCACTGCTGTTCGGATCTGCCCCACGCTCTTCGCCGACTCATTACAGATCTCAATCACCAGCGCGGCTAATCCCTCGTACCGTCGTCGAATCGGAGAATTCGGATTGCGGCCATCGTAAACGGTCACATAGTTCGGCGCCTTGGAGTAATACAGAAATGGCCGATCAGCTGAACGATGTATCCGCTGCCAGTTCTCAATCGCGGCGACCAGCTCCTGATACAGGTGCGGATCGACCGGCCAGTTGTCGAGTTCGTACTCGAAGTCATAGGCGATCTTCTTGAGATCGACCTGCCGTGCGTCGTAGACATACTCGTACGCCATCCCCGGCCCGGTGATGCGGATACCATACTCGTGCGGCCTGGTGAAGTAGGGGCTGAAGCGCTGCAGCCAGAACTTGCCGGTCGCTTCGGGCGGCTGCAGGTGCAGCAGGGAGGGAATCAGGTCGAGCTGACGCTGATAGTCCTCGTTGGTCTCGCCTGGAAATCCCAGCAGAATATTCCACGACACCATCACGTGATAGTAGAGGCTCCACTTGAGGCAGCCGATGTTCTGCATCGGCGTGACGCCCTTGTCCATCGCGCGCAGCTGATTGATACTCAGGCTTTCCAAGCCAGGCTGCATGCATTTCACCCCGCCTGCAGCCAAGGTTTTGATCTGGCGCTTCTGCAAGTTGCTCTTGGTTTCGATGAACACATCCAAGTCGCAGTGGTCCTCCGCCAACTTGCCGAAGAGGTTGTCGATATAGCCCATGTCGATGATGTTATCGACCAACCGAAATCGAACGGCATCGTAGCGCTGAGAGAGGTCGGCAATTTCTTTTAATACTTGTTGTGGCGCCTTTGCGCGGAACTTCATGCTCTGGGCATTCAGTCCACAGAACGTACAGTGATGCTTCTCCCCCCACCAACAGCCGCGTGAGCCTTCGTACAAGAGAATTCGATCGAGTCCCTGTGCTTTGTCGCCTAGCTCGGTAAGCAACTGATAGTAATCGTCGTAATCAGGCGGACCGGTCTTGGAAAAATCGGAGAAGAGCGCCGCATTCGGCGTGAGCACAATCTTCTCGCCCTGCCGGGAGGTCACACCGTTGGGATAGTCCTCTGTCTTGCCGGCCAGAATCTGGCGAACTAACGGCAAGAAACTTTCTTCTCCCTCCCCGACCACGACGTGATCGATGAAGGGAAACGCCCGGAAATGTTCCAGTCCCATCTCGCCGTCGAAGTTGGCTCCGCCAAAGACGATGATCACGTCCGGATACAGATCCTTGATAAGTTTGGCCATCGTGAGGCTGGCGACGTTTTGATCGAACGTTGACGTAAACCCGACGAGCTTGTATTGCCCCCACTCGATCGATCGCAGTGCCCAGGTGAGAAACTGCGGGGCAATGCGTGACGCCATCTCTTCGAAATACCCAATCGGTTTCCCACGCTCCTGCGCGAGCTGTTCAAAGACCGGTTTGAAGACGTGTGGATACTCAGCGCGTTTTAGGTTCTCTCGAAACAGGAGGGAAGAGAACAGCCACTCGCCGAAGAGGGCGCGTTTCTCGCAGATCGCTTCGTGCAACTCCACGCCAATCAGGTGGGCGAACCGGACGTTCAGGTGGTGACAATCGACAGGGATGCCATTGGATTTCAGGAGCGCGGAGAGCGTGCCGAGTTGAATGGATGGATACTTGGCGTAGCTGAACGGCATGTTGACGAGCGCCACTTGTGCCTGGTCACTCATCGAAGGCCTCGTAAGTTACGTCCATCAAGTTTCGTTACGTTGCCGTTCGCCCTGAGCTAGTCGAAGGACGTGCACCTTCAAGGAATTCGTTCATGGTTCGACAGGCTCACCACGAACGAACTTTTGAGACTCTATGCTAAGCGGCCCGAAACGGTTCAAATTCCCGATCCGCCTTGGCCGCCAAATAGAAGTCGCTCTCGGTGAGGCCGTTGATCTTGTGGGTCCAAATCTCGACTTTGCACTTGCCCCAGGCGAGATAGAGATCTGGATGATGGCCCTCCACCTCCGCGATGGCACCAACCCTGTTCACATAGGCCAAGGCCTGCGCAAAATCTTTGAATGTATAGAGTCGCTCAAGATGGCCCTGTGCGTTGAGAGACCACCCCTGGCTCAGTTCCTTCAGCAAGTCTTGCGCACGATCATTCGGCACAGGCGGGACCCCGCCACGACAGGGAATGCATTTATTATCGGCCAGACCCATGAGATCCTCCTTGTCTTCACAATTAAGAGAGATATTGTAAATGGGGACGAAGTTGAAGGGCAAGGCAGGGAAACTTATGGCTCTTTTCGGATATCTTCCACACAGCGAAAGCCTCTGCCTGGCGCTCCCTCATATGCGCTTGCGTACATACGCGCCTGATAATCGAGGTCGCCGACAGCATCATGAATGCCGAGTGCCTGAAGATTTCCCCGAATCACCTTCCGCGTCTGGTCCTCCGGCGGCGTAGGACTCCATCGAGCCTCTTGGTACGTCGTGGCCGTCCATTCATACACCTGGTTGTTCACAATCCGGCCCTGGGTGTCACGTGCCGCCTTTTCCCACTCATCTTCTGACGGCAGCCGCTTGCGAGCCCATCGACAGTAGGCGACGGCATCATGCCACCTCACACCTTCCACCGGTCCATCGGAAGCGAGTGACGCGCCGTCTTCCATCAGTGCAGCGGGAGGCATCGCGCCTGTCGCGTCGACGAATCGCCGATAGCGCGCATTCGTGACCAGCGTTTTCTCGACATACAGATCGTCCGCTAGATACACCACCATCTTGGTTGGAATCCGCCCAGACCGAATGAGCACCATCGGAACGCCATCGGCACCGATCTTTTCTTGGGCCATCATGGAGTCGCTCGCTCGTGGCTCGATCCGCCACCCCGCCAAGGCTACCGCCACAATCGAGACCGGCACGGCATACCCCTGCCGTCCTCTGGTCTCACTCACCACACCAATCACCTGTCCGTTCAGCAGGAGTGGTCCACCGGAATGCCCTTCCTCGACCAGAGCCTGAAATGCGAGCGTCGGCCCTTTCAAACCACTGATAGTGCCGGTCGAGACCGTCCAGGGTGGAAGCGTTGGTGGAAAGCCTATAAAGGTGACTGCCTCGCCACCAACCACTTCCGTCGTCAGATCCAGCGGCAGCGCCACTACGCCGTCTGGAATTGGCCCGGCTACACGGAGGGCCGCGAGTCCCTGTGGATCTCCACCGTCAATCCCAACCACTTGAGCTACGAACGGTTGCTGGGGGTTGAGGAAAAACGTCACGGTGGGTTTGGAATCTCCTTCCACCACATGCGCCGCCGTGACGATGTAGGCGGCGTCCTTGTCCAATCGCACGATGAATCCGCTCCCAACCTTGGTTCTCCCGTCCACTTGCGCCGCGATCTTGACGACGCCTTTCTTGAGGTCTTCGATATTTTGAGCATAGCCTATCGAGGTACTAGCCGATACAACAACAAATCCGACCACAGCGGTCAGGAGCATGTGGATGGCATTACTATTCATGTGACCTGTACGACCCTCACTTCACGTCTTGAACGCAGCGGAAACCTAGATTCACGTTCCAGCTAGTCGCACTGCCAAATTGTCGCACCATTGACATGATCCTTGATGGGTCAACCATTGTTGCCATGCCTCCACGCTCGACCATAAGTGCTGGGGGATTTCCTGGATAATCATCTGAAGTGGTCCATTCCGAGGCATTGCCTGCGAGGTCATAAATGCCATAGGGACTAAGTCCCGCCGGCCGGCTACCGACCACTGCCACCACCTTCTCTTTCCAAACTGCGTGCAGCTCTGTCGGCTCTTGGTTCCCCCAGGGATACTTTCGTCCATCCGTCCCGCGCGCAGCCTTCTCCCATTCCTGTTCAGTCGGCAGCCGCTTCCCATAGTGCCTGCAGTAGTCGTAAGCGTCATGCCCTGTGAGATGTACGACCGGTCGGTCGCCACTGTCTGCTAACCCCGTCTGTTTATGCCAATCGAGCGGAAACTCGTGAACCGTGGCCTGCTGAAAAGCCACATAGCGCTTGATGGTAACTTCATACTTGTCCATATAGAAAGCGGGTAAAGTTAGCAGCTTGGGCGGAGCCCCGTAGGCCTGATCTCCATAAAGAAATCGTCCTTCCTGGACTAGCATCATCGGCGCACCATCTTTGCCGTTAATCTCCCGAGCCTGAGTCGTTTGCCGTGGCTCCTGCTTGGCCGTTTCGGCCGGCGGAGATGAGGGGGGGGCCGCTGTAACAGCCGAGCTCGTACCTTCCTGCGCCCTGATCCCAAAACCTTCAATGTAGTCCTCAACACTACCGACCGTCACCCCTCGACCAACTGACTGGCTTTCCGAGCCGACCACCCCAACGACCTTTCCTCCCTGAACGATCGGTCCACCGGAATGGCCTGACTCAATGGCAGGAGAAAAGAAGATGTCCCGCCCTTGTCGTGAAGAGATGTTGCCTTTGATCACGGCCCAGGGTCCAGCGTTGCGAGGGAAGCCGATCACAACGATGTCTTCGCCGCCCGTCAGACGCACCTCTCCCGCAAGCGACAACGATGTGAGACTTTTGGGAAGATTCTCCGATCCTCTCACCACCAACAGCGCCAAACCTCGCACCTCATCACCGCCCTCCAACCCCAGCACTTCAGCCGTGACCGGCACGTTCCGCTTGGTAAAGAATTCCACTCGTGGATGTTGATCCCCTGCCACTACATGAGCCGCAGTGACGATATACGCCGCATCCTTATCCACTCGAACAATAAACCCCGTGCCGACGTTCGCGGTTCCACTCGGAGGTTTGGCAGTGACCTTGACCACCCCAGCTTGGAGACGGGCAATATCCTCTGCGCCTGCCAACCCCACATGAGCGAGCCCGATCAGCATCAAACATGCTGTAACCAAGGCGCGGGCAATCACCGTTTGAACTCCTTCCACAACCGATAGGCCCCAAGGCTTGTCGTGAACACCGTGGCAATGATCGTTAGAACCACTCCGAGCCGCGCATTATGCCACAAGGCATCCAACGAGGTCAGGCGGTGTTTGTGGATCGGAATCTGGCCGATCTTCGTGCGGATCTCCTTGGCCATGCCCTCGCCCACGAGGTGTATACCGGTCCCATTCAGGCTGAGTTCCTGAATCGTAAATCCGTCGAGTTTCTCCAATCCCACAGCTTCGTCCTTCCTCATCGAGACTGTGCCAAGGAGATGTTCGTAACCTGGAAAGGTAACCATCCCATCGCCGGTCAACGCGCTGACTCGCTCGCCGGCTTTGATGTAGGTTTTCTTATCACCATCGGCTTCACTGGCCTGTCGAGTGAAATCGATCGTGGTCACAGGGATCCCGCCAAACACCTGATGTGCTGCGTGCCCCAAGACAAATGTGGGTAAGAGGACCAGTTGGTCTGATCGCGCGTGCAGGACCACCCGAGATGGCTGTTCCGGCAATGTTATGCGATAGGTCAACTCGCCGTCTTGTGCAAAGGGCACATTCTTGACACCGCGCATCTCCACATGATCCGCAATCACCTTGAACTGATGGCCTGGACTGACGATGAACTCTTTTTGCCCCGCGACTTTGATCGTGAGCCCCCCTCTCCTCTCACTGCTCTCCTTCTTATCCTTTTTGGTTTTGTCCTCTCTATTCTCCCTCTTTTCCTTCTCTCTTGTTTCAAGCGAGACCCGGGCTCCTGGTCGCGCCACGATAGAATCCAGCTTGATCGGCTCCCCCCCACTTTCCACAACAACTCTAGACAGTTGTGTCTGACGATTGGCAACTACGGTCAGTTCAGATTGGGCAAGGACCAGCTTTCGCCATGCCCTGTCCGGAAATCTATCCTCTTCCAATTGATAGAGCGATGGATCAGCCACTTCAATGGTTTTGGGAGTGATGGTGATCGTCTCAAAGTTTTCAATGCCCACTGAGTCCGCAATCATGCCGCTGAGTGTGTACGAATCCTCAGATTGCTTGGCACCAATGACGAACTCGATGCGCTCCGTCGTGAGTTCCACCTTGATCTGTGCTGCCACAGGCCACAGCATGAGGCCGACCGAGACGACCGCCGCCAGACTGGTTGGAATGGACACGAGCCATATAGGGTGTACTCGTTTCCACCAAGGCTTGGGCCCGAACTCAATTCGCTTCGGCGGACTCTTGACGAGTCGTTCAATATCTTTGAGCAGTTGGGAGAACCCGGCATGCTCAGCGCCTGGGTCCCACTCCACCAGCGACTGATAGGTCCGCTGGGTAAAGCCGAGCGGGATCTCGCTCTCGTTGATCTTGATAGGAAGATACTTCTCTTGCTGCTTCGCTTCTGAGGCTTCCGCCTGGACCCATTCAGACTCTACCGACTGTTTGGACCAGACGACAATCGCACACTTCGCCGCCGCAAGTTCCTGTCTGATCACAGCATTGAACGATCCACCAGTGGGAATGTTGCGGTCCCACCAGACTGACCAGCCACGCGTTTCTAGCGTCTTGGCGAACTGCTCCACCCAGGGGCGATCTTTACTGGAATAGCTGATGAAGATATCGCTCATGGCCGGCGCTCAGGCATTGATCGCCTGCTACCGCATGGCAGGCCTGTGAAAGAACCGCACAGTCTGTCGCAGGGGCTGATTGGTATCGAGGAAATAACCGCTACAGACTAGAGTATAGTGCCCTTCTTGTGCGCCTGCCGCATCCCATCGCACGGTGAACGGCCGACCGCCAGGAAGACGACGGAATGTTTGAGTCATGACTTCAGCCGATTCTTTCCCTCGTAATACCTTGCAAGAGAGCCGTGCATCACCGTTGGCCTTCATAGTGAACAGGTAGCCGCTGATCCTCTCGGGAGGCTGTGCATGATAGAGAATCGCCGGCGCAATCTCTTCGTTCTCCGCAGGCGTTTCTTTTCCCAAGCGAATCAACACCCCCAACTCATATGGGTTGAGTTTTTGATCCAATTGCCGCAACACCGGCTTGGTTGGCCAGGTGTATTCGTTCACCGACTTGGCTTGCCAGCCCTTCGCCGGTGTGACCTTGTCGAGCCAATAGTAGAGCCGGTAATCCTGCTCTCGGACGGTGAGATGGACAGGAGCTTGGCTTTGAAGATAGAACCCGACCCGGAGTTGATCAGGCAGTTGCGTAGAAGGCTCCTGATAGTCGGCCAGAACGGAGATGACCTCGATGTCGTATCCGGAGACCGGCTTCGGTTTCACTCCTTCGAAACGGTCGCCACGGTTTTGATAATCCAGGCTGGAATCGGCCCACAGCGGGAGAGGGGCGACAAGCACGCCCAAGAACAGCCACGTCGCACGAAGTTTGAGCGCCATGTGAGATCCGTGGATGACCGACCAATCGCTAAGACGACCGCCGAATTCGGCGGCAGTATAGCCCAGCAACCTACGTGAATCTAGCTATGGGTGGACGGGAATATATCCGACTTTCCGGACCTTATCTGAAAGGCCACGCAACCATCAGCGTTGAAGAAGGCTCATAAAATGAGACTACTGAGAACGCCAGTTTCGGAACGCTACGAGTACTATACGTAAGAACGTACGGGACCAGGGTCGAGTTCAGAGGATGTTGGAAAAGCTCGCCCAGCAAGGCCGCAGCGAGCGAAAAGATGAGGCGTACGCTGAGGTACGTTGAGTCTTTGAGCGATGGGAGAACGCTGCTGGAGGGCTTTTGCAACACCCTCAGAATAGCACGGGCGACCTTGCACTACGGTGGGAGGTCGCCCGCGATCGGCGCTTAGGACGCCGGACTATAATGCTCTCATTTGTTGCGGCCCAGAAGACCCACACGATACAAGTCGTCCAAGGTTTCCAGTCGGGGAAGACCTCGTCAGTTCCGGGTATCTGTGTTCCTCCTGCTTCCGAAGGCTCTCCGCTCATATGGCTCTGGCCATCATGTACGAGGGCCATGCGTGCCATTCTGGCACAGCCAGCGAAGAATCGGCTAGCAAGACCGACGAGAAACCCACTCGTGAATCGGTGGGCCTGATGGGCCAGGTGGCGTCGTGTCGTCCATTTCCACCCTCCTCTCGCGATGAAGTCACCGAGAGACCTGGATGGCAGCCGCGCGGTCTACCCGATCTCTCGAACTTCCGTGAAACGATGGGCCGCACTATCCTCACTACGCCCATTAGGAAACCGTGTCAAGAGTGATCTGACTCTTTTTGGTACCGATGCGTAACACAGCGCAGATGCCAACCAACACAAGATCTTCAAGCGGAGAATACCATCGCAACGGCAGAGGGAAGAACACGCCATAGCAGCCACAGTTTGGAAGATCAAGGCCTCGCTGACACCCTGCTACACGATCCTCAGCTTGGTGAAATCTACACCTTCTGGTGCCGGGGGCGTCTTGAGGTTCATCTCTTCCAACGCATCAACGACACGCTCAGCCACGATCAGATTGCGGTACCACTTCCGATTGGCCGGCACGACATACCACGGCGTCCGCTCGGTACTCGTGGCCGAGAGGACGTCTTCGAAGGCTTTCTGATACTCATCCCACAACTTGCGCTCCTCAAGGTCGCCGGAACTCCATTTCCAGCGCTTCTCCGGATCGGCGATGCGAGCCTCCAGCCGTCTTTTCTGCTCTTCCTTGGAGATATGGAGAAAGAACTTGAGCACGGTCGTGCCGTTCTCAGTCAGCAGCTCTTCGAATTCTTTGATCTGGTCCAAGCGGCACTTGGCAACTTTCGCGGACACCCATCCATGCACCCGTGTAATCAGGACGTCCTCATAATGCGATCGGTTAAAGATCCCAATGTAGCCTTTGGGAGGAACTTCGCGGTGAATGCGCCACAGGAAATCACGAGCCAATTCATCCTTGGAGGGAGCCTTGAACGCCGCCACCTTGCAGCCCTGCGGATTGATGCCGGACATCACGCTCTTGATAGTCCCATCCTTTCCGCTCGTATCCATCCCCTGCAGGACGATAAGAAGCGATCGAGTCGCATTGGCATACAGACGCTCTTGGAGTCCATCGAGCCCGGCGATGAGTGTGGCCGTTTCCGCTTTTGCCTTTTCTTTCCCTTGGTCGCTCTTTTTGTACTCCCCAGTGTCGTCCGGATCGTACTGTTTCAACGAAAGCTTGGCGCCGGACTTCACACGATATCGTTTCATGAGTTCCTCCCTGGCTCAGCGCAGAAGACGCTCTATCGTTGGTGGTTGGAGGGCACGCTGCACATGCCCACGTATATTCCGAGAATTGGATGAACCGGGTGTGGAGCCTATGGTTGTCTTGCAGCATCCTGGGCACAGCGGAAGCCGACGTTAGGATCCTGCTCGGTCGGATCACCCTTCGTGCGAAACGAAGACCGTAGCCGATACGGCGTATTGATGTAGGATCCACCGCGCTGGACTTTGGCTGTCCCTTCGCTGGGTCCACGTGGATTGATCGCGGGGCTGTTGATGAAACTGGAATAAAAATCCTCGGCGTACCAGTCCATCACCCATTCGTAGAGATTGCCGGCTAGATCCTGCACACCGTACGGGCTTTGCCCCATGTGGTGATTGCCGATGACCGACACTGTCTCTGCACCGCCTTCCTTCAACCCATAGACCGCGTGGACTGGAGTCGGCGGATCGTTTCCCCACGGATAGGTCCGTTCATCAGTCCCGCGTGCCGCCTTTTCCCATTCCGCCTCTGCGGGCAGCCGTTTCCCCTGCCAGAGACAATAGCCCATCGCATCCATCCAGTTCACCCAGCGGACAGGACGCTCAGCATGGATCACAGGCGTCTCCTTGTCCGCGAATCCCCATGGAGGTTCGCTCTGAATCGCTTCGACGTACTTGGCGAATCGTTCGTTCGTCACCTCAAATTTGTCGATGTAGAAGGCATTGAGGTAGACACGGTGCGTAGGGGCTTCGTCTTCATCTCCTTTGTCGCTTCCCATGACAAACTCACCGGCCGACACCAAGACCATCGGCGCCCCATCTTTCCCAATCAGTTCAGGCGCAGCCGTGGACAGCGCAGCCAGCTGGTGCAGAGCGCCACCGTTGGTCGGCGACTTGCTTCTCTCTCCAGCTTTGTGATCGCCAGTGGCGCCGGGAAGTTTTGCTGAAATGGCAGGAAGATCCGGCTTAAGGGACGTTGACGGGACGGACTCAGGCTTCGAGGTCCGACTTTCTGTCGCCGCTGCAAGCCCTGTCTGTAGAAAGAGGGCCAGGGCACTAGTCATGCACACGGTAAAAATTCGTCGGACATCCATACGTTGGCCTCAGTTGATACTAAGGTACCGAAAACGCAAGGCCAAAATCCAGCCCACCTCGATTTGGCCGCTCATATGGTCCGAGGGCGGCAGCCCGTTGAACATGATAGTCAATGATTGCGTGCGAGAGTTGCACTTACCGATCGTCCAGTGTAGCGTAGGCGTCAGCATGCCGGTCTCGATTGCGTTCGCCATCCAGAAGTGTCTCCCTCTTGTCACCTGTACCCTGCTTGTCGCGCTGGTTATCGGCGTTTCCGGCTGTGGTGGGCCTTGGCGAGATACCTATTTCAAGAGAGGGGTCAGTCGGCTGACACAGGAGGAGATTCGAGAGCGACTAGGCCCCCCGCACACGGCCAAGACCCCAGCCCTCGGTGGGGATAGTCACTGGACCTATCGGTTCGCACTCAGCGAGCAAGACCTCACCACGTTGAACGCCTCATTCGTCGCCGACGCTTCCCACTCGGTCACCAGCTTGATGGGCAAGGGGGCAGAAACCGCCAAACCCACGTTGTATTGCTATCGGTACACGTTGACGTTCTCTGAAGACAAGACCCTGAAGAACTGGAAACGTGAGGAATGCGTTCCAGGTACCCGCGAAACACTGACCGCCAAATAGAGGATGATCGTGCCCCCAAGCGAGTGGTATTCCATCGATAGCTCCGTCGCATTGGATGGACTCAAGTCGCTGATCCTGTTGATAGTCTTGGTCAGCGTCAGAGCGCTGGCCGTCCGATGGATCGCCGGCAATCAGACGCTCTCGATGGAGTCGAAACGTCGATGGGTGGTGACGACCAGAAATTCCGTCGTTTTTGCGTTTCTCATCGGCCTGGTGATCATCTGGGCCCATGAACTCCAGGCGTTTGCCGTGTCGCTCGTCGCGGTGGCGGCGGCGATGGTCTTGGCGACAAAGGAACTGATTCTCTGTTGGAGTGGCGCGGCGCTGCGAGTGAGCAGCAAGGTCTATGCTGTCGGTGATCGAATTCAGATTGCGGGCCACCGCGGTGTGGTACTGGACCACGATGCCTTTGCGACGAAGCTACTGGAGATCGGTCCCGGGCAATCCGCGCACTTGTACACCGGCCGGGTCGCCGTCTTTCCCAACAGCCTGCTGTTCACGAATGCCTTGATCAAGGAGAATCCTGACCAGGAGTACGGCCTCTATACACTCGTGGTACCGATCAAGATCGATGACGACTGGCAGAAGGCAGAACGCACCCTCGTAGAGGCGGCCAAGGCCGAGTGTGCGCCGTTCATGGAAGAAGCCGTCCGGCAAATGAAGTTGCTGGAGCAGGCCAATCTGTTGGAAGCGCCTTCGCCGGACCCGCGCATCACTATCCAACTACCGGAATCCGGCAAGCTCCATCTTGTGCTTCGATTTCCAGCTCCCGATCGAGGACGCTCGCGCATTGAGCAAGCCATCCTGCGTCGGTATCTTATCGGAACGACCACATCCAACTGACCGGCACAGAGAGTTTCAGCCCCGACAAAGGAAGAGGGCTTCCTTCGTCGCCGAAGGAAGCCCTCTCATGACCGCACGCGTTCAGATGAACGAATTACTTCGGAAATGCCTTGGGCGCCGTGGCCTGTTGCCACCCTTCGCCGTTGAGTGTACCGAGAAACTCCACCAGGTCATGCTTTTCCTGATCCGTTAGCTCAAGAGGAATAACGAGATTGTCTTGGTGGGGATTCTTGACACCACCCTTGTTGTAGAAATCGACGACTTCTGCAAGCGTCTTGAAACGCCCGTCGTGCATGTACGGAGCGCTTCGCGCGATCTCCCGCAAGGTCGGAGTCTTAAAGGCGCCAAGTTCCTCAGCATTCTGCGTGACCATGTATCGACCAAGATCCACTTTATTGTCGTCCCAGCCAATGCCGAGGTTGTGAAATTTCTCGTCGGTGAAATTGAACCCGGAGTGGCACTTGGTGCAACGTGCCTTATCTCGGAACAGGATGAGGCCCTTCTGCGCGGCTTCTGGAATGGCCCCGGCTTCCCCTCCCTGATCGAACCGGTCCGCAGGGCTGTTGCCGGACAGAACGGTGCGCTGGAAGCTGGCGATGGCCATGCCGACCCTTTCCGTTGTGATGGTGTCATCCCCGAAGACTTGCTTGAAGAGTTTCCGGTAGCCTGCGATTTTCATCATTTTCGCATTCATCACATCGTAGTTGGCAAAGCCGTGCTCGATCGGATTCGTAAACGGACCGACCGATTGAGCTTCCAATGTTGGAGCCCGACCATCCCAAAATTGTGTGCTGCTAAACACCCGGTTGAAGGACGCTGGTGCACTGCGGCCACCCTTCTGGCCTCGGATGCCGGCAGAAACCGGCCTGCCATCCGTGAACGCGAATTTCGCCATATGACAATTCGCACAGGCAATGGTGTTGTCCTGCGACAACCGCTTGTCAAAAAACAGCAGCCGGCCTAACTCGACCTTCTCCTTCGTCAACGGGTTGTCGGCCGGAATGACCACAGAAGTCTCCTCGAGACCGAATGGAATCTTGAGCTTGTACTCCTCTGCTTGTGCGTCGCCGAACGAGAATCCCAACAGCGACCCCAACATTAATAACGCACACGCAGGTATCGAATGAGTCAGCGTCCGCCTTTTCATCTTCGTCTCCTCCCTTCGTGCAGTGACAGAAGTGTCATTGCGCTTTGGTTATACATGTGAACCAAATGTGCTCCTCTTCGAGCGGCTTGCAGCCTCTCGCCCACATTGGCACCCATCGCATGAATCGCCGCGCCCCCATGCATTCGGCTGGCTCAAGTCCTGGGTGAGATGTCCCCTACTCGGGCAGGCTTCGGATCATCCATGTCATCTTTTCATACACCTGCATACGCATGGTCCGCAGATCGTTTGTCAGCTGACTCAAGGCCTTCTCAGCCGTTGGAAAGACGTCCCGGGATGTTTGCACTAACGCCTCTTGCCCATCGACCAACTGGTGGATCATATCATCGACCATCATAGTAGTACCGACGAGCGCCTCGTCATATCATGACTCGTGCTGCCGACTCAATCCGCAGGCAATCGCCGGTCTCACGGAGCAAACTAGCACACCAACCGAAACCAGGCCAGCCCTGCATACGACGATCAACCAACTTTTCATGTTCATGGCCTCCGCCTTCTGACCGGCGACATGTCGCGATGCTTCGTTTGTCTGTATGGAGCATAAAATAACCGGTCTCACAAAATAAGTCCAATTGAGAATATAGATTCTCTATATTAGTATTTCTTATTCATGAAAGGAGCCGACGATGACACTGACGGAATTGCAGTACATCGTGGTCGTGGCGCAGGAACGGCATTTCAGCCGCGCTGCAGAACGAGTATTCGTGACCCAACCGGCATTGAGCCTGGCGATCAAGAAGTTGGAAGATGAATTGGGTACGATGATCTTCGAACGACGCCGTAACCACATCGAACTGACTCCACTCGGCGAGCAAATCGTCCATCAAGCGCAGCGTGTGCTAGAAGAAGCGGAACACATCAAACTCATTGCGGCGCAAGGTAAAGATCAACTGAATGGACTGCTGCGGTTCGGGGTCATTGCCACCGTCGGGCCTTATATCCTGCCAGATCTCATTCCGACTCTTCACAAGCGCGCACCGGCGATGCCGCTCGAGATCGAAGAAAGTTTGACGGCCAATCTGACCGCGATGCTGAAGAATGGGAAATTAGATGTGATCATGGTAGCCCTGCCATTTGAAGAGCTGGGCATTCACACTCACGCCCTCTATGACGAGCCATTCAAAGCAGTGGTCCCAGTTGGGCATCGGTGGGAGCGTAAAAAGCAGATCGACGCGCGTGAACTCGATGCCGAAAAGGTGTTACTGCTTCATGCTGGGCACTGTTTTCGCCAGCAGGTGTTGAATGCCTGCCCAGAACTGAGCCGGTCAGATACAGAAGGCCTACAGGGAAATTCTCTCGAAACGATTCGCCAGATGGTCGCCTCGGGGTTAGGCGTCACCGTCCTACCCTGCAGTGCTCTCACGAAGAAGTATGCAAACAAGCGATTAATCGCCATCGACCTGGCAAAACCGGTACCGGGGCGTCGAATCGGACTCGCATGGCGCCGAGGGTTTACTCGACCACAGGTGATCGACGTGATCCGGGACGCAATCCATGGGCTGAAGATGCCAGGATTGAGCATGGTGCCGGGCAAACACCAGTCGGCATGACACCTCTCAGCGTTTCATCTGGGCGCTTGTTGCGCCAGATGACTTTTGTTAGGATGCCGCCGACTCAATAGAAGCACGGCTTTCATGAAAATCGCCACGTTCAACGTCAATTCATTGCGCAAACGCTTGCCGATCGTGCTGGAATGGCTCGATCAACACAAGCCGGATGTGCTGTGTCTGCAGGAAACCAAGGTTCAGGATAGCGAGTTTCCCTTGCTCGCGCTGGCACCCAGCGGGTACGAGATCACGTTTCGAGGGATGAAATCGTATAACGGGGTGGCGATTCTCAGCCGAAAGAAGCCGGACGCAGTGTTCTACGGATTCGACGATGGAGGAGACCCGGAAGACGCTCGTTTGCTGAGAGTGATCATCGATGGGATTCCCATCGTGAACACCTACGTGCCGCAGGGGTTCGAAATCGACTCGCCGAAGTATGCCTACAAGCTCGCCTGGTACGAACGACTGCGGAACTACTTCAACACACACCTGTCACCGCAAGCCCCGGCGATCTGGTGCGGAGATATGAACGTAGCCCCACGCCCCATGGACGTGCACGGTCCAGAGAAACATCTGAACCATGTCTGTTACCACGAAGCCGCGCGTAAGGCCTATGAACAGACGGTGGCATGGGGATTTCAAGATGTCTTTGTGAAACTCTATCCGACACGTCAACAATATACATTCTGGGACTACCGTGCGCCGAGCTCACTTGCGGCCAACAAAGGGTGGCGGATCGATCATATGATGGCCACCGCGCCCCTCGCAAATACATGTGTGCGAGCGGATGTGGACGTCGAGCCACGGCGAGCGAAAGAACCGTCAGACCACACTTTTTTGTGGGCTGAGTTTTCGGTCTGACCGTGCGCGCGACATCCACTCCAACCATGCCGATCAATCCCATAGTCTTGTGGATGACCGGAATAGGACTCTGCTCCTAAGCCGCCTTGGCTCGCATGTGGTTGCTGCGATTCTGCTCGATCAAGGGATCAATGATCAGCCCACAATTGAGACAGCGCAGAATAACAGTACTAGACGAGACCGCTGGTTGACGCTCTTGGATCATTAGGCCTTTGCATTTCAGACAAGTCATGGCGTCCCTCCTGCTGAGATGAATGATGACAATCACGTCACATATGCACGAGGGGTACAGTAGCATCGTGAGATTAACCCCGAGTTAACAGCCAGTTAAAAGACTCTAATGTCGCGTTCGGTCATCATCTAACTTTTCAGCACGTTATGCCGCGTGCCTATCGGTGTGAACGTTCAACGCTCCGCGAGGACGTCACGGACTCAGCTGCGAAGTCTTGTACAGAAAGTGGTTGAGAAACACTCCGTGAAGAATCCAACACCATCCACCCATGAAACATCCACGGCGGATGTCGCCATTATTGGCGGAGGAGCGGCTGGCCTTGCCGCTGCCATCGCAGCTAGAGAACACAGCCAAGACGCAAGGATTTACCTGCTCGATGGGGCGAAGTCATTGGGGGCCAAAATTCTGGTCTCAGGCGGAGGACGTTGCAATGTCACGCATGATCGCGTGACATCGAAGGATTTTTTTGGCAACCGACACATCATCCGCAACGTTCTTGCAGCGTGTTCACTTGAACAGACAATCGCATGGCTTACCTCATTGGGTATTGAATTGAAACGCGAAGACACCGGCAAGATGTTTCCCACCACCGACAAGGCACGCACTGTTCTCAATGCACTGCTTGCGCGTGCGCGGGATTCGGGTGTCACGGTATGCCCAGATCATCGTGTGAACAAGGTCACGCGGTCCGAATCCGGCTTTCAAGTTCGGCATAGGTATGGCCTGCTCCATGCCACCCGACTCATTCTCGCCACCGGTGGTCAGTCGTTGCCGAAAACAGGCAGCGATGGATTTGGGTATCGGCTGGCCCGCTTTCTCGGCCATCACGTGACACCAACGGTTCCAGCATTAGTCCCGCTCCTATTGCATCACTCGATGTTTCACACGACGCTCTCAGGCCTCTCGCAGGAAGTAGTGCTGACAACTCAGGTGGATGGTCGAGAAGCTGATCGACGAACAGGAAGCCTGCTCTGGACCCATTTCGGGATCAGCGGCCCCGTCGTCATGGACGCCAGCCGCTTCTGGACCCTTGCAACGAATCAAGGCGTACGTGTGGATCTCTATGGCAACTTCGTGCCGGGTCGATCATCTGAGGCATTGAAAGAATGGTTTATCAGACAGACCGTTGAACATCCGAAGCGCTCGGTCGTACGAACCCTCTCATTACTGGTTCCAGATCGCTTCGCCGAATCACTCTGCCGTCATAGTTCTTGCGATCCGCAGCACATCATGGCTCAGGTCGCACGCACGGATCGAGATCGGTTGTTGAACGCTCTGACCAGGTTTCGATTTCCGATCGAGAGCGACCGCGGGTGGAACTTTGCTGAAGTCACGGCCGGAGGCGTGCCCTTGGAGGAAATCGACTATCGCACGATGGAATCAAAGCTGCTCCCTGGACTTTATCTCGCCGGGGAACTGTTGGATTGCGACGGCCGAATCGGGGGGTTCAATTTTCAATGGGCTTGGACGACAGGCGGGCTGGCAGGGCGATCAGCAGCCAAGAGCCTTCTTACGAGAAATCGGCATCAGGAAGCCCATAATTGACAGGTTGACTCGCCTTCTCGTTCGACACGAGCTTTCCACACCAAGATCACCACACGCCTGCCTCTGCCTCCGTACAAGCCTTGGCCCTAGGAAGAGTCCGATACGAAGCTGCTCCTTCCTTCATCGACGGCTCATTGGGGGGCAACATCGTCACCTGGAGCTTTTCTTCAGCGAATGCCTCATCGTTGGTCCGCAAGACGCCTTCACGATTCAATATCTTGACCACATTCGTGCGCGAAACGATTGGTGGGTATTGCCTGAACTGGTCCGCCGAAACATAAGAAACCTGGATGGTCACCGGGCGGCGCTTGGCGTAAATAAATTCTCGCAGATTGTCGTCAATAGGCGTCTTGAAGGTGACGACCGCCGAACTCTCCCCAGGAAGAGTCGCGATCGAGAGGACATACAATGGCTTCACATCAGGCGGTGCCTCTTTCTGGATGGTGACCATACGATTTGGGGCCGTCAGGAGCTGCGTCAACTGATTGATGGCGGGAGACCGGACACCCACCCGCAAATTTGTGATGTCGCGATCGGACACATTTTCAAGCAACAGCTTGATGAGCACCCAGGCTTGCGAATCGGGGGCTTTGGCCCGACCATTCGGCACCGATTGTTCCTCTCGGCGGATGCTGCAATCAGACACCAGATTGCGTCGTTCAAAGAAATAGAGCGTATTCATGCCCTGTGGCTGAATGCCCCGTTCATACGTATAGAACGATACGCCGACATGAATCATCGTCGGTCTGAACCAGTTCACAACCGTCGGGAGGACAAAGGGGATAAAGGCCGCAAACAGGCCAAAAATGGCAACCTTACTGAGGAGGCTTTGCCGCCAGAACCAGTTCCAGCACTTCGTCAACCACGCCATGAAAACCTTGCCTGATGTTCTGGGTCTTGCATGTGCTAACCATACGCCCTTAGAGGAACTCCCGACAAGAGCAAGACTGGTCCTTGACTGTCGCCGTTCCAAGGCGCCATGCTGATCGTGAATCAGCTCAAGAGGATCAATGTCGGAAAAGCAGTCTCAAGAAGCTCACGAGACAGATCGGCGGATCACCATCCGCTGGAAAGGGGTGCTTGCACTCAGCATCGTCCTTATTGCGCTTGGGCTCTCTGTCGATTGGCCCCCTCCGCAGGAAACCGGCGTACCAACCACGTCCTCGTTCCTGATCATCCTCGGTGGGCTCCTCGGTGCGGTTGGACTCCTGACTATACTTCGGGGAAAGTAGACGCGTAGATACGGAGAGGCATCCTCTGCGTCTATGGATCTATTGGGAGATCGGACCGGACTACCGACTTCCCGTCTGGGGCTGAACTGCACTCACGCCATACTGGCTCAAGAAGGCCAGCACCTTGTCGCCCACCTTAAACTGGCCGCCGAGTTGGGTCTGTTGCGTGAGGTTCAGAATATGGAGCTGCCCTTTTTCATCTCGAATGACCATCGTTCCAGGAATACCGACCGTTATGGAGACAACTTCTCCTTGAACGGGCGGAAGGGCGAAGGCGGAATTTGGCAGACTGACTATGGTGATGGCCAGAAGCAGGAAACCGTTCAGTGCGCTGATGATAAGCCGATGCATCGCGACATTTCCTTTCCACATGTGGGGACGGTCAGTCTCCGTGGCCGCATCATGGTGGCCAGTAGGGATTCCCGGCACTGACCGGCCTTCCGTCATTGTATCAGGATGCCTGTCACCTTGGCATACGACGATTAAGCAAGAAGCACATTGACTCGCAACACGCGTAACTCTCTTCTCTAACCGTCGCGATGGCTCCAGCGCTCACGCGATCCCATAATAGACTTTTAGACACGCTTGTCCCCCTGCCCGATCAGAGTGACGAGTCCTGGCCAATTCATCATCGTGGTCTTTTCACTGATCCCTATAGATAGAAGGTGCGTCATTCCCCCTGTGTCGCCCAAAGCCCAGGCCCCCCCAAGGTACGTAACGTGGGCTATGCACTTAGAATGAGCCCCCCTCTTTTGTGGTAGATGTTTCGAGGGATGCGCTCGCCTACTCTCTCCGCTACGCTTGATCTATCAGGCCAATGGACACAAGCGGAAGGAGAACTCATGACGAACAGAACGAATCCCATGCGGCACCATAGTCGATTTCCGGTCAGCTGGCCCGTGGTATACGGAAATGACGCACTTCTCGCAGAAGGGACCATTCTAGATCTAACCTCTCGAGGCTGGCGAGTGGTGGGATCAATATCGGTGATACCCGGTATGCGATTAACTCTGCAGGTATCCGTCCCCGAACGATCCGCACCACTGTGTATCCATCATGCGACCGTGCTGTGGGTAAAAGATCATGAGTTTGCGATTGAAGCCCGGGAGATGGCACCGATCGATCAAGCCTGGGTTACCGAATTTCTCCGGCACAAACTCGGGCTCATCTGGATGTCACGAACCGCCGATCATGAGACCTCACCTCAGGCCAGAGAAAAGACACCCCATGGTGAGACCGCCCTATCACAACATTCCATTCCATCCATGGAGGAGGTTCTGCGTCGATTCCTTGCAATTAAAACCGGTTCGGCTGATATGCCTGCCAAACCGCGGTGGTACAGTGACTCGGAATTTCAGGAGACCGAGACACATACCCTCTGCAACCGCCAGCCCGGGAAGATCTTGCGCGAAGCACGCCACATCCTTCGGCGCATGGTTGCTCTCAAAGCGGATCGTGTCAGAACCGGCAGAAATCTGATTGTGGGCAATTAGCCCTTCGGGAGCAGAAGCCTAACCGACTGTTCCTTCAACAGTGTGATCTATGTGAAGGATCAGATGGGCCACAGCTCCATTCAGGTCACGGTGGACCTGTACGGCCATCTAATTCCTGGTGGGAATAAGCAAGCCGTCGACCGATAAATACGCCGGTGCTACAGCCAAATTCTGCAACCTCGGCGCAACCAGCGGCGAGGTTCGCCGGACCAAAATCTTCAGATCTGCTGATGCCCCAAGAGGTTATCAGGAAGGGGTATGGGGTGGATGACGGGTTTCGAACCCGCGACCTCCGGATCCACAATCCGGCGCTCTAACCAACTGAGCTACACCCACCATGAAGGGAAATGCGCAGAATGCAACCGATACGGTAAAGGGCGATCTTAGCAAAGACACTGGAGTGGCCGCAACCCGCTAGGGCATGTCACCAACCGTCAAGAGTCACGCGGTGATCGACGGTTGAAGCTCCACAGTACCTCCCACCGTCGACGATTGACCGATGATGCCTACCCTCGTGCATCAAAGGCCGCCTGCATCTCTGCAGTGATGGCCGCCACTGTTGCTGCTGGGTCTTCCGCATCACGAATAGGTCGGCCGATCACAAGATAATCTGCACCGGACGCGATCGTCTGCGTAGGCGTCGTGGCCCGTGCATGGTCGTCGACTCCCTTGCCGGCTGGCCGGACTCCCGGCGTGACAACCACAAAGTCTCGCCCGACTTTCTGCCGGATGGCCGCTGCTTCTTCACCGGAGGCCACCACCCCGTCGCAGCCAACTTCTGAAGCGAGCGCTGCCCGGGCTGTGACCAGATCTTGAACCGTCCGCTGTATCCCCATTTCCCGGAGGTCCTGACTGTCGAAATTTGTCAGCACGGTCACGGCGAGCAGCTTCAGTGCCGAACCCTCTCGCCCTTGCACAGCCGCTATCAGCGCCTTGCGGTTCGCGTGGATGGTTAAAAACTCCACTCCCATGTCCGCAACCCGACTTGTCGCGCGGCGAACTGTCTCTTCGATGTCGAGAAATTTAAGGTCGAGAAACACCCGCATGCCCCGCTCCACAATCCGCTTCACCATCTCGGGGCCTGCTGCGGTGTAGAGCTCAAGGCCGACCTTGACGAACGAAATATGCCCCTGGAGCCGGTCTAAGAGCCGGTCTGCTTCCGCCGCTGAGGGCACATCCAATGCAAAGATGAGTCGGTCACGTGCCGTAGTCTTCACCATACTCATACTCCTTCTTGAATGCCGATCCTTGACGACCGGCGAGATATTATGATACTAGTCATTTTTTTTCATAGGAGTGATCGATGCCTCAGATTCATAAATCGACGATTCGACGTGCGCGTCAAGCTGAGCGACGACATGATCGGAACCGGGCCACGATGAACGCGGTGAAGACGATCATCAAGAAGGTTCAGTCCGCCGTAGCCGGGAAAAAGGCTGACGAGGCCAAAACCACCTTGCTGGAAGCCACCTCGGCGATCGGGAAAGCCGTTTCGAAAGGTGCGCTTCATCCCAATACCGCATCTCGCCGAATTTCTCGCCTGGCGTTGCACGTCAACGGGCTGTCCGGCTCTTAATCGTCCGGACGTTCGACAGTACCTGTCCAGGAACCCGCTTCGGTGACGCCGGAGGACGGTTCGGCTGTTCACCGTGTGTACTTGCGGTACCTTCGCACAGCTTCAGCAGCAGTCGCTCCAGCACCATTCTTGGCCGACTGCCGCTGCCCCCTTTCAGCCTCCCATCGGTTTCCAGAAAGAGCCCGAGCGCGGCTTGAAGATGTCGCTCGGAAAACCGATCGAGAAAGGAGCGGACCTTCAACGGGTCCATGCGCAAGCTCCTCGCTGCCTCATTTTCACGACCGCCATTGGCCAGCAGCTCTTTGATCTTCCAGAGACGGCGATACTGCCACGCAAGCGAGCCAAGGATCCGAAGCGGGGCTTCTCCTGCTTCTAGATTCCGCGCCACAATGGAAAGCGCCTGTCCACGGCGACCCTCCGCGATAGCCAACGTCAAGTCGAACACAGAGGCCCCCGGCTCCATCCCACGCAACAGATGCACATCGGCGGCGGTCACCGCCTGATTGGCCGGCACATAGGAAGCCAGCTTCTCCAGTTCTCTCCGTAATCCATAGAGCGATGCGCCGCAAGCCTCCTGCAGTACGTAGGCCGCTGCGTCCTCTAAGCGAAGCCCGACCCGTTCCGCTTCACGGGCAATCCAAGAAGGCAGCTGCGCCTCGCGGAGGGGCGAGCAATCGACCATACATGCCGCGCGCGCCAGAGCTTGTGAAAATTTCAGCCGACCATCCAGCTTCGGGCTCACGAACACCAGCGTCGTGGAGTCCACCGGATTGTTCACACTGTCGAGCAGCGGCTCGCTTTCTCGAGCAGTCAGTTTTTCCGCCGCCTTCACCACAACGACGCGACGCTCCGCGAAGACTGGCACAACCGCCACACTGTTCCGAATATCGGTTCCGCTCGCGTCATCTCCATAAAATAGTTCATAATTGAATTCATCTCCTTCGCTGCCAAGAGCCGCGCGCTTGATGGCAGCAAGCGCGGAATCCCGCAGAAGGTCTTCTTCCCCCACAATGAGGTACAGAGACCCGGGCGCCTGCTGTTTCAGCGCCACCTCTAGTTGCACAGGGCTCACGGTGGATGCCATTGGTCCAGACCCTCGATCTTAGTGAGACACAGGAGCCGGCGCAGACGCTTGCTTCATGAGCGCCCCGGTCTCGAGCTGCAACAAGAAACGTGCCGCCAGATCAGCCGCCACAAAGCGACCCGCCTGCTCAATCGCGCGATTCTGCAGCGCGCGATTAAACTGGAGATCGGGTGTCACGAAAAACTCCGACGCCCCTTTGACGACTTGGCTCCAGACCACTTTTCTTGACCGGACGTCTTCAACCCGAGCCTGGACAACCACCTCAGTCCTGCTTTCCAACGTTGCTGTCGACGAAAAACTGAGCGTTGGCACGATCACCGACAGGATTTGCCCGGTCAACACAAGATCTGCCGCTTCAGAATCAGACACAACCTGCGCCCCGCTGCCGGCTGAAAACTCCTCGCGGAGGTAGTTCGTGTATCGCATTTCCACATTCGGCTCAAAACTGTTGTTGAGCAATGTCCGGATGATGAGGCGCGGCGGAGACTCTTGGGAAGCGGTCGCAGAGGCTCCTCCGATAGTTGGGCCAGCTCCCTCCACTCGAAACTGGTACCCACAGGCGGTCAACAGAGTCATCACCGTGAGGCACCCGATGGCCGAGAGCGGTGTACGGAGTCCTGCGTGTCGAGTGCGCGAACCACACATGTCCTCACACCACGAAGTTAAGCAACTTCTTTTCGACGTAGATCACCTTTTTTGATTCTTTACCTTGGATCCACTCCGCCGCCTCTGCGCGAGCCAGTCGTTCGAGCTCATCACGCGACGTGCCTACGGGAACATCGATCTTCGCCCGAAGCCGACCATTGACCTGAACCGGGATGATCATGCGCTCGCTCATCGTCATCGCTGGATCGAAGATCGGCCAAGGCTGTTGTGACACACTAGGTTGGTGCCCCAGCACGTCCCAGAGTTCCTCGGCAACATGCGGCGCGAACGGCGAGAGCAGCAAGACGAACGGCTCGATCACCAATCGAGACCGTTGCTGCGCCTTCGTCATCTCATTCGTGAAAATCATCATCTGTGAGATCGCCGTGTTGAACCGGAGGGCCTCGATGTCCTCAGTCACCTTCTTGATGGTTTGATGAAGCAACCGTTGGTGATCAAGGCTCGGTTCAGCTAAGACGACGGCGTGTGAGAGCCGGCCTTGTTCATCGACCATCAGCCGCCAGACTCGTTCCAAGAAACGGGTCACGCCTTCCACCCCTCTGATACTCCAGGGTTTCATCGCTTCGAGCGGTCCCATGAACATCTCATAGAGGCGTACGGCATCTGCGCCGAACTGATCGATCATGTCGTCCGGGTTCACCACGTTTCCCCGGGACTTCGACATCTTCTGATTGTCTTCTCCCAAGACGATACCCTGATGGACTAATTTCTTGAATGGCTCAGGAGTGCTCACGACGCCGATATCGAACAGAACTTTATGCCAGAACCGAGCATACAGAAGATGCAGGACGGCATGTTCGCTGCCCCCGATGTACAGGTCTACGGGCATCCAATAGCGCTCTTTTTCAGGATCAACGAGCTGTGTTGCGTTCTTAGGATCGATGAATCGCAGGTAGTACCAGCAAGATCCGGCCCACTGCGGCATGGTGTTGGTCTCGCGCCGAGCCGGTTTATTGGTAGTGGGATCGGTGGTGACGAGCCACTGGTCCAAGTTCGCCAATGGACTCTCTCCTGTGCCGGACGGCTTAAAGTTGTTGGAATCCGGCAACACGAGGGGAAGCTGCTCTTCCGGAAGCGGACGCGCTTCTCCGTCCACCCACACAATGGGAAACGGCTCCCCCCAATAGCGCTGGCGGGCAAAGAGCCAGTCCCGGAGTTTGTAGTTGACCGCTCGCGTGCCCTGTCCTTGCTTCACCAACCAATCGGTGATCTTCGGAATCGCCTCGGAAGGCGTGAGGCCGTTGAGTGAGAACGTGCCATCGCCAGTGGACGAATTCACGACCTTCCCGCGATCCGTATCAGTGAAGGCCGCGTTCTGAACATTCCCGCCGGAAATGACCTCGCGAATCGACAACGCGTATTGTTGCGCGAACGCCCAGTCTCGCTCGTCATGCGCCGGCACCGCCATGATGGCCCCGGTTCCATAACTCATCAGTACATAGTCGGCGATCCAAATCGGCAACCGTTCCTGGTTTGCCGGATTGATCGCGTAGCCGCCGGTGAAGACGCCGGCCTTTTCTTTTTCGAGCTCTTGCCGTTGGAGATCACTCTTTTTCGCCGCCGCCGCCCGATAGGCTGCAACAGGCTCTTTCTGTTCCACCCTCGTGATCACATCTACCAGCGGATGTTCAGGCGCCAGAACCATATAGGTCGCGCCGAACAGCGTGTCCGGTCTGGTCGTGAACACGCGAATCGCGCCGTTCTGATCTGCCAGGACAAAATCGACCTCCGCGCCGATCGAACGGCCAATCCAATTCTTTTGCATCTCCAGCGTACTGGAAGGCCAGTCGACGAGTGGTAAGTCTTCAAGCAGTCGATCGGCGTAAGCCGTAATCTTGAGCACCCATTGGCGCATCGGCTTGCGAATCACATCGAAGCCACCCACTTCACTCTTGCCGTCGACGATTTCTTCATTGGCCAGCACGGTGCCGAGCGCCGGACACCAGTTCACAGGAACTTCCGCCACGTAGGCCAATCCCCGTTCGAAGAGCTTCAGGAAAATCCATTGCGTCCACCGATAGTACTGCGGATCGGTGGTGCTGAGTTCTCGCTCCCAGTCATACGAGAGCCCCACACGCTTCATCTGGCGTTTGAACGTGGCAATGTTTTGAGCGGTGGTAAGAGCGGGGTGGATCCCAGTTTTGACGGCGTACTGTTCCGCCGGCAACCCAAAGGCATCCCAGCCCATCGGATGCAGAACGTTGAAGCCCTTCATCCGCTTATAGCGCGAGACAATATCGGTCGCGGTATACCCTTCGAGATGGCCGACATGGAGTCCGGCTCCGGACGGATAGGGAAACATGTCGAGACAATAAAATTTTGGCTTACTGGAATCTTCTGTGACGCGAAACGTCCGGTGCTCCTCCCAGTATTGCTGCCACTTCGTTTCGATGGCGTGATGATCGTATCCTTTACTCATCCTCATTCCACATGAAAATAACGGAGGACTCTAACATAGCCCCAGGGGGGTCACAAGTTCCCAACTCGGTCAGCCAAAGCCCCTGTTATACTACCGGCGCAATGGGATTCTACGGCGATCATATTTTTCCTCGCCTCATGGAGTGGGTGATGGCGGGTGAGGAATTTCAACGCTTGCGTCAGAGGCTCCTGGCCGTAACCCAGGGAGAGGTCCTGGAGCTCGGCATAGGGACTGGGCTCAATCTCCTCCACTATCCCGAGACTGTCAGAAATCTGTACGCCGTCGATCCGACCGTTCTTCTCCCGAAGACGGTTCTCGCACGGAGCGCCTCTCTGCCCTTTCCCGTCCACATCGAGCAGGGCGCCGCTGAGGCGATGACTCACGCCAATCAATATTTCGATTATGTCGTCAGCACCTGGACGCTCTGTACGATTCCCAATCCGGTGCAAGCGTTACAGGAAGTGGCGCGGGTGCTGAAGCCGGGAGGACATTTTCTATTCCTGGAACATGGGCGCAGCGAGGACCAGAAGATTGCCGCGTGGCAGGACCGGTTGAATCCAATTCAAAATGTAGTGGGCTGTGGATGTCACCTGAACCGGCAGATTGATCGACTGATTACCCAATCCGGCCTATCAATCGCTCACCTTGATCGATTCAGCATGCAGAGTGTGCCAAGATTGGCTGGTGAGATGTACCGAGGCACGGCAACCAGACAGCATTAGCGGCCATTGAACAGCGGTGCAAATCCGGCAATGGAGAGAAACTGGGGAAGCGGCGCCGGCGGTAATTGCGAACTCGACTTGGCGCTGTGAACCAAGTGGGCCACCCCGAATGCTTTCGCGGCCATCAGACAGCCCTCATCGTCATCCATAAACAAAGATCTCGACGGATCGAACCCCAACAAGCGTTGACAGTTCGGCCAATACTCCGGCCGCATCTTGAGATAGCCAACCTCAAACGCGTCTACAATGCGGTTGACGTACCGATCCAACCCAGTCTTGGCGACTTTAACCGATACACCGGTAGAATGGGCGTTCGTCACGATGGTCACAGGCTTCCCGAGTTGCCGAAGATGGCGCAAAAATTCCTCGGCACCGGGCAGAAAACCGATCATGTGATCGAGTTCCTTGTGCATCGCCACCACGTCGAGACCGACCCGCTTCGTCCAGTAATCGAGGTCCGTCCACGCCAGTTCGCCTTCGACTGACCGGTACATCGCCATCAGGCGATCACAAGCCTCCTCAAACGGGATGGCGTGGAGCGTGGCGTACCGACGCGGCAGCTCCTCCTCGAAAAAGAAGTTATCGAAATGGCGATCGAGCAACGTGCCGTCCATATCGAGCAGCACGTCGTCAATGTGAGTCCAGTCGACAACGTGCTGTGCACTGGATGCTGCCTGCTGAGTCATAACCCAAAGTATAGCCGAACGGCTGACGAGAAAACGAGGCTGGTTGTCTTTGAGAAAAACCCTGTGTTACGGTCGAAGATCTCATGCCGCGCAAGAAATCCGCTCCCACACAAGAACCGACGCTGCCGTTGCCCCCAACAGAAGGGGGACCACCGCCGCTTGTGGCCATCATCGGCCGACCGAACGTGGGAAAGTCGACGCTGTTCAACAAGATCTTAGGCGCAAAGATCGCTATTGTGGACGACATCCCCGGCGTGACCCGCGACCGGAACTATGCGGATGCCACCTACCGTAATCGAAAGTTTCGGTTGGTCGACACGGGAGGGCTTGATCTCTCTTCATCAGATAGCATGTTGACCCTGATTCGACGGCAGTCGGAACTGGCGATCACCGAAGCGGATATCCTCATCGTTCTGTTGGACGGTCGATCGGGATTGACCCCGCCGGATCATGAAGTGGTGCGGCTACTACGCGGAGTGACCAAACCTCTGTTCTATGTGATCAACAAGATCGACACTCCGAAATCAGAGCCCCTCCTCGCCGACTTCTACAAATTGGGTGCCGACGAGCTCTATCCCATCTCCGCCGAACATGGCCTGGGTGTCGCTGAATTACTGGATGACATCTATCCGCTCCTTCCATCGGTTGACGAAGCAGACGTGCCACCACTGCCTCGCGTGGCCGTGGTGGGACGCCCGAACGTTGGCAAGTCCACCCTCGTAAATGCGTTGCTGGGAGAAGAACGGGTCGTCGTCAGCAATGTGCCAGGAACGACGCGCGATCCCATCGACTCGTTGGTCACACACCAGGATCAACGCTACGTGTTCACTGACACAGCAGGCATCAGGCGACGCGGCAAGATCGACCGTGGAGTGGAAGGCTACAGCGTCCTCCGATCACTCAGAGCCATCGGTCGGTCCGACATCGGGGTCCTTCTCCTGGATGGGGTGGAAGGAGTCACGGAACAAGACACCAAGATCGCTGGATCCATTCTCAAGCAAGGCCGCGCCTGCATTCTCCTGATCAACAAATGGGACTTACGAGACGGAGATACTCAGGCCCGACAAGAATATGAGCTGGAACTCCGCCGACGGCTTTCCTTTCTGACCTGGGCTCCAATCCTGTATGGATCAGCTCTCAAGCCGGACTCCGTCCACCGTCTTTTCCCGCTCCTCAAGGACGTGCACGCTATGTTCACCAAGCGTGTCCCCACTGGCGCGCTGAATACCTGGCTACAGAAAATTCTCGACACCCATCCGTTGCCGGCCCGCAAGCACAAGCCGTCGGCTGTCACGAAGTCCGCCTATATCACCCAGGTGGCCACCAAACCGCCGGTCTTTGCCTTATTTGTCGGCCACCCGGAAGACCTCACGCCTTCGTACTTGAAGTATTTGGAGAATCAACTGCGCGAGACCTACCACTTCACCGGCACCCCGCTCCGCCTCATGGTCAGGAAGAAGTAAGCATACCCTTCTTCGAAAATCCCCGTCTTGCCCTCTCCCACTCACACACGATGTGTCTGTGCAAAGACCAAGTATTTTTCACGTCGCAGGCAGTGACCGTGTCACCCTCACTCCCTTACGTATTCATCATAGGACACAGGACCCTCAGGGTATGGACAGGAGCCACGAGCGTACTCGAGGCTGTTCAGGCACACCCTCTTTCGGGTTGACTCTGATTCTGAACTCATGTTATTCGCATGAGAGGTTGAGATTGGTGACGGCACCATGACCTTGAAGATCGCGGGGTTTCCGCCTAGACAGAACAACACATTCACACTTCCATACTGAACACCTTCTCCATGGATCGATCGGAACATTCTCGACAATTCTTTCTGGCGGTGTTTCTGTTCGGACTCATCCATGCTGGATGCGCCACAGCAGGTCCTCCAGACGGAGAGAAAACTCAGGCGCCACCCTCTGAGTCTATCCCTTTGGAATCTCAGCTCGATTCCTCTTTACTCGATCCCTCTATAACGGCGCAGGTTCAGACCAATCAGCCCCAGACCGATGAGGCAGCGCCCAAGCCATTGGAGATCGACGAGGTTGCACCGACTCCCCCTCAGAGTGAAGTCCCCGCTGCCGTCGAGCCCCAGAGCAGCGAGACTCCATCGGCTGAGTCCACCGATAGTTCTCCAGCCGCTCCACCACAAGTGGAAAGTCCTCCCACTGCTCAGCAGGAGACCGTTGAAGCTGCTCCCATCCGCACCGAGGTGAACCCCTCCATCAGACTGACCGGACGGGTCTGGCGGGCCAAGCCAGGGATCGTCTTCCTGAAGACACCGATCGGGCTCATGTCGCTCAGTTCGAAGACCACGCTCAAAACCCTCCCTGCCTCGCAAGAGGTGTCCTTCATGGTCCACGAAGACTATACGGTCATTGATATCGTGAGGCGAACTGATGGGACTTTCGTCCACCGCTACCTAACCGGACCGTTCAAGCGAGACAACGGAGACGGCACAAAGTTGCTGCTTTGGACGCCAAATGATGGATTGAGAGCCTTCCGCATGGGAGCCTATGAACCTGTCCTCGCAGCCCCCAAGAACGGCGAGTCTGTCACGGTGGAAGTGGACGGCACGGGTAGCATCATCGGCGTGCATGACCTCCAGTTCGATCTTCAAATCGGCCAGGTCGCCACCCCGGGAAGCAAGACACATCTGTTGCTCACCGGCACGATCTCCAAAATGAAGTCTAATTTTATCTTCTTCAAGACGCCCATCGGCATCGTCAACGTCAACACCAAGATCGGCATCAAGAATGCCAAGATCGGGCAGACCATGACCTTGCATATGCATAACGACTCCGTCGTAGCCGATCTTGCCGCATCTCGTGATTCGATTCTTATCCGCCGTTTCATCACAGGACCGTTGGAATTTGCCACTCCAGATCGAGCCAGCATCCGGCTCTGGACCCCGGAGGGAGAACAGACCTACCCGGCAGAGCTTGGGAGATCCGCGCTGAACGGGGCACGGGAAGGGACCCCTATTACGGTGGAACTCAACGGGCAGAGCGACGTCCTTGAATTTCACCGGATGAAGTGATCACCGTCGAGGCTTCGTCTTGACTCTCTTTTTAATCCCCTCGTAGACTTCGCTGCATATGAATGCCGCATCCACAATTCGCCGCTCGCGGGCCTCGTCCTCCATGGATCCTCAATCCGTGAAGAACTTTGATACGCTGTACAAGGATCATGCAGACCTCATCTATCGCTTCGCCCATCGTTTGTGCGGCGAACCGGAAGCGGCGAAAGATCTGGTACAAGAGACCTTTTTGAATGCCTATCGAGGCTTCGACAAGTTCCGTGGTGACGCCAAGATTTCGACGTGGCTCTATACCATCGCCTCACGGGCATGCCTGCGCATGCGGCGCAGACGGAAAGGTGCCCCGGAACGAGAGTTATCCCTCGAGGAATTCATCCCGACATCTGATGGCGAGTTCCGTTTGCAAATTCCGATCGATGGACTCAGCCCTGAAGCCGCGCTCCACAATAAGCAATTGCGAGCCGCGCTCGATGCTGCGATCAACCAGTTACCGAAGAAGTACAAAACCGTCTTGGTGCTTCGCGACATGGAAGAGGTCAGCGCCAAGGAAGTCGGAGCCATCATGGGCTTGAACGAGCGCGCGGTGAAATCGCGCTTGCACCGGGCTCGACTGTTTGTACGCCGTCAACTCAGTGCGCGAGGCCTCGGTGAACCACTCACTGATCACAACCACGACCCACGTGGGTAACGGAGGGACTGCTCCATATGGCACAGCGTAGCGCGTCCAAACCGAAGCGGCAGGCTTCCACGACTGGGCAGCCACACACGCATGGGAAAAGCCGATGTCTGCGCATCCTGCGCCAGTTGTCCGCCTATATCGATGACGAACTGTCCACGAATATTTGCCAAGAAATTCGTCAACATCTGGGTGCTTGTCCTAATTGTGAAACCTTCGTGATGTCGTTGCGCCAAACCGTATCGCTCTGTCGCCACAGTCCGGCCCCGACGCTATCGACAGCCGACCGGGCGTCGATGCGTGAGAAAATTCTGAAAACCGCCTCGTCTCGATAACCCACAACAGCGTGACTCTTTTTTATCATGACTAAAAACCTCTTACTTCGAATGCTACTCCTGTTAGGACTACTGACGGCCGTTGAGACGACCCTGCCTGACCTTGTGACTGCGGCGTCCAAACCTCCTCACAAGGCAACTCAACACAAGACCGCCCACAAGGCCGCCGTCGATACAGCCGTTCGCTATGCCGAAGCGATCGCTCAAGGCGACAAAATCACGACAGGGCAACTGGACTTCGCGTGTCAATACAAGCTCCTGAAGGTGCTGTCGGCCAGCTCTCCAAACCCTCCGGCAACGGACACCTCCCATGAGGCTTGTTGGCAAGAGCTGACCGCAGCTCATGCCCCGTTTATGAAACGGTCGGATATTGGGATGAATGTCCTCTGGCCCAGTACCGGTCCGCTCGTATTTTATGGAGATAACCTGTCCCGCGCTCCTGCCTCCGCCTTTGTGATGGATGCGCTGGGAATCTCGCCGCCCGGAACAGGCCTTCATCTTACGGTGAGCGACGTCCATCCGATCCCCAACGGGTCCTTCCGACTGAAGCCGAACGGGAAAGTCATCGGAGTCCCGACCACGCTGGTCGCGCTGACCGTCCACTATCATGACCCTCTCACCTCGCCGGTGATGTACCGTCCGGGCACGGTCCAGTGGACGAACACGATCACACGCGAGCGACGCGCCATGAAATCCATCACCACACAATGGGTGATCTTCACCGGACTCAGAGCCCATGGGTTCCCACGCGACACGGCTGTCTTCCACCTCCCTGTTGCCACCACACCTGAAGCAGCGGGCATGGTGGCCGACAAGCTACCGTTCACGACGGAGATCAGTCGCGCCCTTCCGGACTCTATTGTCCGGTGGGGTCCTGAAGCTCAGCCAGGAACGCTGACCGCCGCTGCTGCTCGCGCCGCCGCGTTTCCTGAATTACGCGATCGCGTCGCCCTGCTCAATCGCATCCTGATCATCGATCCGCATCAGGTCGATGCGCTGACAGTTCTGAGCAGACATCTCTATGCGGTCCTGCTTCGAGAAGCCGCCCAGAGCCACAAACTGACCGTCAAGGATCCGGCGTTATCGCTGACCGTCAATGAGTTCTATTGGAACACCTATGCGACTGCCGGTCGCCTCGACCTCGCAAACGGCATGGAGATGGGCGGATTCTCACAACCGACCCCGGCAGACTTCCTGTACCGGCTGTTGCCTGCGTTGGAAACCCTTGCGAACACCCATCCTGAGCAGTTGGATGCCCGCTTCCGGCTCGGCATGGCCTATCGCTGGAACAATGACCAGATTCCGATGATCGAGACGTTCGAAGCGTTGGTCAAAGACATTCCAGCTGACCGAAAGACACCCAAGGCTGAAGCGCTCCTACAGCTGGCTTGGTCCCGCATCAACAAAGTGGCCTGGAATCGGATCTTGCACGACCCCGACAGCGTCCGAGCGTACGAGGATGCTCAGGCCTCATCGGCCCTCGCCGAGTTGCCGCTCGACAAGTTTCTCGCGGAATACACCATGGCTTACAGCATGATTTTCATGCCGGGCTACGGGGATAAAGGGAAGATGCTACAGCACTTGACTGAGGCCAAACGCTGGTTTGACGACATACCAGGAAAAGATGATGAGGTCTGGCGGTATTTCCTCGCGAGTGAGGGATTGAAGGCCGTGCTCGACGCCGATCCGATGTTCCAGCCCATCCTAGCCGCGACTGAGAAATCCAAGGAGTAGTCACCTCATTTGTATTCATCGTCACTTCATCGGACAGACCATGTCAGATGAACTCGAGTCTCGCTAAAGTCCGCTTCCGGCCAGAAGCGGAAGTTCGCCGCTGAGATCGTACGGCCATAAAGCGGTCCTCAGCCCTGTCGTACTAACGCCGCCAATAACGGGCGACCGAGGAGGGCCCGAGGCACACCTGATCGCGGTGGCCTATCGCCAGTATGGGTAGCGCTTGCGGGAGATTGCGGAGTACCTGGGCATCCATGAGGTGACGGTGAGTCGGCGGCTCAAGCGCGGCGAGCAGGAAGCTGTCTAAATGATAGACCTGACCCCTTCAGGTCGTCGGTGTCCTCAAGATGAAACTCGATAGCTTCGTGAATCAGGTGTAAGACTTCTTCTTCGGATCTCCCTACGGCAACGCATCCGGGGAGATCGGCAACATACGCCCCGAAATTGTTTGGACCTTCCTCAACCACGATGTTGCGCCAAGATGTGGTAGTGAATCCTGCCTCAGAATCTTCCTCCGTGAAGAGCAACATGCCCCAGGCAGCACTGCAATCGCTACACCGGCTGATTTAAGATGTTTTCCAGCGTATCGTACTGATCACCATTAACGTTTGAGTAGAGCGACTCCCAGCCTGCGGCTCGTGCCAGTTGGTAGAGTTCGGCTTGGTCATAGTCTTTAGCAGCCTGCATAACGCTGTTGATCGCATTTTCCTCATCATCGGTGGTAACGTCTACCAGGCCAGGAGAGGACAGCAGCCAGTTCACCATCTCGAGTTTGATTGTGAACGCTAGGCTTGAGAGCCACCCCTGAGTGTCAAGTTCTCCTATGAGTTGTCGTGCTTTGTCATCACGGTCTGCGCCAAAGATGTTTGATATGGTGATAGCACCGGCCAATGCATCCGGCAGATTGGTAATTGCGGTACGGAGGTCACTCAGGGTGTTACCTGCATTACCCAGCGCCGCCACTATCGCTCCCACAGCGGTCGGTGCCGGCAGTGTCGGTGGAAAATTGGCAATCGCCGCGTCAAGTGCTCCCATGAATCGGTTGACGGTAGACTTCGCTTCGTTGCTACCCACTACTTCGACCGCCTTTGCTGCGGCTGGGAATTCTTTTAGTCGTAGGCGCCTGCACGTGTCCCAGCAGGCGGTGCGCTCAGAATTTGTCTTGGCAGGGTCGACCATCTCTGCGATCACATTATAGAGTGGTTGGTAATCCAGCCTCACCAGGAAGGAACAAATGCGTGTTGTATAGTTGACTTCGTGCATCAAGGCGACCAGATCGGTAGAACGATGGGGTGTCGCCACGATGTACTGCCCGATTACGGCGGCTGGATCGATTTTCGCTGCAGCTACCATATTGGATCGTTCACGCATGCTGGCGGTGGTGATTGTTTTTAAAAGCTCCGCCTTGCGGTCGAGGAGGAAGTCAAATTCATTGTTTTGAAACTCTCTGGGCCAGAGCAGTAGCCGCACAAAGCAGTCTCCAAGATTGGGGCTTGCTTCATAGTCGAGCAGGCTGAGGTAGCGTCGAATCAACTTGTACACTTCATAGTCTCGCTGGTCGAGCACCTGAGCGATCGTCTTAGCGATAGGATCAAGGTGTCCTTCAGGCAGTTCGTCATCAAGCCCCGCCCACCCATCAATGGCACGAAGCATTTTGATGAGTTCGTAACTATTCTCTGATCTAACCATATGATCCTTGATCGCGTCTTCCTGGTCATCGCCAGTGGCACCGGTGGCGAGATTATAAATCACTTGTGCCTTCGCCTTTGCGATGTTTTCTCGCAGGCTGGGGCTGGAGGGATCGAATGCAACGCTGTCAGAACCGAAGAAGCCGCGAAGGCTGCTGTGGCCGCTCGCCCTCACATGGTGCTTCACGTTTTCCATAATCTAGTACTCCATCTTGCCAGTGGTGTCATTGTAGCGAAATCAATATTGGAATGAGTCCGAGGCCCTTGCCCTGCGGGGCCATCGCCTTGCCAAGGACGGAGCCGAATGCACGATTTGGATTACTGACTTTCATTGCATGGCCGTGTGTCGCCGAGCTCGTCAGCAGATCACCAACCTCTATTGATCCATAACTTGCATCGACTTTGCAGAAGACCTTTCCCACAAGCGCGATTGGCTGGCGGCGGACAGCGCTCTTCTCCTGCTTGTCCATGATGATTCCAGTGCGGTGGGAGCCGGCACCGGCAACGACCCCGACAACTCTCTTTTCATATGGGTCAACGCACGGCACCAATTCACCAGTGCTATTCAACGCCATGACTGTACCAGGTTCGGCGAACACCTCATCCTTGATAGTGAAATCTTCCGCGAAGTCTGCGCCCGGGAGTGAGATGTCACCAGTGACCACGACATTGCCTACGAAGAATCCAGCGGTTCCAGGCTTGCCGTCTACACCCGTTATGCATTCACCGTAGATTGCAGCACCCGTGCTGTTCGGGTTATTCTGAAAGCCCGCGATGGCGGCATGCGTGAGCGACTTTGTTTCAGCATGGATACCCTCTTGCTGTTCGCTCTTGAAAAGTCCGCCTGGGCCACTTATGCATTGACCGTAGATTGCCGCACCCGTGCCGCTAGGGTTATTTTGAAGGCCCGCGATGGCGGCATCCGTGGGCGACTTTGTTTCGGCAAGGATACCCTCTTTCTGTTGGCTCCTAAAATAACCGCCTCGACCGCTTGGGCCACCGGACGTGACTACATCATTCACACCAACGACGCCGGCACCGCCACCACGACACTCACCATAGATGCCAGCGCCATTGCTGGTGGAAGTCGTGTTCAGTTGAACGCCCGCGATGGCGGCAACTCCGACTGATGTAGATTCTCCATGCACCCCTTCCCCATCAGAAGAAGCGAAGATAGCTGGTTCTGAGGTTTGTGTTTCGCTAGTGAATTTTCCCTTGTATGGTTTCATTCTGAGACATCCTTTCCATTTAAATTATCCACTTCCGAACGGAATCGACCTACCTCTGCTGGAGATCTGGATGATCTTGCGGCGGTATGGGTGGAGGCACCGAGCAGGTCATTTGGCCGTCGAATTTAACCCGTAGCCAAATCGCTTTGTTGTTTCCCTCATCTCCCTTGGTGCAAAACCACAAGCTTGCACTGCCTTGTTTTCTGCTGTCCACGTCACCCTCGCCCAAAGGGGTGAACACAAACAGGTCGCCAACTGTTCCTTCGCACGGGAGCTTTTCTTCCTTGAAATGAGGTTTGAGATTAATTTGATCGCCCTTAGCCATAATTTTAGCTCCTTATGTTGGTTGTCTGGTAACGCCTCAGCGTCTGATCGGGCTGCGCTTCACAGACCAGTGAGTATCGTGCCTCGTGTTCGATTCCACATTCGTCATAGCAAGCTAGATGCCACTATGGGAACAGGAGCATCGAGTCACTTGATGGCATCCGTAATCTCAATGCTTTCAACGTTCTACGTATTGCTGAGTAAGAGTGCTCGTACTCCGCACATCTCCTGATTCCAAGGGTGTGTATCGAAAGAGATTCATGAGGTGAATCCAATTCGGTACTAAGAGAGTGGTTCAGCACCGTTGTGACCTGGCTGTTTGCCTCATTCGGACAGGTCGTTTCGAAAGGCGAGACAAATAAAAATCAGGGAATCGGACGACATACCACGGTTAGCGCCAAGTCTGAACTACGACCATCACCATGATCTCAGCCGATGGGATTTGGGAGTGAGATGTGAAGGATGCTTCCAAAAGTCGCTTCGGTCTTGATCACGTCATTCAATTTGACTTGCTGGTAGCAGTCAGTCGTGTACTTATGCTTTGGGTCGGCCACCGACGGTCGCAGAACGGCCAATTTGAGACGTTCGCATGCCCTTCAAACACTTTCCGCAAAGCGAACCGCCACGCGCTGCAAAGAGGAGTGTGGGCTTACTCCGTTCCACATTCGTGAGTGCTGGTGTGGCCTCTAGTTCTCGGTGGCGATCCGAGCCCGAAACCCCTGCCAGCCGCCTCGGTACACCTTGACGGCCAAGAGGACAGATAGAGCCCGCTCCGGTCCAGCTACTCATAATAACAATGACGAACTGTCACTGTGGTACCATCCCCGTTGTTGAAGTGGATGCCCGACTCAATGGGATGGTGCTGGTGCGCGATGGCTTACTACGGCTTCCAAGGGTGTGGGGCATGCGCGTTCTTCGGTTCAACAACACATGCTCATGGGGGTACGACGATGAGAATCATTTTCTCAGTCCTCTTGATTCTGGGGTTGGTCCAGACGACCGTCTCAGTGCGTGCAGAGCCACAAGATTTCACAGTGACAGCGGTGATGAAAGGTTCCACGACGATCAGTGGCCAGAAGATCGAATATCCCAAAACCGACAAGGCGGAAATGGCCTCGGTCCTGGTCGAAATCCAACCGGGGAAGGAGAATGGTCGTCACATGCATGCCGTGCCCAGCTACGTCCACGTCCTTGAGGGAACTATGACGGTGGAATTTGAGGATGGCGCTCGACAGACATTTAACGCTGGGAGCGGGTTTCTGGAAGTTGTGAACACCGTGCATAGCGCAAAGAATTTAGGTGAGATACCGTTGAGATTATTGGTGGTCTTCGTCGGTGAAGAGGGAAAGCCGAATCTTATCCGACCCGTAAAACATCAGGCATCAGATGCGACACAATGATTCAAAACAGATGTTTCTGAACCATGTTTTGACCGCTTCCAAGTCGGAGTACGTCTCGAGGTCGGCTCGTCAATGAGTCGGAGGGTTTTCGTGCATCTCCAATTCAGCATAGGCCGTAACATGGTCGAAGTTCTTTCGGTATACAGGTCTGGTTGATTGTCAGGGGCAGGAGAATGCACGCAGAGCTAAGACAAGCCTACGACAGGGAAATGCATGCAGCAGCAGAGCACTACTCTGGTCATAACCTCGACCTCCTACCATAAGAACGCAGACGTTGAATGGCTGCTTTTCAATTCGGCGATCGACCGGTTTGCGTCCCATGGAGGCTATTTTTACATACCTCAAGTCCCATTGATCCTTCTTGTGCTTACCGATCCCCTCACCCATTCGGTGTAGCCGAAAATTCACTCTTCTGAGCGATAGCGAAAGAACCTTCCGTTTATTAGCATGTACTCAACATAAGAGGATGATCCAAACACTCTTCTACGGAACATAGGAGGTTTCACACAAGGAGGTGTTCTATGAATGATCTACACTTAAAGGATATAAAGGACGACCTAACTCATGAGCCAGGATGGGTCTATTTGTATGCCGCGCTGTTTATCGGGATTATTGTATTTGCGCTCCTGTCCGCCGGTTTCATGGGATGAGCCGTTAGTAGCGAATTGCCGCAACTATATAGTGTGATGAAGTGAGTGCCTGCCGCCAGGACGGGAAGACCGACCGGAGCCGTGTCCAAACGGCTCCGGCATCTTTGTCCTGACGGTGCTTTCCAGTTTTCTGCCGGTTCAGCCATATCCCTTGATCGCAGATTCTTATCCGGATCAGCGTAAGCCCTCTCCCCTGAGAAGATCCACATCTCTAGCCGACTGCACAGGCCTGCCAGTCTCCATGAGACCTGCCTGGTTCGTACAAGACAGAGCTGGCCTCTCATTAATGGAATAGAACTCGTTTTTGTACGCACTGTATCGATTCTTGAGCGGACGCGGGAGCAGATGGCGCAACAACTCGACGAGTAGGCAATGGAGCTACCACCTCCACCAAGGGAGGAAGCCTCTGAGCCGCTTGCTGGAGGGGCTCACGGCACTCACTAGAAGGGGGGTAGAGCCACTCCAAATGCGGGTTTGGATCTCGTGAAGATTAGGGCAGGATGGAAGTCTGCCGCACCGGCTTATTGGTCAATATCTATTGTTATTTACTCGCTCGGAAAGGAGGCAACGATGTTCACATTCATGCAATCCCAAGAGGGTCATGGGCTTCATAATGGGTGCAAAGGTGCTCTCGCACTCGGCGCGTTGCTGTGGCTGATCCTGTCGCTAAGTGGCTGCTCCGCGCCCCGCACGGAATACGTTGTGGATTATACGCGCGGTAACGATATGACAGCCCAGGGTTCACGCGAGCGGCCATGCCAGACTGAGGTACACTGCCAGACGCTTGCTGAGCGTGACGGGATGCGCTCGTATTGGATGGTCTATCAGTGAGGGCGACAATGGCTTAAGCGTTCAGGAGAATCCCTGATGGCCGCGCTATCCGAGAGCAGTCGTGTACTACCGGAACGGATCGATAGCTGACTCTGACTCGAAGATTGAGTCTGAGCGACGACGCCTCTTTCATCTTTCTCCTGGCATAGTCTTTTTGCCGCGCTTCACGTATCGTACGTGGCGATGTCCCGTTTGAAACCACACGATTTTCGTTTCCCCTCGGTTGATCGGGCATCGCCAGAAGGGCTTCTCACAGATACCGCCTTACACTGAATTGCCCAGGATTACGCCGATTTTAGTTTATGTCGCTTTAGGCGCAATTACGGTCTCAAGGGGACATGGAAACCATCTGGAGGATTGAGTCGTGCCAGGAATAGACACTTTCCCATCATCCTTGAGTTCACGCATCAGCGTCTGAACCTGATCGCGGGTGAGCTGCGGAAGGACCTGTTGCAAACCCTGAGGGTTGCTCCTCGAAGGGTAGTGTATGTCCATGCTTGGCGTGCCGACGCTTCACTCACCTGTGGCTACACATGCCTCGTGACGTCCATGCGTTGGTGCAGCACACGCACGATCCGAATACCGTGGTCCTTCGGGATGTAAAAGACTACGTGGGATTGATACTCAACCCGCCGCAATCCCGGTGCCAGTTCATCAGCCTTCCGCCCCTGCGTCGGCTGCTCCGCCAGCATCTGGAACCGCGCGTGCAAACCGAGGAGATAGACCCGAGCCTGTTCCAGTCCAAAATGAAGGATCGTGTATTCGTAGATGCCCTCGAGATCGGTGGCGGCCTTCGACGAGAGACTATAACTGGCCATTCGCCTTCAGCCGCGTTTCGACCCCCTCCATAATCTGCGGCACAGTGCGGTCACTGACGCCGCTATCCAACCCCTCCTGAATGGCGTCCTTCAACGTCTGAAACTTGGCGCTGTCCTGATCGCGTCGGATCAAATCGCGGATATATTCGCTGTCGTTCGTGAACTTGCCACGTTCGATCTGGGCCTTGATCCATTGATCCTGTTGCTCCGTGACGGTGATCGTCTTGCGTGTAGTTCCCATGGTGCGACCTCCGATATATTCATACTATTGATGCAGTTTAGCACGTTCTTGGGCATGCTAGAAACCCGCAGTCTTCTCCTGACATAGTCTTTTCCCTTCGCTTCACGTATCGTACGTGGCAATGTTCCGCTTAAGACCGCACGATTTCCGTTTCCCCTCGGTTGATCGGGCATCGCCAGAAGGGCTACTCGCCGTAGGAGGCGACCTCCGTCCGGAACGGCTGCTCGAAGCCTATCGGCACGGGATCTTCCCTTGGTACAACGACGATCAACCGATTCTCTGGTGGTCGCCGGATCCTCGCGCCGTGTTGTTTCCTGACAAACTCCATGTCTCGCGCAGCCTTAAACGAAGCCTTCGTTCAAACGTGTTTACCCTCACCCTTGACACGTGTTTCCGAGAGGTCATGGCACAATGCGCAGGACCGCGCCCGCAATATCCAGAAGGAGGCACCTGGATCACGGGGGACATGCTGGATGCCTATACCCACTTGCACGAACTCGGTTACGCCCATTCGGTGGAAACATGGCAGGATGATCGCCTGATCGGAGGACTCTATGGTGTCTCGCTTGGTAGCGCCTTCTTTGCCGAATCGATGTTTACGCGAGTCGATGACGCATCCAAGGTGGCGCTTGTGAAGCTCGTCACGCAGCTTCGGGCCTGGAACTTTCGCCTCATCGACTGCCAACAGTTCTCTCCCCATGTTAGTCGGTTCGGCGCGGAAGAGCTTCCACGATCAACCTTCATCACACATCTACACCAGGCACTCACCCTTCCCGACCGGCGGGGACGATGGACATTCGAAACAGTGTGAGCTTCTGAAGTAACTCGCTGGCCTGCCGTCACCTACAAGAAGAACGGCATTTGACAGATTTTTCTCCCGTCGCTTATGATCTTGTCTTCATGTACGAGGAGGAGACCATATGAGCTTTGTCATCACACCGAAAGAATTGAAGTCGAGACTCGATAAAGGGGATAAACTGGTGCTGTTGGATGTACGGGAGCCTTGGGAAAATCAGCTTGCCAAGCTGGACAACTCTCTCCTCATCCCGCTTGGCACCTTACCCAACTCACTGTCCCAGTTGGACAAAAATACTGAAATTATCGCCTACTGCCATCACGGGATGCGGAGCGGAGATGCCACAGGCTTTCTCCTCCAGCAGGGATTCTCGAACGTGAAGAATTTGATCGGTGGAATCGATGCCTGGTCAATCCAAGTTGATGGGAGCGTCGCTCGATACTGATCGGATACGCTCTGTAAGACACTGACAGTCGCGAGTCGTCAGGTTCGTCTGAGGGCGTACTAGTCGGCCTGCCTGCAGACTGTAGCCGGCAGGCTAGCGGCTTTTCCCTTGAAAAAATTCCACCGTCTGCTTCAGACCCTCGGCGAGGTCCACCTTGACCTCCCACCCAAGTTCTTGTTTGATCCGTGACGGGTCAACCACACTGCGAATCTGCTCGCCAGCTTTGGCCGGGCCATGCAATTCCTTGACGCTCGAAGCTGTCAGCCCGGCAAGCATCCGGAACAACTCATTGACGGATGTCTCAGCCCCTGTTCCGACGTTATACACTCCATGTGCATCCTGCCCCATGGCGGCCAAGTTTGCTTCGGCCACGTCGTCGACGAATACGAAATCACGTGTTTGACGGCCGTTTCCATGAATGATGGGCTGCTCGTTGTTCAACATCTTTTGAATGAAGATGGCAATGACTCCGGCTTCTCCATCGGGATCCTGCCTCGGCCCATAGACGTTAGCATACCGGAGGCTGACGACTGGAATCCCGCTCACCCGTTGGAAATAGGACAAGTAATGTTCGCCGCACAGTTTACTGATGCCATAGGGTGAGAGTGGCTTGGCTGCGTGAGATTCAGTCGCTAGAAGTGTCTCCTGTTCACCATAGATCGCTCCACCGGATGAGGAGAACACAACCTTTCGGCATCCATACCGAACCGCTTGCTGCAACACGTTCATGGTTCCCAAGACATTGACCTGCGCATCGAACACCGGATCGGCTATCGAACGAGGGACATTGATCTGAGCCGCAATGTGGAGGACAATATTAGGCCGTTCATTGCGAAACACCCGTTCAAGACGCCAGCTGGTAATGTCAGTCTTGTAGAGACTCGCCGCACGATTGACATTCTTCCGCTTGCCAGTGGCCAGATTGTCCACGATGACAACTTGATGCCCCTCTTCAACGAGTCGGTCCACCACATGAGACCCGATAAACCCTGCACCGCCCGTGACGAGTACTTTCATTGGCCCTCCTGAATGAACGCTCAGCAATTACGACAGACTTTACATACCATGAAATGGGGTCTCGTACTCAAAGATTGCTAATATTTCCTGGTTGCCTTTTTTCCCTTTGATGGGAGAGGCGACCGTCCCCATGGTCTTCAACCCCTTGTCCGCCGCGAATTGGACGATTCTCTGAACAACCTCTGCTCGCTGTGCGTCATCACGCACGATGCCACCCCGACCTACTTGGCCCTTGCCGACTTCAAACTGCGGTTTGATCAAGGCAATGACGCGGGCTGGAGCACGGAGAAACGGCAGGATGGGTGGAAGCACCTTCGTCAATGAAATAAACGATACATCGATGACGACTAAATCAACCAGATCCGGGATGGCAGACGGAGGCAGATAGCGAATGTTGGTCCGCTCACTCAGCACGACGCGTGGGTCTTGTCGGAGCCGCCAATCAAATTGCCCGTAGCCCACGTCAACCGCGTAGACCTTCGCAGCCCCTCGTTTGAGCAAACAATCGGTGAACCCTCCGGTCGAGCACCCCACGTCGAGACAAATCAATCCTTGGGGGGCGATCGAATAGGCGTCTAGCGCTGCCTCCAGTTTTTCGCCCCCTCGGCTGACGAACGGCTGGGTCTCACCGATCATCTCGATGACCGCATCGACGGGAATCACTCTGGAGGGTTTGTCGACGATCACTCCGTTACTTCGGACCTTTCCCGCAAGCACCATCCGGACTGCGGCGTCTCGACTCTGCACCAATCCCCGAGCCGTCAGTACAAGGTCACAACGATCCTTATCGCGTTGTCTGTTCATACTCATGAGAATCGCAAAGTGGGAAAGATGAGAAAAGAACGAGACTCAGAAGAGCGACCTGTTATGAGTCTTCAGCGGAACCCTGGACATCAATGTCATCGGAGGTGAAGGCGCGTAGTTGCTTTTTTCCATTCGTATCCTGGACGAGCACTTCGACTTTCCGTTCAGCGTCTTCCAATACCTTTAAGCAATTCCTCGACAGCCGAATGCCCTCCTCGAAAATCTTCAACGATTCATCCAGGGGCAGATCTCCATTCTCTAATTCACCCACAATGGCTTCCAATCTGGCCATCGCTTGTTCAAACTTCACCCCAGCCACAACCATTCTCCTTTCACGCCAACCCGCCGCCCATTATAACGAAGTCCCAACCAGCTTTTAAACTGACGGATCCAACCTAACCTCCTCCACCGTACATCGGATCTGACCCCTGGCCAAACGTGCCAAGATCTTCTCCCCAACAAACACCTGTCCGGCATCGTGAATGATCTGGCCACCAGGCACCGTCTCGAGAATCCCGTATCCCCGATCCAGAATCGCGAGCGGGTTCAGCCCCTTCAATCGGTCCAGATACGCATGGGTATGCTGGGTCTTCCGTTTGAGGCTATGGTTCATGGCAGCGATCACACGCGATCGCAACTGTGGAACGATCAGCAAATCCTGACGCACGTGGAGCACCGGACTCTTCGATCGTAGCGCGTGCGTCCATGTTTGCGCATTCACCATCGCGTGTTTGAGATGGGCGCGGACTGTTTCTCGCATGCCTGCCACTAGGCCATCCACCCGCTGAGCTTCTTTGAGAATTCTAAACCTGATGTTGCCCATATGGGCAAGTAGAAGATCAAGTCGCTGATGCTGTTCCAGGCATTGTGCGGTCATGGCTTGCTGACAGCGGGCGGTAAGCATGCCCAGCCGCTCAACGATCTCCGTTAACACCGGGGCAACCAGTTCGGCGGCAGCGGACGGAGTTGCAGCCCGTACGTCCGCCGCAAAGTCTGCCAGTGTCACATCTGTCTCATGCCCAACGGCAGATACAATGGGCACCTGTGACGCAGCAATGGCTCGCACGACAATTTCTTCGTTAAAACTCCACAGATCTTCCAATGAACCGCCGCCCCGCCCAACGATGATGACGTCGACAACTCCGAGCCGGTTCAATGCCTGAATGGCGGCTGCAATCTGTTCAGCCGATCCCACCCCCTGCACCGGTACGGGCGCGATGATGATACTCAAGATAGGACAGCGACGGTGCAATACGGTGATCAGATCTTGAACCGCTGCCCCGGTCGGCGAGGTCACGATTCCGACCGTCCGAGGGAATGCAGGTAGCGATTGTTTGCCGTCCACATCGAAGAGCCCCTCGGCTTCAAGGCGACGCTTGAGCTGCTCAAACGCCAACTGGAGAGCGCCTCGCCCCTTGGGTTCGAGATGATCAAGTATGACCTGGTACTCTCCACGAGGCTCGTAGACGGAGAGTCGCCCTTTCACGACGACTTGAAGACCCTCCTCCAGGCCGAACCGCAACCGAACGGCCGCCGAACGGAAGATCACCGCCCGAATCTGACTCGTCTGGTCCTTGAGGGTACAGTAGAGATGCCCGGACCCTGGTGCGCGCAGGTTCGAAATTTCCCCTTCAAGCCAGACCTCGGCAAAGTCCGTTTCGAGGGAAGCCCGAACCATGGCAGTCAGTTCCGAGACGGTGAGGACATGTCTCGAGGTCAACTCGGACGCGAAAAGGGGCGGGCGAGAGTACGTAGTCGTGAGTCCTCTCCTTTGAAGCTCACCAGCAGGCTGTTCACAAAGTCTGTGCAGCAAGGCCGTAGTACGCGACAGACCGACGCGTTCGCGGTTGATACGTTGAGACCTTGCGCGGTGCGAGAATGCCGCTGGTGGACTTTTTCACAGCCTGCTAATCGATGCTGCGAATGCGTTCAAACCTGATCACCTTGCCCAGGCGGGGATCGAGCTCAAGCAGAACCGCGCAAAATACGGAAGGTCCTGATGCGACTTCAAACCGCCTCGGCATCGCGGTCAAAAACTTTTCGATCGCCAATTCCTTCTTGACTCCGATCACCGAATGGAGCGGTCCCGTCATGCCGATATCCGTGATGTACGCAGTGCCCTTCGGCAGGATTTGTTCATCGGCCGTCTGCACGTGCGTATGCGTCCCGACGACAGCGACCACCTCTCCATCCAGGAAATGCCCCATGGCCATCTTTTCAGACGTGGCTTCCGCATGCATCTCAACGATGATCGCGGACGTCTCGCGCTTCAGCCGTGATAGCTCACGTTTTGCCGTCTGAAATGGGCAATCGATCGTCGGCATATACACCCGGCCCATCAACTGTAAGACGGCCAGCCGCTCACCGCCTGCGGTCTCGATGACAACACTCCCATTTCCAGGGACGCCCGCCGGATAATTCGCCGGCCGCAACAAGCGGGGCTCACGATCAAAATAATCGATCGCCTCTTTTTTATCCCAGGCATGATTTCCGGTAGTGATCACCGAGATGCCGGTGTCGAACAGTTCCTCGGCCAACTCCGGCGTCACCCCGAAGCCTCCTGCCAGATTTTCACCATTGGCAATGACCGCATCAATATGATGCTGCGCGACCAGCCGAGGTACGGCCCGAGCGACAGCCCGGCGGCCCGGCTCCCCCATGATGTCCCCGAGACAAAGGACTTTCATTTGGCGTATTCCACGTAGCGGCTTTCTCGAATGACGGTGACCTTGATCTGTCCCGGATAGGTCAACTCTTGCTCGATCTTCTTCGCCAATTCACGAGACAGCTGAAACGACTCGGCATCGGTGATGTCCTCTTGCCTCACAATGACGCGAATTTCACGTCCGGCTTGGATCGCGTAGGCTTTCTGCACGCCCTTATGCCCAGTCGCGAGCGATTCCAGCTTTTCCAACCGCTTCACATACGACTCCAGCGCTTCCCGCCGCGCACCTGGACGCGCCGCCGACAACGCCTCGGCCGCCGCCACCAACACACTCTCCGGGCAAATCGGCTCCACCTGCTCATGATGCGCGGCGATCGCGTTAACGATCTTTGGAGATTCGCCGTATTTCTTGGCGATCTCGGCCCCGAGCATGGCATGCGGTCCCTCTTCTTCATGGCTGACCGCCTTACCGATATCATGCAGCAAGGCGCCGCGCCGAGCTAGTCGGACATCGAGACCCAATTCCGACGCCATGATGCCGCAAATGTACGAGGCCTCACGGGCATGATAGAGGTTATTTTGCCCGTAGCTCGTGCGATACTTGAGTCGCCCCAAGACCTTGATCAACTCAGGATGAAAGTCCGAAAGCCCCAGTTCGAAAATAATTTTCTCTGCTTCTTCATACATTAGCTTGTCGATGTCGACCTTGACCTTTTCGACAATCTCCTCAATGCGCGTGGGATGGATACGCCCGTCGTGCATCAGGCGCTCCAGCGACACTTTGGCAATCTCGCGCCGCAACGGATCGAACCCAGAGATAATCACGGCTTCAGGAGTTTCGTCGATGATCAGATCAATACCCGTCGCCGCTTCAAGCGCACGGATATTGCGCCCTTCCCGACCGATGATTCGACCTTTCATGGCATCGTTGGCAATGGGAACCACCGAGATCGTGGATTCCGCGACATAATCACGAACGACACGTTGAATCGAGCTGGTGATGATTTCCCGCGCCTCACGCTCGGCGTTCTCACGAGCCTCTTCGATCGTGCGCTTGGCAAGGCCTACGGCCTCGAGTTTCGCTTGCGATTCCATTTCGAGGATCAATTGTTTCTTGGCTTCATCGGCCGTCATCCCGGCGACCCGTTCCAGCGCGTCTCGATGTTCGCGTTCAGCCTTGGCGCAGGCAGACTCTTTGACCGCCAGCCCCTCTTCTCGCTTCGCGAAATCTGCCTCGCGCTTGCGTGACTCAGTTTCTCTCTTTTCCAGAGCGGCAACTTTCCCGTCAAGTCCTCCCTCTCGTTGGATCAGACGCTTCTCCACCGTCGAGAGTTCAGCAAGTTTGGCTTTCTCCTCTTGCTCGAATTCGGACTTTGCCTTGAAGACCAGATCCTTAGCTTCAAACCTGGCTTCTTTGACAACATTCTCGGCCTCTCGCTGTGCGTTCTGCACAACCTGCTTAGCCAAGTCTTCTGCCTCAGCCTGCTTGGCACCTGTCATCCGTCGTCGCAGGAAATCAAATACTCCAGCACCAGCCACAGCTCCGAAGATCAACGAAAGGATTATGTACACGACAGTTGATGTAGAAATGGGAGTCACCCCCTTCTTGAAAACAATCAGATCCAATAGGCTCAACCTGATGCGGAGCCCCCGCCTCAGACTGAGCGGAATGAACGCGAATAACTAATGTGAGGTGAAGAGATGGAAGAGTCTTAGGAGACCGCGAGTCGACTCGCCTGGAGCCGCAAGAGATTGCCAGGATACGATGCCATACTCAGAAAGTTTCTCTCTCTGCCCTTCCTTAGGCGTCTGTTTCCAGACATCAGCCATTGGAAAGAGTCAGCGATCGAAACAGGCATGGAGGGTAGATACTCGTTCCATCCGACAGGTATTCGCCGGATCGCTTCAATTTCAGAAACTGGCCGCTGGGCGCCCATGTGACGCCGCCCACGCACGACCCATAGCTTGAGCATCCACCGAATGAACACTTCGTATCCTATCAAACAAACGTTCTCTTGTGGTTTTCTTAGCACTCGTTTCCAGGCGATCAACAATCGGCGATATCACTCTTCCCTACTCATCCGCACACTCACCTATCTATATGTTAACAAAGGGACTCTTTGAAAGCAAGGCGAATCTCCGCTATCGAAAGAGCGAAGTCGGCATCTGCTCATCGATCGATTCCATCAACGTCACCATCCGCCGTTCGACATCAGCCTCTCCTTGGACTCGCTTCTTCTCGGACTCAAACAGCTGATGAGCAAGATTGATCGCCGTCAGCACCGCCAACTTCGATGGGGTCGTTGTCTTCATTCCTTCCGCCAGATGCTTCATATGATCGTCGACAAAATTGGCCAGCCGCCGGACATAGGCATCATCGCCGCCTCCCGTGATCGCGTACCGCTGACCATAAATTTCTACATCAATGGTCTTAGTCAATGGCCACCTCCTTAGGATCCTCGACACATTCGAGCAACTCCATCTCATTCATGACCTTTTCGATCCTGGTCTTGATGTCCATCCGTTCCTTTTCCCATTGGCGATTCGTATCATCCTGCGAAGCCAACCGCTGGCGAGCCGCCTTGAGCTCTTCCTCTAAGAGCGCATTCTTTCGTTTAAACTCTTGGACAAGCTTCACCAGATCACGAATGCGAGTTTCCAATGCATCAAGTCGATCCAATGACATAATCAGCCCCTCTTCGTTATGGACCCTACGGATTGTGGCGCACTATAAAAAGTTCACAAGATCTTGTCAAGAAACGACTTTTTGAGTCCCCGCCAGACGCAGATATTCTTTATAACTCCGCAAAACCCGTTTGACGTATTGCCTGGTCTCCTGATAATGGATCAGCTCCACAAATTCATCCTCACTCCGCCCCCGATAGGTCGCCGCCCAAGTGCCTACGACGATGGGACCGGCATTATAGGCAGCAATCACCTGCACAACATTGCCAGAAAACTGTGTAAACAGTTGCTCGACATACCGAGCCCCGATCCGGATATTTGTCTCCTGATCAAACAAATCTTCTCGGGAGAGGCTTGGAAGACGGTGCTGTTGAGCCACGGCATTGGCGGTGGCGGGCATGACCTGCATCAATCCGATCGCTCCGACGCGAGAGACGGCTCTCCGATCATATTGACTCTCTTCCCGAATGATGGCCGCAACAAGAAACGGATCAACCCCGTTCGCTCCCGACATTTTGATCGTAGGAATCAATCCCGTGGGATAGGCCACGCTCCACAATCCATCTGCGACCACTCCACCGGTTCGCTCTAACTTTTCACGGAATCGAGACCGCACCAGACGCAAGGCATGATGGTAGGCACCGACCTCATTCAACATGATGGATAATGCTGCCAACACCTCGGAGTCGCGGCTATATCGATCCGTCAACGCGCCAAGCTCTCTCGCGGCATCTTGCTCAAGACCGAGCGTTCTGAGTTCTACCGCCCGCCGGTACGCCGGGTGGAGCTCAATCTGCATCCGGCTACTGGCCTGACTGTCCTGGACCGGCGCCTGCGTGACTTCAACAGCAGACGGAGTAGACGAGATCGCGACGACTGAGCCTTCCTGCTTCGTCTGCCCTGGAACCGACAGGTCACTCTGTTCGCGCGCCAACTGGCAGTAGTAGGTGTGCGGAAACCGCTGACAGAGCAGCGCAAATATCTCCGTTGACTTCACACTGTCCACATGACCGTAGGAACGTGCAATCCAATAGAGGGCTTGTGGCTCTAGATCGCTGTCCTTCTGATCGACGATCTGCTGCCACACGCTGATCGCCTCCTGATAACGAGCCGTTCGGTACAGCACCCACCCTTCCCGCCATTGTGCTTCAGTTCGTTGAGAGGCCGGTTCTCCCAACTTGGCCACCTGCCGATACCTCGCGATTGCCTCATCGAACCGTGCCTCATCCTCCAGCCAGATCCCGGCGAATAGATTAATCTGCCCTTTCTGCTCTGGAGTGACCATCCGCTTCGGGAGTGTCCGGCAAAGATCCAAGAGCTTCTCCCCAAATCCCTGCCTGAGATAGACCCTCGCCAGCCAGACAGTGGCCTCATCCGCGCGAGACTCTCGCTCAGCCGTCAACGCATGAAAGGTCTCACGTGCCTGGTCGTACAGCTTTAAACGAACTTGGGCGATACCCAATTTCAGCCTGGCCTCCCCACGGTGAGAGGAGGTCGGATCTCGCGCCAGGAACTTTTTCAACTCCTCGATGGCCTCCGCGTGGAGCGACTGCCCTAGAAAAGCCTGAGCGCGTTCATAATACGTGTCGGGCGCCGCGGTCCACGGTACCCCGCCAATATTGCCCCCAAGCAAAGTCTCGGCTTCCTTAGCCTCTTTCGTGTGCGGAAACTTCAACCACAGCTGCTTCAGCGTTTCTTGTCCTTCCGCCAATTTATTCTCTCGGAGCGAACAAGACGCTGACCGTAACCAAGCCTGAGCGACCTGAGGATCCTTGTCATTGACATTGAGGGCCTTCGCGAACCAGGACACGGCCTCGGGACAGCTGGACGCCTGATACCACGCTTCCCCAGCACGGAGCGCAACCTGATTGAGAAGATTAGAATCGGGGACCGCTTGTGGCACCCCCTCAAACATACTGGCCGCCTCCTTGGCCTCCCCAAGACGCAGCAAGGCCTCTCCGATCCAGAATCGAATGTAATCATCGAGCACAAGAAAATCCCGCTGGGCTGCCCGAAGGTATGGCAGACTGGCAGCGGGACTTCGATCGATCAAGATCACCCCGGACAACAACCCGGCACGCTTGGCCCACTGCGTCCCGGGAAATCCTTCCATCACCTTTCGGAGACGTTCTAGCTTGAGCGCCACCACTTGATCTTTCGTCAACGCCTGACCGAGTCGCTCTTTCGGCCAGGCCGCCGCCACAAAACACTCCTCCGCTGTCGTACAGCCAGTGACCGTCGATTGTTCGGAGGGCTCAACCTGTGCCGCATACCCGTCGTATGAGAACCCCCCTCCGAGGGCGAGCACCAGGATGGGCGCGACCACCAGGCCGCAGCCATGGATAGAACGATACTTGGTAGCAATCTTCATCATGATGGCCTGACGACACTCATCCGAGTTCATTATATACAGAGCCGTCTGCAATGAAAGAAGTTTCCGGACCCGATGATGGGTCTGGCCGTATGCGGCATGACTTCCGCTATGGTAGGCTCCTAGCGTTGAGGATGATATGGCCGACTCTCAGATAATCGCTTCCGGTGCCGTGACAACGCTCTTAGGTCTCACCGAACCCCAGATGGTGAAGTTTGTCCGTGCGCAACACTGGCCGGACTATCGTGCACAGCAAATCTTGCGATGGCTCTATCAACAGCGCGCGCGGACTCTCACCGACATGACGGATCTCCCCATGCATGATCGCATGACGCTCTCTCCATCCACGAAGGTCGGGCGCTCGGCACAGACCACGATCTTATCGTCCCAGGATGGAACCCGCAAACTGCTCTTGATGCTCGACGATGGCCTGACGATCGAGGCCGTCCTGATTCCGGATGAGGATCGGCTGACGCTCTGCGTGTCAACTCAGGTTGGGTGCATGTTGGATTGTGGATTCTGCCTGACTGGGAGAATGGGACTGAAACGCAACCTCAAGCTTCATGAAATCATCGATCAGGTCCTGACCGCGCAAGACCTACTAAGCTCCGATGAACACATTACCAATCTCGTGTTCATGGGGATGGGAGAACCGCTGGCCAATGTGGAGAGTCTCAAGGCGGCCGTGACTGCGTTGACCAACAAACCGTGGGGTCTTGGGTGGTCGCGTAGACGCCTGACGGTGTCCACAGCGGGGCTGGCATCTCGCCTTCCGGAGGTCGCAGCGCTCGGCGTGAACCTCGCCATCTCCCTCAATGCCACCACTGAAGAGCAGCGACGAGCGCTAATGCCTGCCGCCAGCGAGATCGCTTCACTGAAATCACTCCTGGCTGCCTGTCGCCGCTATCCGCTCGCCCCTCACCAACGACTGACCTTCGAATATGTGCTGCTCGCAGACGTCAACGATCATGCCGCTGATGCCCGCCGACTGATACAATTGCTCAGAGCCATGCGATGCATGGTCAACTTGATTCCATTCAATGAATTTCCAGGCAGCCCTTTTCGTCGCCCTTCCGAACAGGCAGTACTTCGTTTCCAATCCATCCTCCGCGACGCCGGCCTCGATGCATTTGTTCGAAAGAGCCGCGGACGGGACGTTCTCGGCGCCTGCGGACAACTTGGTGAGCTCCCCAGCAACCGACCTTCCCTTACCTTGACACCTATTGAAACTCGTTGCTAGCATAGAAATTTGTACCCCATCATGATCATGCAGACTATCCACTTTCATTGGCGCATCCACCTCCTCACGGCGTTGCTCGTCTTCGGCTCGATCTCGATCGTGCTGGGAGCAGAGCCGAGTGAATACATCCTCTCAAACGGCATGAAAGTGCTGCTGGTTGAAGTTCCCAAGGCTCCGGTCGCCACAGTGCAGGTCTGGTACAAAGTCGGTTCTCGAAACGAGGTCATGGGACGGGCCGGACTCTCACACATGCTTGAGCACATGATGTTCAAGGGCACGGCACGGTATCCGAAAGGTTCATTTTCTAGAATCGTCAGAAAGAACGGCGGCATCGACAACGCATTTACAGGACAAGACTTTACCGCCTATTTTGAAAACGTGGCAGCGGATCGTGTCGGACTGGCTCTTGAGTTGGAGGCCGATCGGATGCAGGGCCTCCTTCTCGATCACAGCGAATTTCAGACCGAGCGCGACGTCGTGAAAGAAGAACGCCGCCTCAGATCCGAAGATGACCCGCAGGGTGCGCTGGTTGAAGCGCTCTTTGCCCAAGCCTTCCTCAGTCATCCCTACCATTGGCCGGTCATTGGATGGTTTGCGGATCTCGATGCGATGTCTCTCGAAGACTTGCAACGCCACTACGACACGTTTTACTCTCCCAACAATGCAACCCTGGTGGTTGTGGGCGATATCAAGGCCGACGCTCTCCTGCCGACGATCAAGCGTCTGTTTGAACCGATTCCCAGAGGCCCCTCCCCAAAACAAACCCTGGCGCCGGAACCGGAACAGCGAGGCGAGCGCCGTTTTCTCTTGAAACGCGAAGCGCAGGTGCCGTTTGTCATGATGGGATTTCGCGTACCTAACTATTCGAGCGAGGACTCCTATGCGCTCGACATTCTCGAATCAGTCCTCTCGCACGGGAAAAGTTCTCGGCTCTACCAGAACTTGGTCTATGAGCAGAAGAATTCTTTATCGGTTGGGGCAGAGTACAGTCTGATCCAGGCGGATCCCGGTCTCTTTTATTTCTACGCGCTGGTCAATCCCACCGCGAAGGTAGAAGCGGTCGAGGAGGCTCTACACCGCGAGATTCAACGGCTTCAGAATGAGCCGCCGTCCGAGCAGGAACTTCAGCGGGCCAAAAATCAGGTAGAAGCCTCACGCGTCTTTGAGCAGGATTCGAATTTTCGTCATGCCATGCTGTTGGGACAGTTGGAATCGGTCGGTGCCGGCTGGCGACGCCTCGATCAATACATAGAACGGATCCGCGCAATCACAGCGAAAGATATCCAACGCGTCGCTAAACAGTACCTGACCCAAGATAATCGGACCATCGGCATTCTTATTCCTTTACCTACGAAGCCCCTAGAATCAAGCCCCGCAACAGCTCAAGAAGGAAAGTTATAAAGACGATCATGGGTAAGGAATCCAGAAACACGAGAGGCCAGAGGCTTGACCCACGATCCATCCAACGAAGGTCAGTGCCTTCCTTGATGGGACTAGTCCAGTGTGCCGTACTCGTGATGTGTATCACGACGACAGGGCTTGCCGCCGACATCGCACCGACGAGATACATCGCTCCCAACGGTATGACGGTACTCGTCCTGGAACAACATTTCCTTCCCATCGTTGAAATCCATGCCCTGATCAAGGCCGGCGCTGCGCAGGATCCTCCAGAAAAAGCGGGTGTCGCAAATTTGGTGGCCAGCCTCTTAGATGAAGGGACAACAACTAGATCCTCGAGGCAACTGGCCGAACAGATTGACTTTGTCGGTGGCTCGCTGACGGTCCATGCAGGTGAAGATTACACAACCGCATCTGCACGCACGCTCAAAAAAGATATCGATCTCGGGTTCACCCTGTTGGCTGATATTCTTCAGCACCCAGCTTTCCCCAAGCAAGAATTTGAACGGGTCCGATCTCAGATCCTTGGGGAAATTTCTAGCGACAATGACGATCCCGGACATGTCGCCATGAAGGCCTTTAATCAGTTAGTCTTCCAGAACCATCCCTATCGTTGGCCAGTGAATGGCACAGAAGAGACACTGAGTAAGATCACCTTGGCTGAGGTTCAAAGCTTCTATACCAAGGAGTATCTACCCAACCAAGTGATCCTGACCATCGTCGGTGACGTCACGGCGGAACAAGCGACGACGCTCGTACAGACGCATTTCGGATCGTGGAAGAAAGGGGCTGTGCCGTCCAGAGCGGTTAAGAAGCCGACGGCCATCGACAAGAAGACCGTGCAGCTCGTCGAGAAGGATCTCACACAATCCACCATTGTGATCGGTCACCATGGGATCAGTCGAACCAATCCTGATTTTTACGCCGTGACCGTCATGAATCATATCCTGGGTGCTGGAGGATTTTCGTCTCGCCTTATGGATACCATCCGGGATAAACAGGGGTTGGCATACGGGATTATGAGTCATTACGATGCACGGGTGATGCCGGGCTCGTTCTGGATCAACCTCCAGACTCGGACAGAAACCACCAATCAAGCCATCAGCGGCGTCTTAATCGAAATGAAGGCGATTCGTGAGGCCCCGGTCAGCGATCAGGAATTGGCTGAGGCCAAAGCATTTTTGATGGGCAGCTTCCCCCTACGGCTGGATTCTACGTCGAAGCTGGCGCAAGTCTTGGCGCAAGTGGAGTTTTTCGGATTGGGGTTCGACTATTTTAGTCAGTACCCAAAATGGATTGAGCGAGTGACGAAAGAAGACGTGCAGCGCGTGGCCAAACAGTACCTGGACCCTCAGCACTACGCCCTCGTCGTAGTTGGCAATATCGCGAAGGCAAAAGTTCGCCACTAGGCTTGAGTAAAGCACACCGTATGCAACCACCCATTTTGCAACAGAAGCTCGATCAGCTCCGAACCCTCCTAACGGAGATGGGCTCGGTCGTGGTGGCCTATTCCGGTGGAATCGACAGCACCTTCGTTCTGAAAGTCGCGCACGACCAACTCCACGAGAAGGCGGTCGGCATCACGGCCATCTCACCGACGTTTCCATCTCTTGAGTTGGAAGCTGCCGAACAGGTCGCTCAGGAGATTGGCGCCCGCTATGAAACCGTACAGACGGATCAGCTGACCATTGATGACTTCGTGAGGAATGACGCGAATCGCTGTTTTCATTGTAAGACCGACCTGTACCAACTTCTTGGGAATGTGCGGCAATCACGGGCTGTCGCGTATGTGGTCGATGGAACCAACCTGGACGATCTGGGTGATGACCGTCCCGGCATCAAAGCGGCTCGGGAATGGGGTGTGCGAAGCCCGCTCGTTGAGGCTGAACTGTCGAAAGCCGATATCCGCATCCTTGCCAAAGAGCTGGGACTTTCAAATTGGGACAAGCCAGCCGCTGCCTGCCTTTCATCACGAATCCCGCGTGGAATCGTAATCACCAGCGCACAATTAAGCCGCGTCGAAGGAGCAGAAGCTGTGCTCCATCATGAAGGATTCCGTCATTTTCGAGTGCGAAATCACGGTGAGATTGCGCGGATTGAATTGGCACAGGACGAAATCCCACGACTCATGGAATCAAATCGCTGTACAGAAATTAGTGCCAGGCTGAAAAAGCTGGGGTTTAAATTCGTAACGGTGGATCTGGAAGGCTACCGACCGGGTGGAGTCACCCTAAGCTGACTCCACCCGAAGAGCACGGCAACTTAACGGGGCTGTGATTTCGAAAGCGCCTCAAGCGCCTCGTCTGCATATTTTTTGTGATCAGCCTCTACTAAGCTCCGCTGAACCACTTTCTCCGCCACCATCAAAGCGAGTTCTGTCGTCTGGGCTCGGATATCTTGCAACGCCTTACGGCGCTCTTGGTCGATCTGACGCGTCGCATCACCTTTGATACGCTCCGCTTCTGCGGTCAACCGCTGTTCATTCTCATCGAGCAACCGTTGAGCCCGCTCCTTTGCCGTCGCGAGGATGGCCTCAGCCTCCTTCCCCGCCGTATTGAGCTTGGCTTCATATTCCTTGAGCCGTCGCTCGGCCTCAGACCGGTGCTGCTCAGCCTGATCGAGGCTGTCTTTGATCTTCTTTTCGCGCTCTTCCAAGGCGCTCAAGATACCGGGGAAGGCATACTTGTAGAGCACGAACAGAAGAATCCCAAACGAAATGACTTCCCAGAAAATCAACGAAGAAAAAAAATCAGGTTCAAACTGTGGCATGTGCGTGTTCGTGAAACGTTAAACGTGAATCGCTACACGAGAAAGATCTCTCGACGAACGGTTCACAAATAACGGTTAACGCTCCCTACTTCCGAAAACCCATGATGATGAAGGCGATGACCAAGCCATATAACGCAATGGCTTCGACCAGCGCGAACCCGATCCACATATACTTGGTGACGCGAGCCTCTGCTTCAGGCTGACGTGCCACCACTTCAATCATCTTTCCGAAAATGTAGCCGATTCCCACACCGGCCCCGGCAAATCCTGCCGCGGCACATCCCATACCGATCAACCCTGCTGCTGCTGAATCCATTATGTCTTACTCCTCCCTTGGCTATACCGCATGTGCTAATGCGCATGCTCTTCATGGCCATGTAAATGAAATGCATCTCCCAAGTAGACGCACGTCAAGATCGTGAAAATATAGGCTTGGATGAACGCAATACCAAATTCCAATAAATAGATCGCCACCGTAAACACAAAGGGTAACCACCCGATCAGCACTCCCCCACTGATTGTGAGACCGAACAGAACCGCGAGCATGACGTGGCCAGCCGTCATATTGGCAAAGAGCCGCACCGCCAAGGAAATGGGCCGTGCGATCTGGCTGATGATCTCGATCGGGACCATGAGAGGCACCAGCCATCCTGGCGTACCAGGCGGAATAAGAATGCCCAGAAACTTCACCCCGTGTAGTGAGAAGCCCACGACCAAGCTAATCCCATACACCAGGAAGGAAAAGGCCGCCGTCACAATGATCTGGCTCGTCACGGTATAAGCCCCAGGAATGAGCCCGATGTAGTTGGAGAAGAGGATAAACACAAAGAGCGTGGCGACGAGGGGGAAAAATCGCATGCCATCTTTGCCCATGGTTTCCATGATCATGGTGCGAATGAAATCCACCATCATCTCCGCCAAGCTCTGGAGCTTGCCTGGGACGAGCTTGCGCGATGATCCAGCCATGACCATCAGCACTGCTGCCACGGCAATGACAACCCACATAAACACCACAGCTTTATTGATGGAAAGATCCAATCCACCGATCGAAATCGGGATCCAGCGTTGAAGTTCAAATTGATGAAGCGGACTTTCTTCCATGACGATCCTTAGGCTATTCCCTGTTATTTGAGTTGTCTACCGCCACTTGCCATCGTTGTACGGATCGGTAGACGCTTCTGATACCTGCCGCCAACCCAAAGACCAACCCCACAAGAAGCCCCCACGGATCCGACCCTAGCAGATAGGCATCAATCGCCCATCCAAGCCCACCGCCAACGATTAGCGCAGCCAGCAGTTCCGTTCCAATTCGAACGGCTTGACCAAGCCCCGCGTATAGAGGATCTTGTGAAGGGGCCATCCAAAACCCACGGAAGGCGAGAGTACGTGAGCAGAACTCTGCCCGTGATGGGGTTCGCAATTTAAGCAAAACCATGCTCGCAATGTCAAGCGGTTAGAGGGCCCTGCGCGCAGAAATTGCTTCGGTATATACGGTATAGTGATCTCCCGTTCGTGCTGAGAATACGTCACCTATGCCCACAATCTTCCCCTCATTGATCCCATTCCTGCACAGCTCTCCTTCGCCTCTTATTGTGACACGCCCCGCTCCCTCGGCAAGCCCGTTTGAACTGTACTCGAAGATCGCATCAGCTCGATGCCCTTCGTTTCTCTTTGAGAGCGGTACCGGTGATGGCACCATGGGACGGTATTCATACTTTGGCGTTGATCCCTATCAAACACTGCATGGGAATGGAGATATCTGCGTAGGCCGATTGATTCAAGGCCGCATAGGTCCAGGCACATCTCCGTTTCAATATGTGACGCATCTCCTAAACCGTCAGCGGATCGTTCGTCCTCCTGAGGCTCCGCCATTTTTCGGTGGCGCGGTCGGCTACTTGAGTTATGATCTCGTACGCCAGTTTGAGAGGTTGCCGTCTTTCGCTTTAGATGACCTGGCCTGCCCTGAACTGGAGTTCGCATTTTTCGATCTTGTCGGGGCAATCGATCATGCACTGAACCGCCTGGTGCTCATGTTTTGTCCGCCGCTTGACCGATTTTTGAGCGAGCCTCGTGAAAGGCTATTTCGCGAGGGAAGGGATCGACTAGCCGAATTTGAAGCTCGATTGACCAGGCCTGATATGGCAGACGCGCACGGGAGTCATCTCGGTCGCCTGACATTTACACCGGAACAGGATCAGGCGATCTATAGTCGGAACGTGCGCCGTTGCCAGGAATACATCTCAGCCGGTGACATCTATCAAGCCAACCTCTCCCATCGGTTCAACGTGACCGGTTCGGCATTCTCCTCTCTCGGGGACCTTCAAACCGATCTGTCTGCCTATAGTCGCTTACGCACGTTGAACCCTTCCCCCTTCTCGGGAATACTCCGGTTTGACGCAATTCGCCTCATCAGCTCCTCACCGGAACGGCTCGTTCGACTGGAAGGACATCGAGCCGATACGAGGCCGATCGCGGGAACACGGCCTCGTGGGAAAAACACCGACGACGATCAGCGACTGATCCATGAGTTACGGGCTAATGAAAAGGAATGCGCGGAACATGTCATGTTGGTTGACCTTGAGCGGAATGACCTCGGGCGAGTTTGTCATTTCGGGAGCGTCCAGGTGGATGAATTGATGACCTTGGAGCAATATTCCCATGTCACCCATCTGGTCTCCCATGTGGCCGGCACCCTCAACGATCACGCGACTGGTTTTGATCTGTTGAAAGCCATGTTTCCAGGTGGGACGATTACCGGGGTACCCAAGGTCCGCTGCATGGAGATCATTGAGGAGTTGGAGCCGGTACGCCGCGGTCCTTACACCGGTTCGATGGGTTACCTCAGCTGGAGTGGGGACCTCGATTTCAATATTCTGATACGTACGCTTGTCATGAAGAACGGCCAGGGCTATCTCCAGGTCGGAGCAGGAATTGTGGCCGATTCCGACCCCACACGCGAATATGAAGAAACCATCCATAAAGCCCAGGCGTTCTTCAGCGCCTTTTCATAGCCCCATGTGGATTTATTTGAATACCAAGTTCGTCAAAGACGAAGACGCCGTGATCTCCGTCTTCGACCATGGGTTTCTCTACGGAGATGGAGTGTATGAAACGCTGCGCTCCTATGGCCCTCATATCTTTATGCAAGACCAGCATCTGTCACGGTTGTTCCGTTCCGCAGAAGCAATCGGGCTGACGATCCCGATTTCCATGAAGCGCTTGGCGGACATTCTGCAGGAAGCCATGATCCGCAACGAGGTAGGAACCGATCAGCGGGATGCCTATCTAAGAATCACCGTTTCGCGAGGGGCGGGAGACATCGGATTGGACCCGGCACTCTGTTCGTCACCGACCGTTGTCGTGATGGCCAAGCGTCTCGTGCCCCTAGCGTCCCATCTCTATGAAACGGGCGTGAAGCTAATCGTGGCGTCCACGAAACGGAATTTGCCAAGCGCGTTGTCGCCGCAGATCAAGTCCACAAACTTTCTGAACAACATTCAGGCTAAACGTGAAGCCCTCGCAGCAGGCGCATTCGACAGTATCCTCCTTAATTGGGAGCAGCATCTGACTGAATGCACCATCAGCAATGTGTTCCTCGTCCTGGACGGCACATTGAGAACACCAGCTCTGGAATGCGGCTTGCTCGATGGCATCACCAGAATGATCGTGATTCAGTTGGCCAGAGAGCTCGACATCCACACCGACGAAGGTCGCTATACCGTTGACGACTTGTTCAAGGCCGACGAATGCTTCCTCACGAACACTAGCATGGAAATCATGCCGGTGACTTCCGTCGACCGTCGAGCTGTCGGCGACGGAAAACCAGGTCCACTGACCCTGAAGCTACGGGAGCAATTCCCAGCGATGCGAGGCCGATACGGGAATAGGCTTCATACTCGATAAGCCCTCATCTTCCTATTTTCTCTCATCATTCTTCTGCCCCCACACACAAGATCTGCATTTCCTTGACAGGCAGTGACAGACTGCTATCGTGTGACCATGCCAAAACCAAACACACTCCATCACTCCTCAACGTACCGGCCTGTCATGACTATTCTCGTCGCATTGAGCAGCAGCATCCTGCTGGCTGTTCCAAGTGATAGTCGTGCAGAGATGTACCAATATGTCGATGCTAAGGGGACAATATCGCTCACCAACGTTCCCTCCGACACTCGATACCGCCGGATCGACCTCCACCCGAATCGGCTCCATCCCGTTCTCTCAGAGGCGGAATTGGAACCGGTGATCCGTCGATTCTCCCAGCAGCATCAACTACACCCTGCGCTTATCCGCGCTATCATTAAGGCTGAATCGGATTTCGACCCTCGTGCGGTCTCACGAGCCGGAGCCATCGGATTGATGCAATTGATGCCGCAAACGGCAGTGAGATTGGAGGTCCGTGACCTCTATGATCCCGAAGACAATATTGGAGGAGGGACGAAGTACTTACGCCAGTTGCTCGACCGATTCCGTGGCAACCTTCCACTGGCGCTCGCTGCCTATAACGCCGGGGAGCATGTCGTCGATCGTTACCGAGCTCTTCCGCCAATTACTGAAACCCGCCTCTATGTCCGCAAGGTCTTGCGATACTATCGACTCTTCCTCGCCCGTGACCTTGCCGTGACCGGACACGTCATCCCCTCTTCGGAGTACGCACTGCCACAACCCGCCCCCGTGTCTTCGATTCAGTCCGGCCAGTAGTTCGGCCCCCCCGATATACTTGACTATGCTGTTTCCAGCCCGGTCGTTTTGGTCCTGGAAAATCGGATCGGTAATGGGCGCCCACACTATTTTCTCTCCAGAGCGCAGCTTCGGCCACGCAATGCGCCACTTGTACCATATTCTTGACCTCCAGATCGGCCCTCCCCATAAAGGATCGGGACACCATCTGCCCCCACCGCGCAAGCTGGGCCGTGGCACGAACGAGAGACTCCCGAGAACGGATAAGCCCTACTTGTCCCCACATGATCCGCCGAAGCGAACTGCGCACTTTTTCGGCATCCTCCAATCGTTCCAACCGACCGCTCCTCAGACCCTCTACATGGTGAGTCACATCAGGCATCGAACGGCGTGAGGCCCAGGCGACAGCGGCCACGCCGGCCCGCATCCCAAACACCAATCCCTCCAGCAAGGAATTGCTGGCCAGTCTGTTGGCGCCATGCACACCACTACAGGCAACCTCGCCCGCCGCAAAAAGACCCGGCAAGGTCGTCGCCCCGTTGAGATCGGTCGCTACCCCCCCCATCATGTAATGGGCGCTCGGGGAGACCGGGATCCATTCTTCCGTGATATCGATATCGTGACGGAGACAGGTCGCATAGATCGTCGGAAATCGCTGTTTGACAAAACTCGCCCCCAAGTGAGTCACATCAAGGTAGACATGCCGCGCACGCGTCGCCGCCATTTCCGCCCAGATCGCCCGTGCAACGATATCCCTCGGAGCCAAGGCGCCGAGCGGGTGATACCGCGACATAAAGGTCTCTCCCTTATTGCTGCGCAGCTGACCGCCCTCTCCTCGCATGGCTTCTGATAACAAAAAAGGCGGGCTTGAGGGCAGATACAGCGAGGTCGGGTGAAACTGGACGAATTCCATGTCCTGGAGTTGCGCTCCTGCACGAAATGCCATGGCCATGCCATCGCCGGTCGCATTCGGCGGATTGGTGGTGCGAGCAAAAATCTGTCCCGCCCCCCCTGTCGACAGGACGACGGCTTTTGCAGGAATAATGAATTGTTCCCCTGAATGCTCATCAAGCACCACCGCTCCACAACATCGGCCTTCCTCAACCACGAGATCAACGGTGAAATGGTAATCCAGCCGGACGATCCGCTTGTGTCGCATAGCCTGCGCTATCAACACCCTCACCATTTCGTTCCCTGTCGCATCGCCTCTCGCACGGAGGATTCGGCTGCGGCTGTGGGCCGCTTCACGTGCAAAGGCAAACTTCCCACCCGTTTTATCGAATTTCGCGCCCCAGCGGATGAGCTCTTGAATCCGATCCGGTCCCTCCTCCACCAAAACACGCACCGCTTCACGACGACACAGGCCGTGTCCAGCCTTCACGGTATCGGTCAAATGGATGGCGACATCATCCTCCTCACTCAAAGCCACGGCCACCCCGCCTTGCGCAAAGATGGAATTACTTTGTAAGGGATGGCCCTTGGTGAGCACGATCACTCGACCGATTCGACTGAGGTCCAGGGCGGCTCGAAGCCCAGCGACTCCGCTGCCGATGACGAGAAAATCTGCTTCCAGTGCGCTTCGTGGCATCGTTATCGTGGAAGGGTCTGCGATGTGGGAGGTTCCGCCAACAGCTGCTTTGTCTTCATTCCGAAGGGCACATCTCCTTGCGCACCGCGCAGGAGAATCGAGTGCGTACCGACCCATTGCAGCCGTGCGAGGCCTCGTTGTCGGACCCCCATATCAGTAGCGTCTCGTTTCCACGTTCCTTGCCAATGAATGAGGACGTTGACATCGTCCTTTTCAAGCGTGACGCGTTCGATCTTGAACTCGAGGGAGATGGCGGAAAAGGCTGTGAAGTCCATTTCGACCTGCCGTTTCAGTTCGTCCAGCTGATCCATCGGCAACAGCAGGGCATGGAACTCGGACCGATTCTTGTGTTGATAGGCACTCCGCAAGGATTCCACCGCTTGATCGATACGGAGGAGTCGCTCATGCTCTGCTGGGTATCGGATGGTCTTCGACGGGCACCCAACGATCGCGACAGTAAGCACGATCAGCCACACAATAGTTGGAGGCCGTAAAAACTCAATCCTTCCAAGGTACATGGTGGTGCAGTATAGCATAAGGGGAAAAGACGCCGTGACCTTGCATTTTGAGCGGAAAGCTTTTAGACTCCCCCTCCTTAGGAGATACAGAACATGTCAAGCGTCCTGAAGAAACGGCGAAAGAAGATGCGCAAGCACAAGTATAAGAAGCTGCGCCAGCGCCAGAAGTTTCTTCGCCGAAAAAGCTAAGTTCTACCGTTGTGGCCGGAGGAGGGAACCGTGGCCGAAGGGAAGAAAGTCCGTATCCGCGTACGAACGGTCAATTGTACCTACGTGGGCGACTTCCTCGTCCCTCCGATGCGGCATCGCGTCTCCGATGCGATCAACGAAGAAGCCCGTCTCTTTATCAGCCTGACCGACGTGGTTGTCGACGATAAGGAGCGAGCGGATTTCATTGCGATCAATAAGAATCTAATCGAGTCGATCGCTCAACTCTAGTCGTTTCCTCTCACCCTCGTCAGCGTACTCGTTCAGCGTTGCCGTGAGCGAGGGCACGATTTCGTGCCGACACACCGCCTGATCACGATGTCGATCTTCAAGCGATTCCTGCCGTTCATACGCCCATATGTGCCACGGCTGATGCTGGCCGGGCTCTTAGTGAGCGGGGTTGCGCTCATCAATCTCGCCTTAGTTCGGCTGGCCGGCACCCTTTGGGATGTCATTACGGTTCAGCACGATGCTGACCAGATGACTAGGTCGATTGGCCTGTTCCTGAGCCTGGTGATTCTGCAGGGGCTCTGTTCGATGGGCCACAGCTACCTGACGGCCTGGGTTTCTCAACACATTGTCGCCGACTTTCGTCAACATCTCTTTGCCCACCTGCAGACGTTGACGGTCAGTTTTTTCTCACGACGCCGCACCGGGGAGTTGCTGTCGCGAGTCATGAACGACGTCGCGGTCATTCAATCTATCGTCACAGAAACCCCGATCGACACGGTCAAGCAACTCGTGACCTTCATCGGCGGCATGACATTTCTATTGATGATGAATTGGCGCCTCTGCCTCCTGATCCTGATCCTGCTCCCCTTGCTGGTCCTGGTCGCTAAAGTATTCGGCCGCAGACTGAAATCCCTGTCCACCTCGATTCAAGATCACACAGCCGCGCTCAGCACCCTCATCGAAGAAGTGATTTCCGGCATTCGAATCGTCAAATCATTCGTGCAGATACGGCGAGAGGAAACCCGCTTCTCCATCCAGGTGAGCGAAATGCTTCGCCTTACGCTGCATCGGGCTGGCATCATGGCCGTGTTCATTCCCGTGATCAGCCTGGTCACCTTTTCCGCGGCAGCAGCGGTGCTGTGGTACGGCGGTCAACAGGTCATCGATGGGACTGTCACGCCAGGGGAGCTGTTCGCCTTCGTCCTCTTTGCTGGCATCCTCATCGGCCCATTTAGCGCAGGCGCTCGCATCTTTACGCAGCTCAAAGAGGCGCAGGGAGCCATGCAACGGGTCTTTGAGATTCTGGATGCACAACCAGAAATTGCGGATCAACCCACGGCGCAGCGTCTCTCCACCGTCGAAGGACACGTCCGAGTCGAGAGAGTCAGCTTCGGTTACGGCCCTCAACATCCGGTGTTATTCGACCTGTCGTTTGAAGCCAAGCCTGGCGAATTGGTCGCTTTCGTTGGCCCAACCGGCGCCGGGAAAACCACGATGATGAACCTGCTTCACCGGTTCTACGATCCGATCGAAGGGCGCCTCACTATCGACGGCAACGATCTGCGTGATGTGACCCTTGACAGTTGGTACCAACAGATTGCACTGGTCCCACAGGAAACCATCCTGTTTGGAGGAACCATCCTTGATAACATTCGCTACGGAAAAAGGGACGCGGATGAAGCCGCAGTATCGGAAGCCAGCAAAGCCGCGCATGCACACGACTTCATTCTTGGCTTACCTGATGGATACCAAACCCTGGTCGGCGAGAAGGGCGTCAACCTGTCAGGCGGACAACGCCAACGCATTGCGATCGCTCGGGCCATCATAAAAAATCCTCGTATTTTACTCTTGGACGAAGCCACCTCATCGCTGGACACCGAATCCGAACGGCTGGTGCAGGAAGCGCTCCATCGCCTCATGGCAGGTCGCACGACCTTCGTCGTTGCCCACCGACTGTCAACCATCCAGAGGGCCGACCGAATTCTGGTCCTGGATAAGGGGAAATTGGTCGAGGAAGGCACTCACGCAGAGCTTCTCGCGCGTAAGGGTCTGTACCACTACCTCTATACCATTCGTTTGAATGAACCGATCGCCTGAAACGGTCGCTTCACACCCCTCTCACCCTCACCTTCCCATCTCTTCCATTTGTAACAAGCCTGTAACGTAGAAAGCGTATGGTGGCTTGTGCAAGCTAAAGAAGAATGATTGGGGAGATTCCGTGAGTTCACCACGTCCCAAGAAAATTCTCATCGTCGAAGACGAACAGGATATTGCACAGTTGGTCAAGCATTATCTTGAAAAGGAAGGATTTCACGCCTGCCTCGCCACAACCGGTCTTGAAGCGTTGAAGCTCGTGTCATCTGAGCATCCTGATCTGGTGATTCTCGATCTCATGTTGCCTCACCTGAACGGATTGGAGGTATGTAAAACACTCCGATACAAGCCTGAGACCGCCCTGTTGCCGATCATCATGCTCACAGCAAAGAACGAAGAGTCCGATACCGTTGTCGGACTGGAGCTCGGAGCCGATGACTACGTCACCAAACCCTTCAGCCCCAAGGCATTGGTGGCTCGGGTCAAATCCCTCTTCCGTCGGCTGGAACGAACAAACGATCACAAACCAACGTCCTTAGTGTACGGCTTTCTCCAAATGGATCTGACGCGACATGAAGTGACGGTCAGAGGTAAAGAAGTGCTGCTCACAGCGAAGGAGTTTGGACTGCTGGCGCATCTCTTACGTCACCCTGGACGGGTATTGACGCGGGAGGTACTGCTTAATGAAGTGTGGGGTTACGACTATTATGGAACGACGCGAACCGTTGACGTCCATGTTCGGCGATTGAAACTGAAAGTGCCCATCCTCAATGACTCGATTGTCTCGGTCAAGACGCTTGGATACAAATTATTGGATCAACCTCAAGTATAGTCAATTCGCCTGCATTGTCGCGATGGCGATAACATGCGAAGGACATAACGAACCTCACTCATCCCTCCGCCTTTTCTCCGTCTCCTCTGGTTATGAGCCTTGGGGGAGGACATTGAACCAGATTCCGATGATTGATCCACCGGTCGCAACCACTTTTTGACCTGCTCGGCAATCTCATCACGTACTCGGCGGAAGACCTGTAAGCGATCAGAATCGGAGCCTTGTGCATCGGCCGGATCATCAAACCTCCAATGTAACTGAACATCCCCTCTGAGATCCGTCGGGCACGATGCGTGGGCGTGATCACAGACCGTCATGACGTAGTGGAGATGTCGTCCTTGGAATTCGGCAACGTGCTTCGAGCGATGGCGAGAGATATCGATTTCCACCTCCCCCATCACCTCAACAACTCGTGGTCAACCATAACACGGCCTCCACAAGACCACGTCGAAACTTTTTACATAGGTGTAAACTCTCTGTAACCAAACGTTGCCATCCATGCTGTATCACTGGCCTCAAGAGATTATGGGGAGGCCCCTCCTGCACAACCAAATGGCAGTCGAGTGAGCGCAGACAGCAAACTGCCCGCGCTCACGGGAGTGAACCACATGACCAAGCGCGTACGATTGAGAGAGGAACTCAGCCGGCAACGCACCTCACTGTTATCCAAGTGGAACTTCTCGCTTGTTCCGCCGTCCGAACGAGCATGTTATGCAGACCCTGCCGATCAGGCATCGAACGATTTCGAGCAAGATCTGGCCATACAGGTAAGGACGAGAATGATCGCGAGGCTCAAGCGGATTGAGCGCGCTCTGCAATTGACGCAGACCAAGAGCTATGGATGCTGTCGGCAGTGCCGGAAGGCGATTCCTTATGCTCGGCTGACGGTTCAGCCAGATGCGCTCTTTTGCGTATCTTGCCTTGCACGCATGGAGCGTCAACACTACGGACATTGACGACGGATCGCACGACGCCCCGGGGGAGCCGACCTGCCCTCCCAAGCCAGTGCCTGGCTCCTCCACGCTTGCCCTTTCTTTCAACAGAAGGGGCAAGCGCGACTTACATGGAAGGTCAACTTTCGATGAAGGAGGTGGCTATGCAATGCGCACGCTGTGCCGGCATGAACGTACTCGAGGTTATTGTTGAAGGAGGGGCGAAACTCTCTGTGATGCGTTGTATTCACTGTGGGGACGTCATCGATCATGTCATCCTGATGAACCGCCGACGCCAACGATCTGTACGGCCCGGGCGCCCACGAACTTCAATCTATGGGCGTCATCAGTCTACCTGGAATAGATCCGCAGTACTCATAGAGGAGAGCTGACCGAGGAGTGCCCCGCTGTGCTGAGCCTCAGACCAAAGGAGACACAGCAGAATCGGATGAGATCAACGGCGATGTGACATCGTGGTCATCAGTTTCCAGCCCGCGCACCTGCAACCAGAAGGCCTTGGTGGGCGGTTCTTCAACGATCGCAAATGTGAGTTGCGGTGAATTCAGGCTTTCAAACACAATGTAGTCCGCCATGATCCCGATCAGATCCTCCAGATTCTCCGACCGGTGAAACTGCAAAGCATACCCATCATTGAGCTTCTGAATTTCCTTCACGTACTTGAATAGATTGCGCACCAGGATCTGCCGACGCATGGCTATTGGAGGGCGGGGCAGCGGAGACACCGGCATGTGCGCTAAACGGAATTGTGGCCTGGCAATGCACTGATATCCGAACTCCTCTCCCTCCCACTGTAGCATTGAAATACGTTGTCGAGACTGCATCTCATCCGTCCTTGGAGATGAGGCCCTCAGACCTTTTGGTCCAAGGGCCCACCACAGGTGTAGAAATCTCAGCTGCCGATCTTCCCACCGTCGTCTTTGGTCACCACGATCAGGGACGACCGGGGTCGCCCACCGTTCGGGCCGTCAGGCCAGGAGCTAAACTGCTTGGGATTGAGTGGATCACCCGGCAAGTCGTCCGGTCGTTCGCCCGGATGCTGAATCCCGACGAACATCGTGCGCCGATCCGGCGTCATGAACACACCGGTAATTTCGCACTGACTCGGACCGACGAGGAATCGTCGGGTCTCTCTGGTTTCAGGATGCGCCGCGAGCATCTGGTTGTTGCCGAAACCGATATAGGCACCGGCGTTGATCGTGGAGGTTGACACATCGGTCTGGACCCAGAGCAAGCCGCTGGGATCGACATAAATGCCGTCTGGTGAGCCATACTTGTCCCCGAAGATCGTGGAGCCGTGAGCCGGGTTGGCAGGATCGCCGCAGAGCGCGAAGATATCCCAGCCGAAGGTCGGTTCCGTCCAATCCTGGCGATAGTACCAGCGTATGATGTGGCCGTAGTTGTTGATGGCGCGCGGATTAGCCACGTCCACCGGCGGACGGGCGGAGCCAGCTGCGGTAGACCCATCTGGATTATTGACCGACGGTGGGGTCGAGCCACGCCGGTTGTTATTCGTCAACGTCGCGATGGCCGTCAGATCTTTCGGAAATGTATCGATCCATTCGGGGCGATCCATCATGGTCGCACCGGCGGCATCGGCGGCCCCGCGGGTATTGATCAGAATGTCGTTCAACGACCATCCGGCGAGACGCGGATTGTCTGGAACGAGCGGCAACCATTCTCCGGTTCCATCTGCATGGAACTTGGCGGCGTAGAGTATGCCATCGTCGAGGGGATTGATCCCCTGATGGCGAGCCTGACGCCAAGGCAGGTTGGAGACATAGCGATAGAGGGACTGTTGAATAAAGGGGGCGGTGCTTGAATTGTTGTTATACTGCGCCTTGTCGTTTGGACCATCCTCCTCTCACCGGAGGCCGCACACCGCTTTTTTCAACAGCCCCATAGATGTACTCGTTTCGTTCGTCGTCACCCATGTAGACCACGACACGACCGTTCCGCGCCTCCTGCACCCAGGCCCCTTCGTGCTTGAGCCGGCCTAACGCCGTGCGTTTCACCGGGGTCGAATGCGGCTTGAATGGATCAATCTCCACCACCCAGCCGAACCGATTGGGCTCATTGGGTTCTTCATCGACACGAAATCGCTTGTCGGTTGTGTGCCAGAGATAGCCGAACCCTGCCGCCGTAATACCGTAGCGCTTTTCCATTGTCGTTTGCGGGCCGTTCTTTCGGAAATAGCCGTTGAAATTCTCCTCACAGGCCAAATAGGTCCCCCAGGGGGTATAGCCCATAGCACAGTTGTTGAGGGTGCCGCGCACACGCGTGCCGGTCGGATCGTCGCTGGTCACCAACCGGGAATCGCCGGCTGCAGGGCCACCGATGTCGATCGGGGTCATACCCGTAATGCGACGTGCAAAGCGAGACGGTCGCACGACATCCCACTTACCTCGACGACGTCCTAAGTCAAAGTGGAAACCGATCCGCTTGGCTACTTCGATAATCGATACACCATGAGCATTCAGGGATTTCTTGGTCTTCTCCGCCGTCCAATTGTTCACACCGTCCGGAAAGAGGAGACCATCGTCTGTATATTCATTGTTCTGAACAATCAAGCCACGCTGCGACCTGACAATTGGGAAATACACGATCCCATCATTATGCATACCCCACTGACGGGCTTGTTCCTCTGCCGTGTTGCTGGCATCCTGTTTGAACGCTGGCCCATTCGAGACAGGGTCGCCCCAGGCGATGAGTACTTCGGCTGTGTACCCTTTCGGTACCACGATCTCATCGGCAGAAGAAACCGCCACACTTTCAAATCCAAGCATCGGCCGCTGACCCCCACGTCCTTCTCCCCTCACATCCGTGTCTTCTGCCTCTTCGATCTCCTGAGCTGCGGCAGGGACAGCGTTCAGCAGCGCTTCGACACCACTCAGCGAGACCGCTGCGGCCGTCGCGAGACCACCTGTCAAGAAGTTGCGTCGCGATAGGCGCGTGTCCACAATGTCTTGGAAATGTTCATTACCAGACGTATTGCTTACACCCTCATCATCGATGATCGACATAGAATTCCCTCCTGCCTGAGCGTGGATGAATGTATCGTTGACATCTCACCTGCAACGGCCCTTTACTGGTGATGACTGTCGCATCGGACCATTACAAATCGATCAACAACTGGTAAAGGCCCCGTTAAAGATTGTTGCGGAGGTCCAGAGATGTGGCGTTTGTGTCTGCTAACCTGCTAGCTCTCAGTGACTAAGAGCTGGAATGTTAAAATGGTGATGGACAGTCCATCACCCTGATCGTCGCGGAACGGCAGATCGCTGTTAGGGGATCAGTATGCAGTATCGTTGTTCTCGGCTGGCCAGCACTGAAAAGATATGCGGGGAAGCCTCGCTGCCTTAGCCTCCGTGCCCACTAGATGCACAGAGATTACATCCATCCCTCATTCTTGATATCTCATCTACCTTGCACGTCACCGTTTCAATGTAACCGGTCATGCTTGGTTCTCCATACGTTAAGGAATGCTGCGAACTTGACTCTCACCAAGGCGCGCTCATCGGAGACCTTCTCCAGGAATTCTGACAGACGCCGGGATTTCAGCACCGTGTACACGGTCACAGCTGTCGTTGGGATCAGGACGCACAGAAATATGAAGAGCTTTCTTATGAATGGGCTATCAGCCTCGGCGATTAAATTCATGCCCAGAAAGCCCGTCGTTGCCATGCCGATCAACCCAACCGTAGTCACGACGGTCAGACGCACCATCGTTTCTCCCTGTCGGCGCAGCACCTCACTATCCAGATACTGACTCATATCTTCAATCGCTTCTCGAACCTCGGTGTAGAGCTGGGCTGTTCCGAGATGCCTATTCGTCATCCGAAACAATTCCTTCACCTGGGTATGTTCCGAGACGTCCTGGAACCAGTACCGATGAGTAAAACGCAGGAACATGCCGAGGATCTGCTGAATCATGTGCCGGAAATTCCTGACCGATTCTAGATTTCCTGGTTCCAGCCGGTTGAGGGCATCAACCAGACGGTCGGACAGCATGAGCATGGCGGCCTTATGAAAATGGGCGATCAAAAAGAGGACAAAATACTCGTGCCGGAACTGCTCAAGACCAGTTTTTCGGATGGCTAAAAACCGGTCGCTACAGTCACTCACTTGCGTCAACACGCGTCCGCTGCAGATGAAGCGGGTTCCCGGGCGCTTGGGGTCTTGTTCGCTCCAGTAGCGATCATAGAAGTACCGGTCTTCAAAGTCGCATAAGTGCCGTTCGGAATAGGGCAGAGAGTCCGATGGATCAGGCGCGGCGGCTAGCCCCAGCCGTATGAAGTTCCCCCGGGTCAGCGCTGCCGGATTATCAATCGTCAAATAGGCCATCAGCGGCAAGAGGTGAGATTCGATCTGCCGATAGCGGATGAGGCCCGTCTTACCAGAATGGTGGAGCACCAACGGTTCGAGCAGAAACTCCCAGTGCGAGGCGATGCACGGCGCCCGGTACTGACACACAAATGACAAGTACTTCTCCTTGTGTTCGTAGTCCGAGGATGCCAGCACCGTGCCATCCCTGGCCAGCCATTCGGCCTTTTTCAGGCAATGGCCACCCTGTCCCTCAGATTCCCAATACGTGGGATATCCTCTGGCAAAACGAAGCATGGTGTCCTCGACACAAGCCAAAGAGAGGTCATCGGCAAAGATCTCCATGGCCAAGATGACGATGTCAATGTCATAGAAAAAGTACAAATCAATATGTGCGACCTCGAATATGACCGGCACAGACTTTGGATCGAGGTAGGTCATCCGCACCCGCGCGATATCGGTGCGACGGAACACACGAATCGGTGATTCCTGATTAATGCCAGGTCCCCGCCCTGTACCCTCACCGTAGAGAAATCGCTGGATGGAGGGGAGGAAGGTGATGAATTCGCCGTAGTGCCGTTCCTGAAACTGAGATGGGTCGCCGGTAAACTCATCTTCCACCTCTCGCCAGAGATTATTGAACCCCTGCGTCTGAATAAAGTCGCAGTGTTTCTGGATCGGCAGATCGTCGCGTATCGGCATTAGCTGGAGTGGCCAGAGTACTATCTGTCGGAAATGCCTAACAACAAGGCTGCGGTCGAGCGCAGTCTCCTCGCATACGTCACTCGTGGTAGATGATGTCGATGGTTCCATAGGCTGCCTGGCAATTAGGCGATGTCGCGTGAGGCAGATGCTCGTGAAGACTTGATGTTATGCGCCGCTCCTCATGGATGACGAGGACCGTCATCATTGCCTTCCATACGGCTCTTTATAATCTAGGTTTCCAGTGCTCCAAAATCCATTGCTGAGAATTAAATGCAGCTTCACCGTTTGCCGGCTGCTTACGCTCATACGTCCCGTCGGGAAGCAACCGCCTTGCCTGCACATTGTCTCGTAGCCCAACACCGAGGATGTCATTGATGATGACCTCGCGCCACTGAGGATCTTCTACAGGAAACAGCACTTCCACTCTGTGGTCCAGATTTCGAGGCATCAGATCGGCGCTCCCCATCAACATATCGTCGTGCCCGCCGTTGCGAAAATAGTAGATCCGCGCGTGTTCCAGAAAACGCCCAACTACTGACGTGACGGTGATGGTCTCACTGATCCCTTGAAGACCCGGCTTTAGGCAACAAATACCCCGCACCTGAAGGTCAATTTTGACTCCGGCTTGCGATGCAAGGTACAGAGCCTGGATACACTGCGCATCGACCAATGCATTCATCTTGAAGGCGATATACCCATCACTATACTGCCGGTGGCGGCAGGTCTCTCGCTCGATCCGATCGAGTAGTTGCTGCCTGAGTGTTGTCGGTGCAACGAGCAACTTGGAATACATGTTTTTGCGGGAGTACCCAGTCAGTGAGTTGAACAGATTGGATACATCGTGGCTAATGGCAGGATCACACGTAAAGTAGCTCGCATCGGTATAGATACGACTGGTGACCACGTTATAATTTCCGGTGCCGAGATGGACATAGCGGCGGATCCCCTCCGGTTCGCGCCGGACGATGAGACAGACCTTCGCATGCGTCTTGAGCCCGCGCACACCGTACACAACGTGCACACCTTCGTCTTCAAGCTTCCGGGCCCATTCAATGTTATTTTCTTCGTCGAATCGGGCCTTGAGCTCAACCAAGACCGCAACTTGTTTACCGTTGACGCGAGCTTCCAGCAGCGCATCGACAATGGGTGATTTTGGATTGACGCGATAGAGGGTCTGTTTAATGGCGAGGACGTCTGGGTCGTTTGCGGCTTCTCGCAGAAACTCCACAACCGGCATGAAGCTGTCATACGGATGATACAACAGCACGTCCTGCTGACGAATGGCAGCCAAAAGACTGCCTGATTTACTCACGCAGGGAGGGACGGCCGGAACAAACGGCTGATCTTTTAGGTCAGGACGCTCAAGTGCATGCAGTTCACGAATCCCAGCCATCCCGATCGGGCTGTGTCCTGCATAGACAAGGTACGATGGGAGCTGAAGGTTTCTTGTCAGGATTTCGCGGATGGGACTGGGTGTCGCCACATCCAATTCCAAGCGAACGGCTGACGTGTACTGTCGCTGATCGAGCTGTGCTTCCACCGCCTCGATAAGATCCGATGCTTCGTCTACCTCAATCGCAACATCGGCATCTCGCGTCACACGGAATGGATAGGATGCGACAACGTCCAAACCAGGGAAGAGATTGTCCAGGTTGTGCGCAATAACCTCTTCCAGCCAGACAAATTGCTGCACTCCTCCAGCTCCGCCCAAGCCCATCTGGTGACGGGCAACATCCTCATCTGTGGGGATCGGCACCAGTCGCGGGAAGACATCAGGCACTTTGACGCGCGCGAAACAGTCACCGTGATCAGGGTCCTTTACCAATACGGCAAGATTAAAGCTCAGACTCGAGATATGAGGGAACGGATGGGTCGGGTCAAAGGCGAGCGGAGTCAGCACTGGAAATATTTCTCGCTGAAAGTACCCTTGGATCGCCTCTCGTTCCCGCTGCGCCAACTCCGCATAATGTAGAATGCGAATGCCTGCCTCTGCCAACCCTGGCAACACATCCTGTTTCCAGCACGTATCGTATCGTTCATAGTGGACCATCAGTTCTCGGTTGATCGTCAGTATTTGCTCTGATGGAGTCATGCCGTCTGGCGTCGTTCCGACGATTCCGCCAGCCACCTGACGATGGAGACCTGAGACTCGAATCATGAAAAACTCATCCAGATTCGTGGCGAAGATCGCCAGAAACTTCACTCGTTCCAAGAGAGGGTGCCGCTTGTCCTCGGCTTCTTCAAGGACCCGCAGATTGAATCGCAGCCAGCTGAGCTCTCGATTCAGGAGATGGCGCGACTCATCGATACCCTGCTCTGGCTCGGCTGCTGATTCTCCAGACCCAGCAGACTGATCGATCATGGAACCTCCTTGAGGATGAACACTCTCTTGCACCTGTTCTTTCGCATTCTACATGGAGGGACTGATCCTGTTCAGAAAAGGCACGCCGCCACGGTCTGGGAAAACACACACCGTGACGCTGCCAACAGATGCCACTTCGATTCTGATCAAGCTACCAACCGGCAAATCGTGAGAGTTTATCCCGCATCCGATCACAACATCATTACAGGAGCGTTACAGATCTGTAACATTTAGATCTCGTGCCGTACATACCGCTGGCAACTACTGGTGTTCGTGAAATCAATGCGTTGGTTTCAAGGAACATTCGTGGCGTAAGAGCCAGCTCGCCTATTATCTCCTACTGATTCTCGAGTGAGAGCCATTACGCCGAGAGACTGCCGACAGTCAATCTTCGATTTCGTGTGTGCCTTGAAGGTCGCTTAGCCTGACATAGCCTTCTCCGACCGGATAGAGTAATCAGCCGTGGTACTTCGTATGTTAGTGTGTTTAGACAAATCATGAATGCTTTTGGAACCGCGTCCGCAGCAAATCGGCTATGCTTCATCGCCTGCCTTTCTTTGAGCTGGCTCCTTTCACAGAGTATCACCCGAGCAGAGCTCCAGCCTGAAGTAACGGTGTGGCTGGAGTCTGGTCAAGCTGTCGCGACCAGTCAATTGAGCGGCCGGAGGGAAATACCGTTGGGAGCTCAGGAAGTGGTCATCAGCTCAGGCACGAATGGGATCAATGGCATCATGGTGACGTCTCGTCGGCTCTTAGGGTTTTCAAGCCGTGCCCTGACCTGGAGCAAGAAAGAACTGGACGTGAATGAAAAGGTTCTCGAGCGGACAATCCTCCCAAGCTTCAGTCTCATCAGGACGGATCGACATCTGTACGGATTTCGGGGCGTCAACGGCCTATGGCTCGAAGAAGCATTAGGTGTACGTGAAAAAGTGACTCGCTTTCACAGCAACGACTATGGAGCAGTCTTCATCACCAATGAGCGTGTGGTTGGATTCACACCACTGCTCGGCGGCTTCGCATCGAAGTTGTTGGATGTGCATGAGCGCATCGTGGGTGTGGAGAATGACAATGGGCTCATTCTCGTTTCCACCACAAAGCGAACGCTGGTCTTCGGCAGTCGTTTGAGCGGATGGGAGGAATTCGAGTAACGGTACTCGCCTACTCTTGCCAGATTGTGTTCACAGCTACCCACCTGGCCACACACGCAGCTGTCAGGGCGAACGAATAGGGAAGGTAACCACATCCTGCTTGGCCATATCTCGCGTCAGAATCCTCCCGTTACGATCATCACACCATCCTTTCACACAGAATTAGCACCTCTGTAATGGCCGCGAAACAGTGCCCCTGTAGACTTCCACCATGTTGATCAGTGGGGTCGGTAATTATCACTGTCGAACACTAAGCCGGAAGGAGGTGACAAGCCATGACACAGTGGATCATCGAAGCGTTACTATTGAGCGCTATTCTGGGACTCACATACACCGTGTTATCCCTGGGACGCAAGTAGATGATGCGACTAGAAAGAAGTGGAGATACGGCTGTGAGGGGAAAGGAGAAGACGAAAGCCGGAGGGGGAGATACTCAACCCACCGGCTCTCGTCAGGAGGAAGAATTCGCTTTCGGCAATAGACAAGACCCAACTTCATTACTGCGACCTCCGTATCAACTTGATGATGCGCCCTGAGGTCGCGTCAATATAGAGTCTCGTCATTCGTCGCCTTGCAGGGACGCACCTCCACCAATCTCGCAAGCGCTCAGCATACGACTGGATGCTTCCTGACTATAGGTTAGGTTCGATCCCTTCACCGAACCGACCTTAGCCTTATGAACACGCTGCTGGCGCGCATCGTAATGATTGCCAAACAGACCATGAGTGACTTCATCAGCAAAAACCCCGCTCGCAATTCAGCAGCCATGGTGCCTCCCCCCTTCTCTGGTACAGACCTAAACATGTTTCCCCTCCATCGACGTCACGACCCCCTACACAGGAGATGTGTCGCGATACTTCGATTCATCATGAACGGGCTCCGTGATGAATCCTGAGTACACGTCTTGCTGCACTGAGCAGGAATCTATATTTTTCGCATCACCGCTTCATTGCCGAATCGTTAATATGGCGTGAACAATCTTCCGTACAACCCCACAAATGTTACCTTTCTGTAATCCCCGCCTAACGCCAACGCAACACGTCATTGATAGCCTGGATCCACTACAACAATAAAATGGAGGATCAGATTATGGTCACAGTCGGCAACTTAATGCAGAAGGCACCAGTGACAGTAGACGCAGGCACGTCGGTCGTCGAGGCGGCGAAATTGATGAAAGCCTGTAACGTGGAAAGTGTGCTGGTGGTCCGCCAAGCGCAGATCATCGGCATTGTGACCGAGTCGGATGTCGTCAAGAAGTTTGTGGGCGCGGAGAAAGCCGCGTACTTCGTGCCGGTGGAGGACATCATGAGCAGTCCGGTGCCAGGCATCGAAGAGCGGCGGCCGTTGACGGAAGCCGCTGATCTCATGGACAAGCAACGCACACTCCACCTGGGAGTCACCAAAGCCGGTGCACTCATCGGATTGCTGTCGGTTCGGGACTTTCTTCGTCCAGTCTCCCTCGACGAGTTCTAACGACCCTGCCTTTCATGAGCCGGCTGCCTGCTCAGATAGGCAGCCCCTCGCCCCCTCTCTTCCACATCGCCAGTTCGCACGGGCGATCTCCCCCGGCATTTCCTGACAACCCACCGGGAGTTGCGTTTCCCTCTCTCCTGCGTTGATACTTACAGGCGCCGGTTCTGCCGTGAGGATTCCACCTTGTCTCGATTGGACACCCACCTCGCTCCTCATGGTCGCTCCTCCCCGATCTCTTCACAACGAGAACGCGAACGGAAGCTGACCGTCACACCTGATTTCCGTCTGCCTCGGCTGCCCGGGGTGTCGCTGCCTCGGAAGCTGGTGATCTCCACCTATTACGACACCACGGCCTATGATCTGGCCCACGCACGGATCACCTTGCGCTATCGAATCGACCGGGGGAAAAGGGCCTGGCAGCTGAAACTCCCGTTGGGTGATGATCGGCAGGAGATAGAAGTGGCTGGCACCCAAGCCAATCCACCAGACTCCTTGCGCCAGCTGCTGATGCTCTATCTCAGCCATCGCAAACTGGTGCCGGTCGTGACCCTGCGTGTCTGGCGACGGGGCTTCTTGGTGCATCATGGCCGAGTGCCCATCGCGGAGAGATTGCCCTCGACACAGTGGCTGTTGAGAAGAACGGCGGTATCATCCAACGCTTTCGCGAACTTGAAATCGAACAGCGGCAGGGCGACGAGGCCTCGCTTCGTTCCCTTGAACAGCAGATGCGCGAGGCCGGAGCGTCCGATCATGACGGACGGCCAAAGTTCTTTCGGGCCCTCTCGCTCCCAGCCCCCACCCCCTCTGCACCGCCTGAGCCAAAGGCCCCGGTGGTCGACTATCTCAAGTGGGCACTTGCACAGCACGTCGGATGGCTTCTGGCCTATGATCCCGGCACGAGACTCGGCACCGAGCCTGAGAGCCTGCATCAACTACGCGTCGCGACCAGGCGTCTGCGCGCAGTACTCCGCACAGCCCGGCCGATCCTCCTTCCCGCATGGGTCACGACACTGGAACAGGAGCTCACATGGCTCAGCAAGCTGCTGGGCCCGGCCCGCGATCTCGACGTCCAGATCGCCCATTTCACGGAAGAATCTGCCAATTTAGATGCGCGAGATCGCAAGCTGCTGGCACCATTCATCGCCCATCTACACACGCAACGGGAGGCCGTTCAGCAGATGGTGATTAGCGAACTCACAGGCGCTCGCTACGTGGAACTGATCCGTCGGCTTCAACAAGCGACACAGGCCCCCTCGGTCATGGAGTCTCCTCTGACCGTGCGCGACCTCGCCAGACGGGAATTCACGAAGTTGCGCAAAGCGATCAGCCGACTCACTCCTTCCTCGTCGGATACCGCACTGCACAAGATCCGCATCAAGGCTAAACGCGCCCGCTACGCAGCGGAACTTGCTCGCAGCTCAGTAGGGAAACCAGCCAGCAGGTTTATCAAGTCCACGCGTGCGGTCCAGAACCTCCTGGGCCTCCATCAGGATGCGATCCAAGCCGAACGTCACGTCCGACAGTTCCTCAAATACTCGACGAGTGTCCGTGCGGGATTCGTCGCAGGACGCATGGCCGAACGCCAACGACAACGGCGTAAACTCGTGCGCCAGGGCATAAAACCGTTGTTCAAGACGCTGCTGAAACGAGGGAAGAAAGCGTGGGGATGAACAGGGAGGAAGTTGCCCACAGAACGGTCGCTTCGTCAGCGCAGGACAGGCCGCATTGTCTCCATCTGCATTGGCTGAAAAATCAAGGATCTTGGCTAGATCACGGGAGTGACGGATGATCGATCGACTTCGACCAAGGTGTGGGTTTCGAGAAGCCGCTCAATGGCAGGCAAGTGGCGACCGAGCAAGGCTCTCAAGTCATGAGCAGCTATGTTACCTGTTTTGATCAAAAGCAATTTCCATGGGCGTCCATGTAACACATGGGAATACACAAAATCCGAGTCTTTGGAGACCACGACTCGCTGTTCACTCACAGATATCTCACTGATCACTGAATCTTTCGTGTGATTACCCGCCGAGAGATTCAGCGTGTGGATCGCATCATGTCCACGTTCTTCGAGAAGAACACAGAGACGGCGTGGCAGATGCGCATCGAGGAGAAACTTCACTTCAAGGCCAGATGAACACTTTTGGCAGCCAACATCTTTCGGGAAAACTCCAGGCAGGCCAAAATATCGTCTCGCTCCAGATCAGGGAACTCAGCCAACACCTGCTCCACGGAATCTCCCCCGGCTAAATACTCGAGAATGCTTTCCACAGGATACCTCAAACCACGAATGCAGGGCTTCCCGTGACAGAGTTCCGGATCGACGGTGATACGTGAAAGTAAATTGTCGCGAGACATGGAGCCATTCTACAGCTCCTGCCCAACGATGCCAAGGTAATGTTATGCACACGCTATATGGGGGAACCAGCTCGCAGCTCGGTAGGGAAACCAGCCAGCCGGTTTATCAAGTCCGCGCATGCGGTCCAGGATCTACTAGGCATCCATCAGGATGCGATCCAAGCCGAACGTCACGTCCGACAGTTCCTCAAATACTCGACGAGTGTCCGCGCCGGATTCGTCGCAGGACGCATGGCTGAACGCCAGCGCCAACGCTGCCGCAATGTCAGCAAAGAGATAAAACCGCTGTTCAAGGCGTTGCTGAAACGAGGAAAGCAGGCCTGGGAATGAATGTGAAGCAAGGTGCCCAGTCCTATGTTATGCATAGGTAGACGGTCTTCGGACAGAATACTCAATGTGTCAACGCAAGATCCGGCTCCCTTTTAGGTTTAACTCAGACCTAGCTTACTGATCAATTTTCCCAATCGACGTGACCGCTTTTCTCAAGTGGAAAGCCTGGATCAATTTTCTCCAGCAGTGTCTTAGACTGTTCTCCTTCCACGGGAAGATTTATGACCTTGAGTGCGGTCTTCCATTGATTATCTATTCGTCTCATTCGAAGCAACTCTGTGAAAAATTGATTCCTCGCACTAAAGAAAATGTTCCATCTGAGCGAGTCATTAGAGAGTGAAATGGGCTTGAGCACTTGCGATTGATGCGGTGCAAGATTGCCGATAGAAAACTGGACCTCATTTTCCAAGTCCGAAATGGAATAGCCTTTCTGTTTCGTTTTTTCCAGATCAACGATTCTCACAGTAACATCATAAAGTGGATATTCCCCTTGATGGAGTAGAATGAGCCTCGGCGGGTTAAATTGTAAAAGAACGGTTATATAGGCAAAACTATTACCGCCAGTGATGGACGAGGCTATGTGCTCGTTTAGTTCTGCAATTCGTCGTTCCTGTGCTGCTTGCTGAGCTGATGCCAAAAATGCTGCCACTATTGAGACAGTGGCTCCGAGGAAGATAAGAAGTTCTCGCTTCCTCTTCTTCCGTGGTGAACGGAACCAGAAAGTAGCCCATGCAACCAGCAACGAGCCAATAAGGACTGCAAAAGCCGGCCCGCCAATGAAATCCCACATAGATCGCCTAATTCCCGCGAATTTTGGTGAATTGTAGGAGACCTTGCACCAATGTCGCAAGTGAGGATACGAACGGCAGACCCATAAATGGGTGGATCATGACCTAGCTCTTTCAGCTGACAGCTGGCCGTCGCATCGAGCATCCCAAGAGAATGGTCATTTTGGCAGAGCATGGAGCATTTGGCTTGAGGGCGCAGCAGTCGAAGAATGGTGAAGCTTACTTTACTTTGGACAATTCGGCGGGAACTCTGATCTCTTGTCCGTCTTGCAGATTGACGACGAACACCGATGTGGCGTTGGGGTCAAACTGTTCATAGGCAAACACTGCGGTAAACCGGGATCGGAAGACTGGGCCGCTCGTTTCGTTTTTTCTCCCCCGTTCGGCCTTCCCGATGTCGATCGGCTTGACTCGCTTCGATCCTTGCTGCAACTCAATCAATGCGCCCTCGGCGAAGTACTCATCATCGCCGCACAGCTGCACTTCCATTTCCATGTTGGGCATGTCCATCACTTTCTGAATGAACTCCTCGGGCATGCGCACGTCTGTCTTCCGCTTCTTCGATTCTGCCGCCTCTTGGCGACCAAAGGCTTCCAGGCGATACCGCTTGGTGCGAAGGACGGCGCTCGCGCCGCAGGGCTCTTTCTCCGGGTCAGCCCCCACGCGAGTCGCTAAGGACGCTTGCTGAAGGACTTTCTTGACGTCTTCCGGGGAATTAGCCTTTTCCATTGGAATGCGCCCGATCTCCAGCGCTTTATGCGCCTCGTCTGGCGATAGATTGACCTCAATCGCCCACACGCCACTGTTCCCTGCTACAAGGACTCCAATCAAGCCCGCCAGCGACGCAATCCGTTTGCGAACAGTCATGCCTTCCTTTTATCTCGCCGCTATGGCGAGACCCAACGTATTCGGCACAATCCGATGAATGGCGTGTATTGTAGGTGAACCCTCATGCCTTTGCAATTAGGAGCTGACCCGATTCCAGTTCGCATAGGGTTGACGTCGATACAGGTCCTCGACGTTCACGAGAAGCGGATAACCGGCTGACCGAAGCAGATGCGCCACAAGCTTCAGCGGTAATCCCACCACGGTCGTATAGTCGCCGGCGATCCGTTCCACTAGATCTCCACCGAGTCCTTGGATCGCATAGGCTCCGGCTTTGCCTAACGACTCCTCCGATGCAAGATACCGTTCATATGCGTGCTCGAAGTCCGCTTTCATCCAGACTTCCGCCGTGGCCACCTCCACTGATTCAATATGCCGCGCCTGATCGCATAAGGCGACGGCCGTATGGACCTGATGGGAACGGTCAGCCAGACGTGCCAGCATGGTGCGTGCATCGGCAAGGTCGACCGGCTTCCCGAGCAGTTGGCCATCGAGATCGATCACGGTATCACTGCCAAGCACAAGGGCTCGTGACCTCACACATGCCACGAATCTCGCCTTTTCGCGCGCGAAACGCCTGACCTGTTCAATGGGTGATAGCCCGACCGTGGGGTGTTCATCGAACTCCGACGGGCACACCTCGAAGGAAAGGCCCAGCAGTGCCAGGAGTTCCTGGCGGCGTGGCGAACTCGACGCCAGCACTAGCTGCATCGTGAGACCAGTACGCTCGACTCGTCGTCTGATTCGGTCTGGGGCAGGTCCATGACGGTTGCGGGACGATCGTGAAATTCTGCGAGGAGGGCCTGGAGCTCTTCGACGGACGAGACTCGCACCATCTGCGCGCGCAGGGAGGCGGCATGCGGAAAGCCTTTGCAATACCAGCCCAGATGCTTGCGCATGCGGTGAAATTGCTGTGCGCCAAAGAACTGCGTGAACTGACAGGCATGTTCGACTAAAACCGCGAACCGTTCGTGCAGCGGACGCGCACAGACATTCGATCCAACCTCAGGATTGCGCACACCACCGACTCCTATGCGAGCCCGCTCCTTTGCGCGAAAGAACCACGGCGCGCCAAGCACCCCCCGCCCGACCAACACTCCATCGACTCCGGTGTCACACACTCGGCCGGCGATGTCGTCAAGGCTCTGAATGTCCCCATTCCCCAATACCAATGTCGTAGTTCCCCGCGCGAGTGCGGCAGCGCGGGCAATGGCCGACCAATCTGCCGTGCCGCGATACATCTGCTGGAGCGTTCGTCCATGGAGCGAGAGCACGGCCGGCGCTTCCAGTAAAAGTTGTTCGACCCAGTCTTCAACCGTGACCGAATCGTACCCAATCCGCGTCTTCACGGACAGCGGCAGTCGCCGCCGTGGGGGAGGACTCGTGTCGCCGCGCTGTTGATTGAGACGTTCAAACATGGCAATGCGCGCGGACTTCAACCCTGCTTGTTCAAGCGTCTGTCCGTCGGCCCAATCCTCGATGCCCCGTTTGGCTGCCTGCATAATTGCGCGCGCCAGTTCCGGCGTGCGGATCAGCCCGGCGCCTGATCCCGATGACGCCACGCTCTTCGACGGACACCCCATGTTGATGTCCAACCCATCAAAGCCCAGCTCGCACACCACCTGTGCCGCCACATAGAAACGCTCCGGGTCTTTCCCATAGAGCTGCGCCACGATGGGACGCTCCCCCTCGCTGTACCGAAGCGTCTCCAAACACTTCTCCGGTCCGTGACAGACGTCATGGACATGCGTAAATTCCGTGAAGCTGACGTCCGCCTTTCCCTGCTGGGCGATGACCGATCGAAAGCACGCATCGGTGACACCATCCATTGGAGACAATCCAATGATCGGACGTGGGAGATTCAACCAAAAGCTCATATCAGCTCTCGCACACTGGCACACCGGGTTCGTTGGCAAAGCGGTACGCTCGCCGAAGCTCCTCGGCTTCTCTTTTAGCAATGCTGTGCAACTCTGGCACCACCTCATGGACAAATTCTACAAACCGGTCGACCTTCAGCAAGAAAAAATCGTAGGTGCCGACGAGAATCCGTGGCTCACGGAACCAGAATGCCACAAACCCATCAAGCGACACATCACGCTCTCTAAGCCGACGACAGGATTCTACAAACATGTCCTCTACCTTTCCTCCCCAGTGAAGAATCTCATACGGGAGATAGACGGAACGATAGAGGTCCAGTTCTTGGCTGTTGGCGGTGTCTTGGTTCCACTCTGCTCCCGCTGGCTCCATTGTCCCCGCCATAACTCGGGCATATCGATCGTAGGCCTCTGTAAGATTTTGTGTGCTCGATGTCGACATCAGCCCTTCCGACAGTGCGCATGCCTCGGAATCCGGCACGACCTGTTCGGTGTTGCTCAGCTGGCGGAACAGTGCCCCATAGCGCCGGGAGAACTCTGCGAATTCATCCACGATCAATGCCACCGGTTTTGTATCCACCTCCAAGGCAAGACCTTTGAGGCTGGTGAGCTGTGGATGGCAGAGAATCTGATCGAGCATCTCGAATAAGACGGTCGGGATGGGGGCGGCATGGGCATCGATCCAGGCAGGAAGCGCGTCATCGTCCAAACCATCATTCAGCCGTAATGTGAGGGCTCGGTGTGATTCATGAATGGCCAGACCCGCCACGTGAATCTCAACCACACGGTCCATGGGAAACTCGTTGAGAAATATTTCGATAAATCGTGTGAGTGACATGGTCCGATGCACGCCGGAATAGCGAAACACCGTCCAGAGATGGCCTACGTCCAAAACCAGTCCACAGGGAGCCTGTTCGCTAACGATCTGAAAAAACCTTGGGATGGACATCGTCCCTGCAACAAAGTACGTGAGAGGCGGCATTTCGAGCAGCACCAACGGTGTGCTCCCATTGGCCAAACGACACTGTTGATCAAGCAGACGTTGGATCAATCGTGTATTATCAGCCACCACGCTCGCGCTTAACGGCGTATAGAGCGGGGGGAGGTAGGTCCCGTAGTGATAGCCGGCAAGATATTTTGTTGCACACTCATGATTCAGCCAGGCACTCTGCAAGATTACCAGTTGTTCTGCAGCCTCGGAGATTTCTTGTCCAAACGCCGTCGAATCGGCCATCTCGGGTTGCGTGACCCACAACCCTTCGCCATGATATGTCAGTAGACCGTCGCCGACCTCTTTCCTCGTGGATGCCAAGGCCGTCGATGTCGTACGGAACACTTCAAGGTAGGCAAGCGGCACTTGACGTTCTTGTAGACTTCGCCGCAAGCTAGCAAGGTCCGGAGCATGAATATCGACGGAAAGCCCTAACCCATGCACCGGAATGGTCCTGAGCCGACGAATGAACTCCTTATGATAAGGCCCACTCAACACCATCATTTCTCTCTTGCCGACAGTCAAAATTCCTTCCTAGTGTATGCCGGCAAACCATTGAATGACAAGGCTTTCAACCTCTCATGGCCCCCGTGGACCTTCTGCTATACTTGGCATACATTGCGGCCAGGAGGGGGGCAGATTCGTGAGAAAAAGGGACCTCGCTGAGGAATGGCAGACACGGACAGTCAAGAGCCAAAAGCCACGGATCACCAGACCATACTGGTTGCACACATGATGACACCCGGCGTAGTCCAAGTGCCGGGAGACGTCTCGGTCACTGAAGCCGCGTCGCTTTTGGAACGCGAACGCACGCCCTGCCTCTTGGTCAAGGATACTGAGTCTCGCTTCGGACTCATGACACCGACCGACATCGTCAAAAAGGTCGTCGCACAGGGTCTCAAACCGGATGACATTGAGGTCCGCGCCATCATGACACGGCCGGTCCAATTTATCGAGTATGATCGTGCGATGGACGAGGCGTCAGCGCTCATGATGTCCACCGGGACACCGATCCTCATCGTCACGAAACAAAATCAACCGGTCGGCGTCATCACTGCGAGAGACCTGATCCTTTCTCCAAAACGATGCACGACGAAGATCTCAGCCACCATCAGTGTCCTAGAGGGAGGTGGCGTAGGAGATGAGCATCAGGTCGTCATCTCACAACTCAGTCATGCCGGCGCTTCAGTGGAGTCGCTCTCGCCGTTACTGCCGGGGGCCAGAGTCCTATTGAGCTTTTGCCTCTCTGAGATAATGAGCCCTTTGACCATCCGAGGGAGTATCTTGAATACCACGCAAGTTGAGCGGATATCTGGCAGCACAGGTTCCCTCATAGCCGTGCCTCGGGGTATAGAGATACAATTCGTCGATCTCTCTCCTGCAGACCAGTCCAGAATCAAAGCCTGGGTACTGGCCAATCTCCCTAAGACGTTCGAGTCCTCCTAGACCGCACATAATCCCGACAATCTTTGACCAACGTCTGATCCATTGATACAATTTTATGTCTCACTCAATGGAAAGGGTAGCTATGAATACAACCGGTAAGTCTTCGCAGGGTCGATCCCGCCCCGTTTTATCGCGAGATGAGATTCTTCATCAGGTCAGCAGCCTTCTTGATAGCCCAGAGGATGACCTGCATGCCGCACTCATGCGAGAGCTCCTGACGGGCATGTTGAAACTCCATGACGCACACTTAGATCTCTTGGATGTGAAAATTGTGAACCGCGCCGTTAAAGAACTGCGTCATGCATTCGGCGTCTTCAACGGTTATCGGGACCGGCAGAAAGTCAGCATTTTTGGCTCGGCTCGCACCCCCTCCACCGATCCCAATTATCAACTCGCCCACCAATTCTCCCAAGCCATCGTCCGGGAAGGGTTCATGGTCATCACCGGTGGGGCAGATGGGATCATGCGTGCGGCTCAAGAGGGTGCCGGACGCGAGAACAGCTTTGGCGTCAACATTATGCTGCCCTTCGAACAAGGTCCGAACTCCACAATCGCCGATGACCCAAAGCTCATTACCTTCAAATACTTTTTCACCCGCAAGTTGATGTTTCAAAAGGAAGCCAACGCCATCGCGCTCTTCCCTGGTGGGTTCGGCACACATGACGAAGGTTTTGAAATCCTCACGCTCGCCCAGACAGGCAAAAGTGATCCACAACCAATCATCTGCATTCAGGCCCCTGGCTGCGACTATTGGGACGATTGGTCGGCCTTTGTGACGCGGCAACTGCTGACGCGTAAGCTCATCAATGAAGAGGACATGAGCCTCTTCACCATCGTCAATTCTGCAGATGCAGCCGTGAGCCAGATCCTCAGATTCTATCGCCGCTATCATTCCATGCGCTTTGTGGGACGAGAGCTCGTGATGCGGCTCAAGCAGACCATTACGCCTGAGCAACTCGAACAGCTCCGAGACCGATTCTCCGATCTCCTATCGGAAGGCACGTTCGAACTTCGTGGCCCACTCGCGGAAGAATTGGACGAACCGGCCCTGCGTGATCTCCCTCGACTCGTGTTCACTTTTAATCGACGCAATGCTGGCCGACTTCGCCAATTGATCTGTCACCTGAACGAGTTGTGAGCCAGGCCGTATAGGTCGGCATGAACGCGACAGATGTCTTTTAGTCCTGACTTGGGCATGCTATTCTCTCCCAGCTCTTATGGGTAATGTATCTTCAGCGCCTCCATTCCAGGGTTCTCCGGACATTGTCCTGTACCATGCCGAATGTTCCGATGGGTTCGGGGCAGCCTGGGCTCTCTGGAAAAAGTTTCCGAGTGCGAGTTTTTTACCAGTCAAACACGGCCACCCGCCCCCTCCCGATCTCAAGGATCACCGTGTCGTGATCGTTGATTTCAGCTACGCTCGGCCGATACTAGAAACCATGGCCTCCGAGACCAAAGAACTTCTGGTTCTCGATCACCATATCACCGCTGAGCGGACCTTGGACGGCTTTTCAAATGCATACTTCGATCAAACAAAGTCCGGCGCCGTCCTAAGCTGGGAATGGGCCCACCGCTCGCCAGCTCCCTGGCTGCTTCAATACATTCAAGACAAGGATTTATGGACCTGGGCTTTGCCGAACAGTCGCGAAATTAACGCGGCCTTGGCATCCTACCCATTTGATTTCAATGTATGGGATCGCTTTACTCAGTCGACGCTCGAGCAGGAAGGCCGAGCCATCTTGCGGTATGAACAGGAACTGGTCGGCAAACTCGCGGCACAGGCTGCTCTGGTTGAATTTCAGGGGGTGGTCGTTCCCTCCGTGCAAAGCGCCATTCTCACGAGCCAAATCGGCGAACGGCTCTCGCCGCATCATCCTTTTTGTCTGATCTGGCATGACCGCGATGGTCGTCGCTATTTCAGCATGCGGTCCCGAGCCGACGGGACTGATGTTGGGACTATTGCCGCCTCGTTTGGCGGCGGGGGCCATACCCATGCAGCCGGCTTTTCCGTTCCTCTGGAGACGGATGGAACTCCTCCGAGTGATCCTAGATTGCCTCGTGTGTTCCGAGCACATCGCCAAACAGCATAGCCGCAGACCCTCATGATTCCTCTCCACGACGATAATCCCACTCAACGGACTCCCATCGTCACGATGATCTTTATCGGCATCTGTGTCGCGGTATTTCTCTATCAAGTGAATCTTCCCCAGGAGGCTGCCAACCTCTTCGCATTTCAATACGGCGCCATCCCTGCCATTGTCTTCGGCCAGGCTTCGCTTCCCGAGGAAGCCGTTGCCTTTCCAGCATCTCTCAGCCTGGTGACTAGCATGTTTCTTCATGGAGGCTGGATGCACCTACTTGGGAACATGCTCTACCTCTGGATTTTCGGCAATAACATCGAAGATGCGATGGGTCATGCGAAGTTCGTCGTCTTCTATCTCCTAGCCGGTATCCTGGCTGCGCTGAGCCATGCCTTAACTGACCCTTCCTCCCAAATCCCGATGGTGGGCGCCAGCGGGGCCATCTCAGCTGTGCTCGGTGCCTATCTGCTGTTATTTCCACGCGCTCACGTGCTGGTCTTGCTGCCCGCGATCGGGATGACCCGAGTACCAGCAGGCATCGTCCTCGGCATGTGGTTTGTCACGCAGCTGATCAGTGGAGGCATGAGCGTGGGCGCGACAGGAGGGGGCGTCGCCTTTTTCGCTCATATCGGTGGATTCATCGCAGGCATGGCACTGATTGGTCTTTTCAAACGGAAGGATGTGCGTTTTTTTTCGCCTGGCCGGTCGACGTGGTCTTAATGAGGACCTCCCTTCCTGAACCGAGAAGGCTGCTCATGCAGCATCCAACATCTCTCTGACCTTCTTGCCTGATCCACGCCGGCAGTAGGGATACGCACAAAGGCCTTCCAGTACCCGCAGCACGCGAAGGGGCGAACCGTAGATAGTTTTCGCCCGGCCCACCCAGCACCTGTAGGAATAGGCATTTGCCCAAGCCGTGCGTTGAGCCTCTGCGCAATGCGATCTGCCTGCGCGACGCGCTTCGGCGAGGCAGTGGGCGCCGCTGACGAACTTTGTCAATAGTCTGCTGGGAGTCTTTTGCGCAACGAGGTGTGAAAGATTGGAACGAGCTTAGGCAGGTCGTCGGACGCGTGCAATGAACTGACGAGCCGTTTCTGCTGCTGTCGCCACTTGAGGAGCGGTAAAGGTCACATGCCCCATCTTCCTCCCAGGACGAATCATCCGCTTTCCGTACAGATGAAGCACAGCCCCTGCGGTTGAATGGAGTGCATAGGATCCTTCGCTGGATGCCACAGCTCTCATTTCCTCACCAATGAGATTGACCATAACCGCAGGACTCAACAGCCTCGTTTCTCCCAATGGAAGCCCACAGGTCGCTCGTACCTGTTGCTCGAATTGGGATACCGTACAGACATCTAGCGTATAGTGGCCTGAGTTGTGAGGACGAGGTGCAATCTCGTTAATAAGCAGAGACCCATCCTTGGCCTGAAAGAGTTCCACACAAAATACACCTACACCCTGTAACGCCGTGACGGCTCGCTTCGAAAGTTCTGTTGCCTGCTCAGCAACGTCAAGTGGAATAGCAGCAGGCACCCACGTTTCTCGTAAGATGCCCAGCTCATGCCGATTCTCGACCACTGGATACACACAGGACGCCCCACATTCGCTTCGCACGACGAGCACCGAGAGCTCTCGGACATATTCAATGAACTGTTCGAGAATCCATCGTTGACCGGTCTTGACTGCTCCCAAGATCTGTTCAAGCTCCTGGACATCCGAGGGCTTTCGAAGTAGCCACTGACCTTTTCCGTCGTACCCACTTTTTGCGGTCTTACAAACAGCGGGAAGGCCGAGACGGTCGACAGCTGAGACGAGTTGAGATGCCGATTCGACGATGGCGAACGCGGGGACAGAGAGGTGTCGTGACAATAGGTATTGCTTCTGTTCAATCCGGTCTTGGAGGATCTTCAGCACAGCTCCCGTAGGTCGCATCGGGCAACGCATCTCCAGCCATTCACAGAGCGCAGCCGGCACATTTTCCCATTCCAAAGTCACGGCATCGACGAGACTGGCAAATCGGTCACGGGCACCAAGATCTGAGAATGGCGCAGTACATGAGTGGGTGGCAAGCCGATGAGCTGGCGCGTCGGCATCTGGATCCCAGACAGCCACCTGATAGCCCATGCGGTGGGCAGCCGCAGTGAACATCGCCCCCAATTGTCCCCCACCCAATACTCCGAGCGTGGAACCAGGCTCAAGGACTCGTTCCGTCACGGGCGTCGGCTCATCTCGTCCGCCCCGAGGTTACCACGACCGGTGCCCTTGGCCTCGGGAGAATTGAGAACACGCTTCGTTTGAGCCGCCCGATAGCGCTTAACGTTTTGCGCAATGTCAGGATGGCTTCCCGCCAAAATCTGTCCTGCGAGGAGGCCAGCATTTTCGGCACCTCCGATCGCGACGGTAGCCACGGGAATGCCTTTGGGCATCTGAACGATGGACAACAAGGAATCGAGGCCGCGAAGGTTTTCTGTAGGAATCGGGACACCGATGACCGGAAGATGAGTTTTTGCTGCCAGCATGCCGGGAAGGTGAGCCGCTCCTCCAGCCCCCGCAATGATGACTTTGATCCCGCGCCCTGGAGCACTGGCGGCGTACTCGAAGAGGCGGTCCGGTGTTCGATGTGCAGAAACGACAAGTAGCTCATAGGGAATATTGAGCTCGTCCAAAATCACTCCGGCCTTTTCCAAAATGGGAAAATCTGATTTACTCCCCCCCAAGACCCCGACAAGCGGCTTGCGGTTCTTGACCTCTTGGCTCGCTCGTTGCCGAGAGCGGTTCGCTGTCTGCAGTATTCTGGCCATCATCTACCTCTCCTTCTATGTCCATCATGCAGTCTTTTTCCAGAGAAAAAGTAGTGGCACCTTAGCGAGTCCAACTATTGGGGTCAAGGAGATTGGATTGGTGACAATGACCCCTTCGAACAATTGAGCGAGATACGGCGCTCACAGCAATTCGCTGGTCTGCACACACAACGAGACCACTGTAGGAGCTGTGGTTGCCGATCACGGTGCGTTGGAGCAATGAATATGCACCAAAAAATCGACGGAGACAAAGATGGCCCAGGGGGATACCCTGAGCCATCTTCAAGAAGGAGAGTACTGACGTGCCGCACCATCGGTGCGGCACGATCGACTATTTACCGCCCGGGGCAGCCACCTTAGGCGCGAACATCTCAAACACACTGGGCTCCCGCTCCAGGTAGTCCGGTGGGAAGAAGTTAAATCGCCGCCACAGTTCATACCACAGAGGGACGCGATTCATGATCACCCAACCCAATACCTTGGTTCCCTGCCTCACCTGAGCCTGATCAGGCCATGGCTGAGAATCTTCTGGATCAGGAACGACCCAGAATCGGTAGTTCCCCTTTCCATCGTCAATCTGGTCAACCACCTTGATCACACCCCCGCGAGTGCCTGCCATCAACCCAGGCCAAGCCGGCAGTGGGATGGCCGGGACTCCGAAAAAGAGGATCCGAACCTTTCTCCCAGGCTTCAAAAGTGGGGAATCCAATCCTTCGGCCATCATTTCAATAGCTGGATCAGAGGCGACTGGAGAAATAGTGACCAGGTTTTCTCCCTGCTTGACTGTCTCATTGAGACCGACTTTAGCCATCTTGACGACCGTGCCATCCATCGGTGCATATAGCTTTGCGGCCTCAATACGTTGTTGAACTCCCTGTTGTTTATAGGAGATCTCAGCCAATGATTCAGTTGCTTTGGCAGCTTCCGCGACGGCGGAATCACGTGATGCAATGGCGTCCATCAGTTTCTGATGTACATCAGCTGACACTTGATCACGACCGAAGCTCAAAGCCGACCGAGACTGCTCGGCAGCCGACAAAGCGGCTTGTGCTGCCTGCAAACCGGCTTTGGTGCCGATCTCGGTCTGAATTGTGAGCTCAAGTTCGCGCTGGGAAACCAGTCCGTCCCGGACAAGCTGCCGATGACGGTCGACATTGAGTTGTGCCGTGTGCACATCGATCTTGTACTGCTCAACCTTCTGTTGAGCCTCACCCACCTTATTGTCTGCCTCCACTACGCGAGCTTCCGCCGAGGGCACGGCAGCCTGCACCAACTTTTTCATCTCGCCAATTCTTTTTGTCAGCTGATCAGCCCTGGACATAGCTGCCTGGCGCGTTTGTTCCAACGCTACCTTGCGCTGTTCGAAGAGGGGGAGGATCTCGGGCGCCATAAAGGTTGGATCGTAATCTTCCAACTCGCCGACAAGTTCGCCCTTTTTGACTTTGACACCCTCATAAATATGCCAGGCTTTGACGCGGCCTGTAATCCGAGACTCAATCTGCTGTGGCCGGTCATATGGCGTATAGGCGGACACTTTTCCAGACGCCTGGATCGTTTGTGTCCAGGGTACGAATTCAAGGATGATCAGAAAAAGTAAGAGGATCGTCAGAATAGCGCGAGAAGCCGTGAACATTCCGCGAGGAATTTGTACTGCCTCCCAGCATGGCATCTTGGCCAATGCCGACCCCTGATCGATGGTGATCGCCTCTAAGCCGACCCCTCGCCGGACCAGCGCACGTTCTCCACTGTTTTCCAGACCGCGACCTAGGCTAGCCATGGAGCCTCCATTAATTTACCGGTGTTGATTTGCCGTGCCAATCGTTTACGAATGAGCATGATGTAGCATGATGCGACGATCCGCATGATCCGTAAGATTGGGATCCGTCGACACGAAGATCACGGACCAGGCTTCATCTTTCGAGCACAGCCGACGCAAGATACGCTCACGCAACGACGGCTCGAATGAGTGAATGAGGCCATCAAATATCAGAACTTGCGGACGTCCCAAAATGGCTCTAGCCAGGAGGATCTGCACAATGTGCGTCGGCGAAAGGGATTCTCCCAGCGAAAAGACATCGGACTTGACTCCGCGTGGCAAGCCTTCGACGTCTTCTTCAAGTTCGACGAAACGGAGGGCCCAGTTGAGGTCGTCATACGTGACATAGGAACGTCCCATCACGATATTTTCTTCGACCGTTCCCTTCACCAACGACAATTGAGAGTCGATCATGACACTGCGGCATTGGTTGATGGCATTGCCGTCAATATACCGGAGGTCGACCCCATTGTACTGAACGACGCCATTCGTTGGAACTTCCAGGCCACCCAATACTCTGGCCAGAGCTGTTTTGGCCCCCGTGCTCCGAGCGTAGATACCGAGCTTCTCACCAGGCGCAACATCCAGGTTGAAGCCATCGAATACCGACACCCCACTATGAACCAAACTGACCCCTTTGCAGGTAACCCGAACTCCTTGAGCCAAATGCTTGGGCAACGCCACCGTTGATTCAGTTGTGACCTGATCTTGCTCCTGACTAAAGACCTCATCAAGGTGGGTCAGGGAGGCGAAGAAATAGTATACAAACCCCATGTTCTTGATTAAGGAGTCGAAATTGATGACGAGTGCGCTCACGACCGCTTGAACGGCGACTAACTGCCCTAGAGTCAACTGCCCTGATGCCATGAGTGAGGCGGCGATACCAAGCGCTCCGGCTTGTGCGATGGCTTGTCCACCCACGGATCCAATATATTGCCGCACGAGCACCGCAAACCTTGCCTTTCGAGCTTCAACATACCGACCGACAAGCTCGTTTGTTTTGTGCATGAGAAACGGGCGGCTGTCAGTGGCCTTCAGCTGCAGTGCATTGTTTGAAACCTCTTGAACAAAATTGAAGACGTCGTATTTCGCATGAGACATGGCGAGGGTCTTCTTGAGGGCACCACGGGACAGCACGAAGAACGTGATGCCAAACCCAGCCATGAGCACAAGGTTGTACATGAGAAAATAGGGATGATAGACGACCAGCACAACCATGCCAACCGTACCACCCACCACGACATTGATCAGGTCGATCAGCAGCGTGGACAGAGCACGTTGCATGAAGACCGTTTCCATAAAGTAGTTCGCAATTTCAGGCCGTGCACCTTTAAAGCGATTCCGAGGAAGCTGGTCCACCATCGCAACCGTGACTCGTGCAAAGATGCGGCGTTGCACGACATCCACTGCGTAGAAGTGGAACGTCTTGAACAGGCCGACAAACAACAGCACCGATAGCATAATGCCGGTCAACGTCCAGATCATGACCGGCTGAACCGCATAGGAAAAGGTGCTGACCAATTCCTGCACGGTCAACGGGATGATAAGAGAAAAGAACCCGACGGCCAGCGCATAAGAAAAAATCAAACTCATGATTTTTTTCTCAGCCTTCATGGCCACGGACAGCTGCTTCATCAGCGCTTCGAACAGCCCCTTGGAACCTTCGCCCTGAGGTTCTTTCATGACCACCCCCAGTAATAAGTCAAAATGTGAATCATCGGCCCCTTATCCCCCTACGAAACTAGATCATGTTCGAGACTTTATTTCCAATCCACCGAACGAACTATCTACTACTACCAACCTATACACACTTTAGTCACGTCCAAGTAGTTTACGGCCTGAGGCTCCTGCTGCCTGTAACGGATCACCATATTTGGCAAGTACCTTCTCACCCACTGGTTTCGCCAGCGCCCCTCTTGCATACAACATCCCACCACGGGACACTACATAGTCGGCTTGGGCCCGGTAGAGTTCATAGGATGCCTCAACGACGTTGCGTTCACGCATGTTGACAAAGAGAATGCTGGTCGCCCCCATATTGAATCGAGCTCGTTCACCCTCTTCCAATGTCTTTGCCAAGCGTAACGCTTCCGTTGCAGCCCTCACTCGGTCTCTGGCCCGCACTTGGGCCGAAAGCCAGTTGTCCACGTCAATCTGAACCTCACGCTCTGTGTAGGCCTGCTTATAGGCCAACCGAGCCTGCTCAGCCTCCGCATGAAGAACCTTCCCTCGGGCTGCCCGATTGTACAAGGGCATACTGAAGAGAGCATTCATATGGTAGGCGAACCCTCCGAAAAAGTAGATACCGCCCGTCACCGGCCCCCCCGAAATCGTGAGCTTTGGAAGTAGCTTATTCTTCGCCAATTTCAGTTCAACATTGTTCAATTTGGCTTCAATGTAGAGATTGCGCACTTCTGGACGATCCTCCGTGGCTTCCACCTTGAAGGCCGCCACATCCTCTTCGCTCGGCAACGGCGTTTCCCCCTGAAACTCTGGGGCCCATTCAGGTCTCGGTGTCACCGGATCTCCGTCCTCCCAGAGAAAGAGTGCCAGCTTATACTGTTCGTACTCAACCTTCCGTTGCGCGGCAATAGCCGCCTCCCGACGCCGCTGAACTTCTTCTTTGGCTTCGACCACGTCGATCGGAGCCACCGCGCCAGCTTTGGATCTGCCTTCCACCATGCGATAGCGCTCCTCCGCGACCCCCAGCGCACGCCTCACTACATCGGCCTGCTTGACGGCGACCTGCCAATCCCAGTATTGCACAGCCCCGGCGAGATAAAGATCTTGCCGTTTCTGGGCCACCTTTACCTCGGCTTGCGGCCCGGCGAGCTCCGCCTGTTGAAACTCCGCATACTCTTCGTTGACCATGAATCCTTGCAGGAGATTAAAGGCTCCGCCGATGATCAACATTTGCTGCGGATAGAAACCTTGCAGATCTTGCGGGATCGCCACCCCTGGACTCACAACACGTTGGAGCCTGACACCATCGAAGCCACCGAGAGTACTTCTATCCCCAAGGCCGCTACGGATCCCGCCGTAGATTTCCCAGCCCCATGGGTGCCCAACCTTGAGCATGGTATCGTTATAGCCAGCGATCAAGATATTCGGGCCAACAACGTTCGTCAGATTATACGTTTGATACCGGTCGACCTCGAGCTCGTTCCGAAACTTCGGCTCCCACGCAGCCAACGCCTTCAGGACTTTCGCCCGAGCCTGTGCCCGCTCGAGCCCGGTGGCCCTGAGCAGCGGATGGGTCAACTCAATCCTAGCCAGCACTTCCTCAATGGTTAGAGGAGCCGTGCGGGAAGACTGAGCCTTTAATACGCTGGAATCATGAATCGGTTCCGCCAGTGCGGTCGCCGGCACCATCATCAACGAGAACAGCAATAGAAGGATCAAGGAAGGATGCTCCTTTGTTGCTGAATTAATCGCGGCCCGGTTGTTTAAACCCGTACGCGCCTGCCGCCGTCAGGGGGTTCCCGTACTTGGCCAATTCGCTTTCAGGCCATGGCTTCGCCAAGGCACCCGTGGCGTACAACATGCCTCCACGCGAGACGGCGTAGTCGGCTTGCGCCCGATACAGCTTGTACGCTGATTCCACCACGTTGCGCTCACGGAGGTTCACAAAGAGGACTGTGCTCGCGCCCATATTGAACCGGGTCCGCTCGCCTTCCTCCAGCGTCTTCGCCAACCGTAGGGCTTCCGTCGCTGCCTTTACCCGGTCTCTGGCCCGCACTTGGGCCGAAAGCCAATTATCCACGTCAATACTGACTTGTTGCTCGGTGTACAGCTGTTTGAAGGCCAATTGTTGCTGGTCCGCCTCCGCATACATGACCTTCCCACGCCCTTCTCGCTGGAAGAGCGGCATCGCGAACTTGGTTTCGAACCCATAGCCGACTCCCATCAGCCAGTCCGCAGCAGCATCCATTCGCCCCCCCTTAAAATCAAACTGTGGGAGGAGGTAGTTCTTGGCGAGCTTGAGATCGATATTGTTCTTTTTGGCTTCGATGTAGAGGTCCCGCACTTCCGGCCGATCTTCTTTCGCCGCTACTTTGTTCGCAGCAATCTGCTCTCCGGTCGGGAGCGGCGTTTCACCCTGGAATTCCGGTGCCCATTCCGGGCGCGGCGTCACTGGCTCGCCGTTCTCCCAGAGATAGAGAGACAGTTTGTACTGCTCATACTCTATCTTCCGTTGCGCGTAGATGGCGGCCTCTCGCCTGCCCTGCACTTCTTGACTGGCCTCAATGACATCGAGCGGCGCCACCTTTCCACCCTTGGCCATTCCTTGGATCTGGACCAAGCGTTCTTCGGCCACCGCCAACACGCGCTTCACCATTTCACCCTGCTTCACGGCCGCTTGCCAATCCCAGTACTGCACAGCCCCGGCGAGATAGAGATCCTGTCGTTTCTGCGCCACCGCGATCTCCGCCTGCGGCCCTGCGAGTTCGGCCTTTTGAAACTCCGCGTACTCGTCGTTGACCATGAGGCCACGCAGCAGCTTGCCCGACCCAGCGAAGATCATTTGCTGCTGAGGATAGAAGAGCAGGACATCAGGGATCTTTGCATGGACGTGTTGCGTATACTGATCCCCAATACCGTTGCGGATTCCACCAGCGACCCGAAAGCCCCAGGGATGCCCGACCTCAAGCTTGGTATCGTTAAATCCCCCGGTATTCTGATCAACAGTACTCAGGAAATTAAAGGTCTGGAAACGAGCGGCCTCTGTAATGTTTTTAAGCGTCGGTTCCCAGGCTCCGAGGGCCTTCAGGATCTTTGCTCTGGCCTGCATCCGTTCAACGCCAGCCGCCCGAAGCAGCGGATGCGTCAACTCAATACGGGCCAGTACTTCGCTGATGGTTAGGGGCTCGGTGCGGGCGGACTGCGCTTTCAATGCGCTGGAATCGTGCACCGGTTCCGCCAGTACCGTCACGGGAAGCAAGATCAGAATCACGAGTAAGAGAGCGGCCATTGCAGGATGCTCCTTGTGCCGGATTAATCGCGGCCCGGTTGTTTGTAGCCGTTCATGCCTGCCGCCGTCAGCGGATTCCCATACTTCGTCAAGGACTCCGTTGGCCAGGGCTTCGACAACAGGCCCCTAGCCCACAGCATGCCTCCACGCGCTACGGCGTAGTCGGCCTGCGCCCGATAGAGCTGATACGCTGATTCCACCACATTGCGCTCACGGAGGTTGACGAACAGCACGGTGGTCGACCCCATATTGAACCGGGTCCGCTCGCCTTCTTCCAGAGTCTTGGCCAACCGCAATGCTTCCGTCGACGCCACCACCCGGTCTCGGGCGCGCACTTGGGCCGACAGCCAGTTATCCACGTCGAGGTTAACTTGTTGTTCTGTATATCGCTGTTTCAACATCAATTGTTGCTGTCCCACTTCCGCGGCCATAACCTTCCCACGCCCTTCCCGCTGGAACAGCGGCATCTCAGCGTGCAGGCCGACCCGATACCCGATTCCCACAATCCAGTCCGTGGCGCCGTCGGTCGGCCCCCCTTCAAGATTCAACTTCGGGAGCAGTTTGTTCTTGCCGAGCTTAATGTCGATATTGTTCATCTTGGCTTCGATGTAGAGGTCCCGCACTTCCGGCCGATCTTCTTTCGCCTCCACTTTATAGGCCGCAACTTCGGCGCTGGTCGGGAGTGGCGTTTCGCCCTGGAATTCCGGCGCCCATTCAGGTCGTGGCGTCACAGGCTCGCCGTTCTCCCAGAGATAGAGAGACAGTTTGTACTGTTCATACTCCACATTCCGTTGGGCGTAGATGGCGGCCTCTCGCCGCTTCTGCACCTCTTGGTTCACCTCAATCACATCGAGCGGCGAGACCTTCCCGCTCTTAGCCAACCCTTCGACCTGGACCAGACGGTCTTCGGCCACGGCCAAGGCGCGCTTCACAATCTCGGCTTGTTTAACGGCAACCTGCCAATCCCAGTACTGCACGGCTCCGGCGAGATAGAGATCTTGTCGCTTCTGCGCTACCTTGATCTCCGCTTGCGGAGCCGCGAGTTCGGCCTGTTGAAATTCGGCATACTCTTCGTTGATCATGAGGCCGCGCAGCAGCTCGAACGACCCACCGACGATGAATTGCTGCTGAGCATAGAAGGCCTGTAGATCAGGGATAATAGCAATAGTACCTTGATTGCCGCGATCTCCATAGCCACTGCGCAACCCGCCCTGGACGCGGAAGCCCCAGGGATGCCCAACCTCAAGCTTGGTGTCGGCAAATCCCCCATTGTGCGTGTCAAATATCGTGGGAGACGTCGTGAGATTCCACGTCTGAAAACGTTGGGTCCTTGTAGTGTTCTTGAACGTCGGTTCCCAGGCCGCGAGCGCCTTGAGGATTTTCGCCCGGGCCCTCGCTCGCTCGGCTCCTGCCGCCTGAAGCAAAGGATGCGTCAACTCGATGCGAGCCAGTACTTCACCGATGCTCAGTGGAGCAGTGCGAGTCGACTGCGCTTTCAATGCGCTGGAATCATGAGTCGGTTCCGCCAGTGCGGCCATTGGCAGGAGAGTTATAAGGGCCAATACCAGAGCGATCATAAAGGATGCTCCTCTCGTATACATTCGGCGGACGGCGCCAACACTAACAACCTCCCCTTCTTTTTTAAAAATAGATAAAGCGGATTGGAGATATCGGTAATTTCTATGTATAGTGGAGCCTCCAACGTACCAAAGAGGGCCGCATGGATTGGTTGAATTACCATCATCTCTTGTATTTCTGGTCTGTCGCGAAGCACGGCACCATGACGAAAGCGTGCGAAGAACTCCGCTTGGCTCAACCCACGATCAGCGGACAGATCGGACAGTTGGAAAATACCTTGGGCGAAAAGTTGTTCATCCGAACAGGGCGACGGCTGGCGTTGACGGAGATGGGACATCTGGTGTTCAAGTACGCCGAAGACATCTTTTCGACCGGGCAGGAGCTGATGAATACGGTCAAAGGGCAGGTGAATGGGCATCCTGCCCGACTGGTCGTCGGCATCGCAGACGCCGTTCCAAAACCGCTGGCGACCCAACTCCTCAAGTCGGCTCTGAAACTGTACCGACCAACCCGTTTGATCTGCCAAGAAGACAAACTACTCCAACTCTTGACCGATCTGACGGCCCATCGATTGGATCTCGTGATCGCTGACACACCACCCCCATCAACCATCAAGGAGCACGCCTACAGCCATCCCTTGGGTGAATCAGGAGTCACGTTGTTTGCAACGGCGAAGCTGACGGCACAATATCGTCGAGAATTTCCGCAGTCATTAACCAGCGCCCCCTTGCTCCTCCCAACACCCAACGCCGTGCTTCGACGACTGCTCGACCAATGGCTGGTCAACCATGGGCTGCGGCCCAACATTGTGGGAGAGTTCGACGACAGCGCAACCTTGAAGGCGTTCGGCCAGGACGGATATGGCATCTTCCCCGGCGCGTCGGTGATCGAAAAGGAGATCTGCCGCCAATACCGAGTGCAGGTGCTCGGACGGCTTGATGGGCTCAAGCAACATTTCTATGCGATCACGGTGGAGCGACGGCTGAAGCACCCGGCCGTTCTTGCTCTCGTCCGGACCGCCCGGCAGGAGTTGCTGAGTTAGCGGCTCTTCCCCTGACCGGAACGGCCCTCATCCCCAGCGCAGTGTGCAGACATCATTCCCTCACTCGCACGCTCACCACAACCCAGAGCAGCCTCAGCCAGAACCCCGCCCAACCGCCGCGAACAACGGCTCCCGCTCTTCACTCGTGAGCTCTTTCCACTCCCCGGCCCTCAACCCTATCACCGTAATGTGCATGATCCTCGTCCGGTGCAGCGTGATCACACGATAGCCAAGCACGTGACACATGCGCCTGATCTGCCGGTTCCGTCCCTCGGTCAGGATGATGCGAAACTGATCACGCCCGACGCGCGTCATCCGACAAGGCCTCGTGATGCGTCCGAGAATGACGACTCCGCAGGCCATGCGATCCAGGAATGCTTGGTCGAACGGACGATCGACCTGCACGAGGTACTCCCGTTCATGTCCGAATTCGGCGCGGAGAATCTCGTTCACGATGTTCCCATCGTTCGTCAGCAAGATGAGGCCGGATGAATCCTTATCCAGCCGTCCGATGGGAAAAATCCGTTCCGGGTGTCCGATTTCCGCAATGATGTTGCGGGCGACATGCGATTCGCTCGTGGTCGTCACGCCGACCGGCTTGTGATACTTGATATAGAGGTTCGGCTTCCCCCACGGAATGACACGGCCCGCTCGGGCAACAACGTCGCTTGTCTCGACCTGGTCACCGAGTGTGGCGACCCGGCCATTGATCGTGACGACGCCCGACTCAATTAGCCGGTCTGCTTCACGTCGGGAACAGATCCCATGTTCCGTGAAAAACTTATTGATGCGAATGGTGTGAGCCACAGGAAATTAGTCTCGCCGCCGGATACTCAAACAGGCTGTCAGCAAGGCCGCAGCAAGCGAAGGCGCGAGTCGTACGGTTCGATGTACGTCGAGCGTCTGAGCGAGGCGAGAACGATGCGGGCGGCCTGTTTCAGTATCCGGCTAGTGGACGCGACGACCGGCCTTGATCCGTCCGAGCATGCGATAGATCAACCGTGCAATGGAAAATTGCGGCGCCACGAATCCTTCGATGGGAGCGATCTCGCTGACATCCATCCCGACGATGCCAGGCCCGTTGGCCAGCGCGGTGATGAGGCTGATAGTCTCGTACCACCCGAGACCACCCGGCTCAGGAGTACCTAAAGCGGGCATGATGGACGCATCCAGCCCATCACAGTCGAATGTGAGGTACACAGGCGTTCGGCAGGCCGCGACCACATCTGGTATCCAGTTCGATGCTTTGCCTTCGTACGGACCGGATGGATCAAGGATCGTCGCCGCAAAAAATGTCTTGATCCGATCCGTGGCGTCGATACGAGCGACCTCTTCCCGGCTGATCGATCGGATGCCTACCTGCACCAGTGGTAATCCATCGTCCACGACCCGCGCCATGACACTGGCATGGCTGAACGGATTACCTTGATAGGCCTCCCGTAGGTCTCCATGGGCATCAATCTGCACCACGGTCATCTGCGGATATCGCTTCGCATGGGCCCGGATCGCTCCCAAGGCGCCGGTGTGCTCACCCGTCAGCGTGATGAGAAACCGTCCGATTCCAACATGCGGGGAAACAAACGCTTCAATGGCGTCGACGGCTGCGCGGTCGACGCTCCCCTTGAGATCGAGCGGTGAAGCCGTCGCGATTCCGCCCCATTCTCGGAACGGTTCAGTCCCGAGTTGTTCGTCGTAGAATTCAACCTGAGACGAGGCTTCCAAAATGGCGGAGGGGCCATGGTCCGATCCGCGGATATAGCTGGAGGTGTGCTCGTAGGGAGCAGGCAACACGTAGACACCCGCGTGGTCCGGATGACACCAGGGTTCATCAACGCCAAGGAAGTTGTGGTCGGGCCCCTCCCAACCAACTGGAAGCGTCATGGGTATGCTTCTCTTGGCGAAACCAATGGCTGAAGCGGTATGAATGCTGCCAAGACCGATACGCCCCTACCTGCGAGACCGGGTGGGCACATTTTCCGGTGGGATGAAGACCGCCAATGCAATGACCGTCGTCCACTTCCCCTTCTTCCCGACAGCCGACTGGGTGATATTCTGGGTCTTGACGATTTTCCCACCCATCTTGAATACTTGTTCACGCTCTTTCCACGCCACATTCGGATCGAACTCGACGCCTAACGTCGTCGCCAGCATCTGTGCCGCGAGATCTTCCGTATATTCTCCGGTCTCCTCGTCCGTCTCACCATGGGCATGGTGCTCGGAGAGATAGCCATACGTGCCGAGGTCGGTGGGCTTCGCAAGACCGACGGAGGCTGACACCAGCTGATTGCGTTCGTTGGTTTCGGATCGGGCCATGACACAAAACGTAATCTCTCCAGGCTTCAACAGTTGCTCCCCACGCTTTCTGGGAACCACCTTGCAATGGGGCGGAAGAATGGACGACACGCTGACGAGGTTGCAGTAGGCCACACCGGCACTGCGCAGCGCTTCCTCGAAGGAGGTCAGCTTTTCCTTGTGGACCCCCACTCCTCTCGTTAAAAACATATGCTTCGGTACCATCATCTCCCCTTTCGTCTGGTAATCGGCCTGTCTGGTTATTCGGAGGTTGTTTGGTGGCGTATTTCCAATCCGCTAGCCAGACAAACAAACCGGACCAGATCAACTGCAACATCGGGCGTTTGTTGTAGCAAGATTGGACTGGCTTCGCAATATCTTCTAGGCACTTTTTTCAGGTAATTTAGGGGGGTCTTTTAAATTCAAGATGAGCATGCGCGGCTCGGTCATATCTTCGATCGCGGCACGCACGCCTTCGCGGCCCAAGCCGGAGTCTTTCACCCCGCCGTAGGGCATATGATCTGCCCGAAACGTGGGAATCTCATTCGCCAAGACCGCACCGACTTCCAGATGCCGAAAGGCGTAAAAAATCTTGTTGATATCCTGCGTGAACAGACCGGCCTGCAATCCATAGTCCGATTGATTGAGCAGCGCCACGGCTTCGCTGAGCTGACGATACGGCGTCACGGTCACAACCGGCCCGAACACCTCCCGACACGAGACTTTCATATCGGGCTTCACATTGGACAACACCGTCGCTTCGATGAGCGAGCCCCTCCGCTTTCCTCCCAACAACACGCGCGCGCCCTCCGCAACCGCTTCCCCGATCCAGCCTTCCACACGCTGAGCAGTCGCATGATCGATGAGAGGACCGACGGTGGTCGTTTCATCGGCAGGATCTCCCACCTTCAATCGAGCGACATACATGAGCAACTTGGTCGTAAACACATCGGCGACCGAATGATGCACATACACCCGCTGTACGGAAATGCACGTCTGACCGGCATACCCAAATCCGCCCGCCGCGCAACGCTGGGCCGCCAGTTCAAGGTCGGCATCGGGCTCGATGATCACACCGGCGTTCCCGCCAAGTTCGAGCGTGACTTTTTTCTTCCCACATTTTGCCTTCAGCATCCATCCCACCGAGGCACTTCCGGTGAAACTCAGCAACGTGAATCGCGGATCGACCACCATCCGCTCGGCAAGGGCATTGTCGCAAGGCACCACGTTGAGCCCACCTGGAGGAAGTCCTGCTTCGAGCGCGATCTCTCCGAGGAGCAACGCCGTCAACGGAGTTTGAGGCGCCGGCTTGATCAGAATTGGATTCCCAGCGGCGAGCGCCGGCGCCACTTTGTGCGCCACGAGGTTCAGCGGAAAATTGAAGGGCGTAATGCCAAGAATCGGGCCGATTGGAAATCGGCGGAGCATGCCAAGGTGCGTATCGGAGCCGGGTGTCCAATCCAGCGGGACCACCTCTCCGGGAATGCGACGTGCCTCTTCGGCGGCGACCGTGAAGACTTGGATTGCCCGGCTGACTTCCCGCTTCGCATCGGTGATCGGCTTACCGGCCTCCGCCGTGATGGTCTGCGCGATCTCATCTCGCCGTCGATAGAGCAGGGCCGCGATCTGCTGGAGCAGATTATATCTGGCATGCGCCGGCAGCTGACCCATGGTGGTCGCCGCACTGCACGTAGACGCGATGGCCTCCTCGACATCCGATTCCGTCGCTTGGGTGACCTGGGCGACGAGTTTTCCGGTGAACGGATCAACGACCGGGGCCAAGCGCTCGCCTGACTTCCATTGGCCATGCACGAGGAACGGACGGGATGTTTGCACTGGAGGACTCGCTGGAGTCTGTGACGAGGTTGGTGTTAGTCCACGGCTTCAACCGACGCAGCGGATTCAGCGACAGGTTGAGCAACCATGGCTGCGTCTTGTGCGGCAACCGCCTTGCCGATCAGTTCTTCCGTGCCCCAATCGCGAATCGACTCCAAGGTAAAACCCTCGTAGGTCGATACCCCGTGACACGACGGACAGTCCGGCATCGGAACTTTTCTATGGAAGACTTCGGTCAGGCACGACATACAAACCCAGAAGTCGTCAGCGCGATGGGAAACGGGCCAGAACGATTGTATTGAATCCATAGAGGTACCCTACCTTTATTGTCGAAGAGGACTATCGTACCTGCGTGCGGATGTCAACAGCACGCGCAAAGATCCACGCGGCTCCGGCGCAGTTCAGCTATTTTTTCTCACCCGCCAGAAGCCGATCGATTTCCTCTGCGAACTTCTCGAATGGGAAAGCTCCAGGGATCGCGATCGCCGGCTCTTTGTCCGTCGGCTCACTGGCCGTTCGCACAAGGATAAACCCAGGAGTTCCGTGAAACCCCCATTGGTTGGCCTCCTGACGATCTTCAAAAATCGCCTTTGTATACCGCCCCTCGCTCACGCACCGTTCAAACGCAGGCTGATCCAAACTAAGCGCCACAGCATGGCGAAGATAGACGTGCTTGCCCAATTGGCCCCCTTCGGCAAACAATCGATCATGCATCGCCCAATACTGCCCTTGTACCCCAGCACATCGGGCAGCCATCGCGGCATCGACCCCGGAACCTTGATCCCCGCGTGGAAAATCGCGGTAGATAAATCGAACTTTCCCCGTGTCGACATAACGCGCTTGAATCCGTGGCCACGTCTGTTTGAAAAATTTCACACAATACCCGCATGTGAAATCACTATATTCGATCAAGGTCACAGGTGCGTTGGCTTGCCCCCTGATCCGCACGTCGGTTTCAGGTGAAGGCCCGGCCAGGACCGAGGAGGACCACAGAAGAACACCGCACACGAACAGCTGAACCGATCGTCGATCTACCACTCGATTCATGGGCGACGCACCGCGCCAGCCTTCTTTCGCTCAAGAATCCCCATCATCAACAAAGGCCAGACAACCGTGGCATCGCTTAAGACTTCAGCAAATCGCCCACCGTCTTTGGGAGTCACAAATTTTCCCCAAGACAGCCCCTCTTGATACGTACAGCCGCTGAGCCCTCCCCAGTAATCCGGTTCAGGACAAATTCGCACCCCGTAATGAAATCGAGGCGGCTTCACGTTCAGACCCAACCGGAGATTACTGATTTCAATGTATGGGCCCACCTGTTGCGCCCAATTCCGAGGAACCCCTCCACCGATCGTGAAAATTCCAAGTCGTTTAGCGGAAAGGACATGGTCGGCATAGCTGTTGAGATCGAGGTAAGGATTGAACAAAGGACACGATTGATGGATCGCTCGTAAAATGTCCAGATCTCTCCCGGGCTCGACCTGCGATCGGGCTCGATCAACCTCCCGAGCCATCGCCCAGGTTCCCATGTCCAGCCCCACTTCCGAATCAGTGAACGCCGGGATATAGACCGGCACCTTTTTCAAATAGGCGCTTTTCAAAATTCCGTCGCTGTCTATCTCCTCCGCCAGCGTCTTCCCAATCTCTCTTGTGATGACAGCCGACGACAGTGGCTGATCTTGATCGAGGCGCTTCAATGTTTGCGCGACAACGTGCTCGACATAATTCAAATTCGATTCCATCTCAAGCGTGTCGTAGACGCGATTGTACCCTTTTCGAAAAAGCTCTTCGTCACTCATCGCAGGATCGTGGCGATAATGTGTCTTGCCGACCGACTCAGTGAGCCCATGCGCCATCAAAGCCCCGGTCGAAATGATGCATTGCACCATGCCTTCATCGATCATCTTCGTGATGATCTTCCCCATCTTGGCAATTGTCATCGCACCGGACAAGGTCATTACCACATGGCAGTCAGGGTCCTCGATCATCTCCCACAGCACATCGAACGCGTGGCCGAGATGCCGTCCTCCGAACGCGGTCTTGCCCATGGCTTCGAGCAGGCCGCTGAACGAGGTAATCTTGTCTGGGTCCAGCGGCTCGAGCGCTTCTAAGCCGTCTTTTGCACCGTCACGAAATTCACGTGCATACATAGCGATCCTCTAAAGAAATTCACAAACGCTTTCGTTATACACAACCTCGAATAGGAGCGTCAATGAAAGGTTGGCTGGCTCAGTCTGTTCTCACAAGCTTGCAGGACATGCATGTTCAGTCTCTCTGAATTCGGAACGTGAAATGAATTGTCCCGCTGCATCAGCAATTAGTGGATGGGCAACGGGCGCGAAGGACGGCATCCTAACCGAGCCGCTGGAGGCCCTTATCCAGCCGCCGTCAAGTTCGATACCACGATAAAGAGGTTTCCGCACACACGAGCGAGATTCGGAGAAGGGCACAACTACTCGAGATGCTTAGCCAGTCGTCGCAGTTGCGATGCTTCTTTCAAAATGGACCGGCTCTCACGAAGTGCGGTGTGGTGGTCCCAACGGGATTCGAACCCGTGTTTAAGCCTTGAGAGGGCTCCGTCCTAGGCCAGGCTAGACGATGGGACCATCCGGGAACTGTCCGAACGCTGAACCGTAGCATAAGCGGTTTTCTGTTTGCAACGAAGCGCCACTCGTTGAGCAAGAGCTTTTGAGAGCGTCCATTCGGGCCTACTGCACATGGCCATAATATGCCCAGGTCCTCGCGTCGCATACCCTTGACAGATCTACGCAAAAAGCCTAGCCTCCCGAATGTTTTGGTAACACTCCCTGTGGGGTCTGCGAAGCTCCACAGGACCTGGAATAACTGTGACTTGAGGCTCACATGGATGATCCGGCGGCGTTCCGCAGGACCGAATCCTTTGGTCGTACGGCACCGGCGGGAGTACTCTCCAGGCCAGGACTCGAACTGCGGATCGGATCCAACATTTTTCGTCGCACCAACGGTGTGGTCACGATTCATGGGAAAGAGCAACTCGTCATTGAAGCCAAGTCAGAGCAAGGCCTACTTCTCGCCACGCTCGATCTGTATAACGAGCACGGCACCCGCATCGCGCACCTACGTCGAAACATCATCACGTTGAATGACCGCGGACAGTTCGCCGTCGATGTCCGGCTCGGACAAGGTCTGTCGCCGTCCGACATGCCCTCTGTTCGTCTGAGAGATTTACAATCTGGCCACCTCGTGTTCGAGGCACGAATGGCATCGGACTCCAGAGTCGACCTCATCTGCGGAAGATTGCACTCGCATAAGGGCATACCGGTTGAAATCACCTCTCACTACTGCCGGATCGGCTCCCAGGCAACCCTGTTTCAGGAAATCATCGAAGCCCAAGGTGGCCCAGCCGTCCTCGGTTGATGCAATTGTCATCCACTCACCTCATCGACTCATACATACCGTTCATGCTTCCAGCCCTCCCCTTGGACACAACGTCCTCTGCCTATTTGTGCGGAAAAGTGGGAACCGTTGTACCCTTCCTCACGTTTTTCATAGAATGTCCCTATGACCGATATCCCCACACCCACCGTCCAAGCATTTCTCGTCTGCGACCAAGTCATCGAAGACAGTTTCACAAAAAAGAAAAGCTTGATCGGAATTTTCACACATCTGCAGACAGCTGCCTTCCCCTTCCAGCATCAGCAAATGGGCCTCTATTTCTGCCTCACCGATGCGGAAGGCCTGTACCATTTTGACATTGAGTTGACCTACCTCAACTCCGAACAACTCATCTGCCGGGCCGCGCTTCCCAACATCGAGATCAGCGATCGTCTTCAGATTTCTGACTTCGGGATCAACATTCCGCTATTAATCTTTCCCGCACCTGGTCGGTATGAATTCCGCTTGCGAATGGATGGGCATCTCATCGCCCAAAAGGACTTCCATGTCATGCAGGCATCAGACCGCTCCACCCCAGAACCTTCTGCTTAGCCGTCCCCCCATTCCTCCCGTCGGCCCGTCTATGGTAGAACTCCTTTCTGGAATTGACTCACAATGACCAGGCTAAACCGTTCCCTCAAAAGTTCATGAGCATACCAGAGTCCTCCCATTCATCGAATTTCATTCGGGATCTTGTGGCGACCGATCGTGCCGCCGGTAAACATGATGGACGGGTCGTCACGCGATTTCCCCCTGAACCCAATGGGTACCTCCATATCGGGCATGCTAAGTCCATCGCCCTCAATTTCGGGATTGCACAGAACACCCCCGGCGGGATGTGCCACCTGAGATTCGACGACACCAATCCAACGACTGAAGACCCTGAATATGTCCAAGCCATTCAGGAAGACGTCCGATGGTTGGGAGTTGATTGGCACGACAAGATATTCTACGCCTCGGACTATTTTGACCAACTCTACGCGTTCGCCGTGACCTTGATCAGGAAAGGGAAGGCCTACGTTGATAGTCACACGGCCGATGAAATCCGTGTGTACCGCGGCACCCTGACCGAACCAGGGCGCGAGAGTCCCTTTCGAACTCGGTCCATCGAAGACAACCTGGATCTGTTCGCGCGCATGCGAGCGGGAGCGTTTGCCGACGGGGTGCATGTCTTACGCGCAAAGATCGATATGGGCTCGCCCAACATTAATCTACGGGACCCGATTCTGTATCGCATCCGACATGCCACGCATTATCGGACCGGCACCGCGTGGGGCATCTATCCCGCGTATGATTTCGCGCACCCGTTGTCCGACGCCATCGAGGGCATCACCCATTCCCTTTGCACCCTCGAATTTGAAGACCACCGCCCCTTGTACGATTGGGTCATTGCTGAAACCAATGCTCTCCATCGTCCACAGCAGATCGAATTCGCCAGACTGAATCTCACCTCCACGGTGATGAGCAAGCGGAAGCTGCTCGAATTGGTCCAGAAGCAACTCGTGACCGGCTGGGATGATCCGCGCCTCCCCACCTTGAAAGGCCTCCGCCGACGAGGCGTGACGCCTGAAGCGATCCGGGCCTTTTGCGAGCACATTGGTGTGTCCAAGCGGGACGCCATCGTCGAGATGCAGCTGCTCGAACACTTCATCCGAGAGGACTTGAACAAACGGTCACCACGCGTGATGGCGGTGCTCCGACCGTTAAAAGTGGTGATCGACAACTATCCGGAAGGCGTTGTTGAAGAACTTGATGCCGTGAATAACCCTGAAGATGCTGCCGCTGGAACTCGGAAGGTTCCCTTCTCACGGACGCTCTACATCGAACAAGACGATTTCCGTGAGGATCCACCAAAACAGTTCTACCGCCTGGCGCCTGGCCGCGAGGTCCGGCTGCGCTATGGATACATCATCAAGTGTGTAAGCGCGACCAAGGACTCTCAAACCGGTGCGATCACCGAACTGCATTGCACCTACGATGCGGAGACCAGAAGCGGATCGTCGCAGGAACAGCGTAAGGTGAAAGCCACTATTCATTGGGTGTCGGCGCCACATGCAGCCCGAGCAGCCATCCGGCTCTATCACCCGCTTTTTCTTCCTGACCAGGCTAAGCTTCCGGCTGATCAGGACTGGACTCGCTCCTTGAATCCTCAATCACTTGAACTCCTCAGCGGCTGTGTGGTTGAGCCAAGCCTCCGGTCAGCCGCACCCGGGTCCCGTTTCCAATTCGAACGGCAGGGATACTTTTGCGTGGACCCCGATTCCTCATCCGAGACACTCATTTTCAACCGGACCGTCTCGCTCAAGGATGCCTGGGCCAAGATCGAGAAAACCCAGCAAGCCCCTCAGCGCTAAACGATTTTCATGCTGTGCCCGACCTGTCGCCAACCAACCACCTGGGAAGAAAACACCTGGCGCCCATTCTGTTCTGAACGCTGTCAGGTCACGGACTTAGGAACATGGGCCGCAGAACTGTACCGCATTCCCGGTTCGCCACTCACCTCGGACACCGGTATGTCTGAATCGACCGACGACGGCAAGGTGAACGACTGCACCTAAATACACCCCCTCCAATTCCACCTTATCCCCGCAGTCCAACGTCACCCAAATGAACCGCTGCTATCGGTGACACCAACAATAGGCTGCCTTTGCTGTTGGCAAGTCCCGTTGAACTTGCTAAGGTCGTATTGTCTACTTACCTCCTGAAGGAGAACATTCCATGCTTGCGACTAACGGCTACGCGGCGATGGCCGCTAAAGAGAGCCTACAACCTTTTTCCTTCGAACGACGCGAAGTCGGCCCCCAGGACATCCTGATCACGATCTCGCACTGCGGCATCTGCCACTCAGATATCCACCAGGCCCGTGACGAGTGGGGCATCTCCCTCTTCCCAATGGTACCAGGACACGAGATCGTCGGAACCGTGGCGCAAGTCGGCACCGCAGTGACAGCCTTCAAGGTTGGTGATCGAGCCGGCGTCGGCTGCTTCGTGGATTCCTGCCGAACGTGCACGTCTTGCCGTGAAGGTCTAGAGCAATACTGCGACCGCGGAACACTCTGGACCTACAGTGGCCAGGATAAAGCTGGCCAGATTACTCAGGGCGGTTACTCGACCCAGATCGTCGTGGACGAGAACTATGTCCTCCGAATTCCCACGACACTCTCCCCAGCGGGAGCGGCCCCGCTGCTCTGCGCCGGCATTACGACCTACTCGCCCCTGCGCCAATGGGGTGTCGGGCGTTATCACAAACTGGCCGTCGTCGGCCTCGGTGGGCTTGGCCATATGGCGGTGAAGATTGCCAGGGCGATGGGAACCGAGGTCACGGTATTAAGCACATCGGAGAAAAAACGGGAGGACGCGAAACGGCTGGGCGCGGCGAACTTTGTCGTCACATCAGATCCTCAGGCCTTTACCAAACTCCAGGGGTACTTCCACTACATCCTCGACACAGTCTCGGCTCCACACGATTACAACGCCTATTTGAACCTCCTGAAGACGGACGGCACTATGATTCTCGTGGGTGCACCAGAAACGCCCACTCCCGTTGAGGCCTTCTCCCTCATTTTCAAACGGAGGCGTTTGGCCGGCTCGCTCATCGGCGGGATCAAGGAAACGCAAAAAATGCTCGACTTCTGCGCGCAACATCAGATCGAGTCGGATGTGGAGGTGATTCCGATCCAACAGGTCAACGAAGCCTACGAACGAGTACTCCGAGGCGATGTGAAGTTTCGATTTGTGATCGACATGGCGTCACTGAAGTAATCACCGACAGCAAACCAAGCAGCTACTCGGCAGGCTATGCTGTAGCCCGTTTTCTGAACTTCCACGCGCCACTTGGCCGGTAATCCAGACAGGACTGTGGAGAGTTTCTGTCATCGGCGTTTTATCAAATTGATGTCGGGTCATCCTCCAGAGCTTCGACAGTGAACATGAACCGAACGATTTCGTTAAGCTTTGTCCGGCTGGGGCCATTCAAGCTCTCACCGTATCGGGGGTCGTAGTGCCTGCAATAGTCTGCCGCCAGCTTGTAGCCGTGCGACGGCGACTGATCGTGCCAGAGGTACAGGCTTAACGCTTCCTCTACCAGCAGCAGGTTCCAGTTGTGAACGATGCGTACTGATCCCCACTGCTGGCTTTTATATTCATTTTGAAAGTCCCGCAAACGGTCGTGCAACCGCTGTGCCGCCTGGCGGTTCAGCTTTGGTGTTATCTCCTCCAAATCGGACAGCAAGGTGCGCGCTTCCAGGAACAATGTCGCAGCCGCTCCACTCGTTTTGCCCCTGCGAGAAACAGCCCTTCCGGCGGCCCAGAGAGCAAAGGCTGACAGCCGCTCCGGACGCGCAAACCACTTCTTCAACACCGTCAGTCGTGTCAGATTTGCCTGACCATGCTCGTCAATCTCGTCGATGATTTTCAGCAGCTGTTCAGGAACGTTCGTTCGCATGACAGAATAGCGATATCAGATTCTTTGCTTGGAGACACGGTCTTGGGGACGCCGCAAAGGAGGCAATGCCTCGGGTGGAACCATCAAGGTGATGCTACGCGCTTGGCCGGGAACACGTTGAATGAAGCCGCGCCGCTCCAGCGTAAGCACCATCTGATGCACGGTCGGCGGGGTTACCTGAAAGAACCGTTGCATATCCGCCTCGGACGGCGCGCAGCCGTTCAGTAGACTGTACTGATAGAGATACGCCAGAAACTGCCCCTGCCGTTCTGTGTAGGGCGGTGTCATTCTCCTGCCAGCTCCGCTTCGAGCAATCCGACTTGATCCCGAAGATAATCGCCATACCCCCAACCGATGTGGTCGGCGTGATCTTCCAGGCGCTGAATCCGCTCACGGAACTGCGGATACAATGCCGGATCTTTCTTCCGCAATAGCTGCGTCATCTCATGCAAGACGGATTCGAGACTGTTGTAGTAGGCCTCGTTGATGTCGCCGAACTCTCGCGTGAACTGCGTGCCGTTCTCCACATAGGTCAGCATCAGGTCAATCGTGCCTGCCAGGTTGCCCGTGGCCCTGCGGTAATCACGGATGGCTTTGCGCGCCTCAGCCAGTTTGAGCTTTCCGAATCCTCGTGAGGGGAAGAATTGCTCGATGATCGTGCGCCGGTACCGTTCCACGGCCATTCCATCGCCTGCCTCGTCCTGCACACGAGCATGCAGGAAATCGCGAGTGCTGGGTGATGCGTCGTAGAGGTCTTTGACCAGCGCCAGCAGAAACGTCTTTGACTGCGCGTTCAAGCTCCGGCGAATGGCTGACCATCCGGTGGGCTTCTTCTCGCTTGTCATAACTCTCCCTGGAACGCACGGTGGAGCATGGAGTGAAAGAGATCATCCAAGCGGCGGCGGGAAATGGCTTGTTCGGCTTGCATGGCGCGGATTTCGGATACGCGAGCAGCGAACTCATTTTGTAAAGAAAGCGGAGGAACTCGCAATCTGAGGCGTTTGATGATGGTCGAGTTCCAGCCTTCCATGATTGCACCTTTTCCAACTGACCGGGTTTGTTGTTTAATGGATGCGTCGTGCAAAAACGCTCCCCAAATGAATCGGGGATGTGCTTTTGTCCGGTCAAGTGTAACTGTGCACAGGTGCTTCGTGCTGATGCAAACTGGTAGCTCTTCAGGGGCAACGGAACACCTTCCAACTGTGCCCATGATTGTCACGAGGACATCATCAGGAAAAACGACGAACCTCTTCATCTCTTGGAACTTGGCTTCCGGGATGCACCGAGATTTCGTCCAGCGGAACTCATTCTCCACCACATTATCAATCCCAAGGACGGGAATTCCCTCCTCGACGAATTCCGAGTGGCGCAGGTCACTTCCAAATGGTCCAGTGCGAATGGCACCTTCGCGTGTCGCAGCAAGTTCTGCCACAGTCGCAATCTGCCAGGCGGCTGAACTTGGAGCGCCAGGGCCGAACATTTCCTGGAAAATGGCGGGAATGAGGGCGGCGGTGCGGCGGGTGGCTTGGGCGCGCAGCTTCTGTAACTCGTCCGCTTCGTCCAGCAGCCTCACCAGACGCTCCTGCTCCGGCAGCGGTGGCACAGGGATTGGGAATGTCTTTAGGAAATCAGCGGGCACACGCTGCTGCCCTGCGCTACCGGTAAAACTAGCTTCCGCCGCTGAACGAAATGCCGGCTGACGAATGAATGCGAATACCCATCTCGGCAAAACACTTCCGGTTGACCGTAGGACATGAAACTCGGTGGAACCAAAACCAAAACCATTGCAAAGGTTGTTAGCTACTGCTGCCTTACCGTTTTGCATGCAGGGCGTGATTTTCGCAAACAGAACGTCGTTCTCTCCGAATGGTGTATAGCCTTTGGCAACTTCCTTAAATCGCCGGTTTTCTGGTCGAACGATGCTGCCACTGACTTCATCAACGGCAGCCATCGGAACGAATGTAACTTCGGTGTCAGAATGAGGAGCATCAGATGCAGCAAGTTTCGGATTGACGGTGCAAACTTCGCCCAGCAGTTTTGTCGGCCAACGTTTCATCTCTTGCCGCTCGGTTTCCGCCCCTCACCCTTCCCCGCTCCCCTAAGAGGGGCGAGGGAATTCATGAGCACGTCGCAGGGTGCGATAGCTACCCGGCGGTTCATGGCCTCAGTAGATCTCCAGACAGGCGGCAGCAGGGTCGTGCTCAAACGAGAGGATGACCTGGGCGTGGTCGCGAAACAGTTTTTCGATATGCGCGGTGGGCTGATTGCCGCAGCGCAACCAGATGATTCGGGGCGGAGGTCCAAACAACGCGGCCATGTCGGCAAAGTCCGAGTCCTGCGAAACCAGCGTGAACCCATTGGCTTGGGCATAGTGCCACAGCGCGTGATCGTCGGCTTCCGCCAGACCGAGCAGGCGAACCTGACTTGAGCCGGGAAAGAGGTCGGCCAGTCGTTGACAGAGTTTGAAGCTGAGGTTCTGATCGAACAACAGCTTCATGGAGCGGCGGTCACCAGCCGACGTTCACGGTCGGCGGCATAGGCCAGACAGGCACGAATGTCTTCCTCAGTAAGTTCGGGGTAATCGCTCAGGATTTGTTCGTGCGTCATGCCTGACGCCAGCCAGCCGAGCACATCGGCAACGGCGATGCGCATTCGACGTATACAAGAACGTCCGCTGCGCTTGCCCGATTCGATTGTGATGATGTGCTTGTAGTCCATTGGCCCTCCTACTTTACCATACCCTGCAAACGAGTAAGCTTCTCTGTGATGCGCGCTTCAATAGCCAGAACTTCAGCCACGATGCGCTGGGGGGTGTCGTGATGCACCGGTTCCGCTGTCACGGGCTTGTAACGTCCTGCGGCGAGGCTCCAGTCGTTCTCCCGAATCTTCTCAATCGGCACGCGGTAGCTATTCGGCCCTTCGTCGCGGGTCGGCCATTTCCTCAGTGCGTCGGGAATGTCGTTGGCGTCAATCGGCGTGCGTTTGTCGTCGAGGCTGTAGCCGTCGGCAGTGAGATCGTAGAACCAGACGGACTTCGTCGCTGTCCCGCTCACTTCGCCCCTCACCCCAGCCCTCTCCCCCGCAACGGGGGCGAAGGGGCGCGCAAAGATAAGCGCGGCGGTGCCGACGCCGGAATAGGGTTTGAACACACCACTCGGCAAACTGATGACGGCTTGCAGGTCACACTCGGTCAGGAGCAGCGCGCGCAGGCTGGTTGCGGCGTTGGTCGAGCCAAAGAGTACGCCGTTGGGCACGATGACACCTGCTCGTCCAGTAGGCGCAAGGTGGTCGATGAACCATTTGAGAAAGAGCAGTTCCGTCGCGCGGGTGTTCAGCTTGTAGTTGAGATCGGCCAGAATACTCTCGTCCTGCACCTTTCCGGCAAACGGCGGGTTGGCGAGGATGATGTCGAACTGCTGACCTGGATAGGCGCCGCCGAAGCCGGTGGTGAGCGGGTTCAGCATGGAGACGCGTGCTTTTTCCAACTGGTGCAAGTACAGATTCAAGATCGCGATCTTCACCATGTTGGCGTCGTTGTCGAAGCCGGTGAAAGCCTGCTCTTCGAGGAACTTCCACTGCACGGGCTTGAGCTGACCGCCGTCCGCAAGGCCTCGTTTGAGATCAGCCGGCTTGGTGTTTTGCCGAAGAATGTGGGTAAACGCTGAAATGAGGAAGCCCGCTGTGCCGCAGGCAGGGTCGCAAATCCGGTGTTTCGGCTGCGGGTTCACAAGTGCCACGATCAGGTCGATGATGTGTCGTGGCGTGCGAAACTGGCCGTTGGTGCCAGAGGCCGACAGCTTGCTTAGCAGATATTCGTACATGTCGCCCTTGAGGTCATGGCCGTCATGAGCAGACAGGTCCATCCCATGGATGGCTTGGACGACAGCGCGCAACGTCGGGCGGTCATAGATCTTGAGGGTGGCGCGGCTAAACAGCAGCTTGCCGGTGTCGGTCAGGCCGGGCAGCTCGTGTAGCTTTTCGATGGCGTCGCGGACGGCGTTGAACATCTGATCGCCGGTCAGCGTGACGAAGTTGCCCCAGGCGTATTTGGCCCACTTGCCGGAGAAGATGCACACATATTTCTTGTCGAGACTGGCGAGAACATTGTCTTTCTCCGTCAGCAATCGCAGGAACAGCAGATAAGAAATCTGCTCGATGGAATCCATCGGATTGTTCACGCCCCCGGCCCAGAGGATGTTCATGAGCTGATCGACCTTCTGCCGGAGGCCGGAGGAAAAGAAATTCGACGGCGTGGCGAGGGTCTGTGCAGCAACGGAATCGGACTGTACGGGAGGCGTGCGCATGGGTAGTCCTAACACATGATTATGAGGGTGATATTGCGATCAATGATTGCCTGACAAGCGTGGACTGGCGCAAGGCTTCAAACACTTGTTCTCGATCCTCAAAGCGGGCCAGCGCAGAGACGCCGCCAAGCTGGTTAAACTGGCTGGCAGTAAACAACGTCATATCCCCGCTCATGAATCGATGCAGCGCTGTAGGATCTTCGGCCAGCAACTGAGCCGTGGCATCCACCCACTTTTGTTCGCTGTATCGGAGATTGAACCGGGCTGCAATGGAATCAACCGTATCCGTCACGATGGCTTCCCGTGTCGGTAACGGCTTCCGACCAAGGGCATTATAGACAAATGCCGGTGTGGTCGCCGGAACTCTATAGGAGACAATAAGCTTGTCCGGCGAATAGTACATCTCCGGACGATGGTAGAACCGCTCGTTGAGAATAGTTTCGATGGCGTCATCATCCTCGGCTTCTACTGCCGTTTTGAGTGTGGGCGTCTGCGCAACGAATTCCTTGATATCCCGCTCATAACCGCCACGGAACGTCATAACATCGACCTTCTCGCCATTGGGCCCGACGATCCGAACCTCCTGACTCACGAGGGTGTCGATTCCCTCCCAGGTCGGAATTACGCGCTGCGGTTTTCCCCCTCGCGGAGAATCCGACAGGCCTTCCGCCGCCACGCTATTGCCGCCGTCGCCCACAGCATACGAGGCCGTTTCGGCGGAAGGTTTCTTTTCGCGCGGAACCTTCAACGGGACCGAGTAGTCGTATTGGTCCTCGAAGTATTCCGCGACCGCGCAGAAATCGAGGAGGTAGAAGCACGACTTTTCGTACGCAGTCTGGCCGATCATGAACGTATATCGGCGGGTCCCACGGCCTTTGATCTGAATATATTCCGTCGGAGAAAAGACCGGGCGAAAGAGACCGACATTCAGCAGATCTCGGCAATTATACCCAGTCGAGAGCATATCCACGGAGACGGCAATGCGCTCGCTGCGTTTCCCGTCGCGAAACTCTTTCGCCAACACTGATGCCTCGGTGATGCGTGAGGTGATGGTCAAGGCGATGCCGGGCTGTAGCTCGTTGAAGATCTTCGTCAGGTTCGTGGCATGCGTCTGGTTCACAGCAAACACGATGGACTTGCCGATGGCCCCTGCCGGGTCTTTCTGTGCCTCCTTCAGAAAGGCTTCGCACATCAGCCGGTTCCGTGTCGGCGTGAAAATCTTCTTTTCCAGATCTTGAATCTTAAAACTCTCTTCTTTCTCATTGACGACGACTGCCCAACCAGACTCGGCCAAAGCCTTAGTCGTGATATCCGAGCGGAGGTCGAAGATCTTCGGCAGGCAGAGGAATGGGCCTTCAGGATCTTTGACAGCATCAATAATGTCGTAGCGGAATGTGGGAAAACCCGGCTTGCATCCGAAATAATGGTACGTGTCGCGCAACTGACGGGCTTCCAGTGCCCTGGGATTCTCCTCGGCTAACTTTTCCACATCGACGTTTTTGAGATAAGCCTTGGGTGTCGCCGTAAGACCGATGCGCGTGGCCTGAAAAAATTGGACGACTTCGCGGGCATCGCCATAGATGGAACGATGGGCTTCGTCATTGATGACCAGATCGAAGTAAAACGGCGTGAACTCCTCACGGTAACGGCGATCGGTCATTAGTGATTGAATTGTGGCAATGACGACGGACGACCCAAGCAGCTCACCGGTTCGGCGAGCAGTCTTGTAGATCACCGGCTTGAACTCGGGCAACACTACCGCGAAATCTTCGATCGTCTGCTTGGCCAGCTCAATGCGATCCACAATAAACAGCACCCGTTCGGCATTACGGCTCATCAAAAAACGGCGAATCAGAGCCGCGCAGAGCAGCGTCTTGCCGGTTCCCGTGGCCATTTCGAGGAGAAACTTCCGCAGTCCTTGGGTATCGAACAGCCGGGCGATCTCATCCATGGCGCGAATCTGATAGCGCCTCAGCGTGAGGTCGTGCTTGAGCTGGCAAAGATACTCAGGAGTGACGACTTCGCTTGAAAGAGAATGGGGCGGCTGAAGATTCTTAAGCCGGACCCGTTCGAGATCTTCTCTCGAAGGCAGGCGCTCAATACGGTAAGCATCGCGCTGGTCGGCCCGCTCATAGTTCCAAAACCAATGTTCACGGCCATTGGACAGGATGATAAACGGAGCGTTGAGTTTTTCCGCGTAACCACGAGCCTGCTCTTTGGCGTCGTAGGGATCGAGACCTTCTCGTTTCGCTTCAAGTACACAGAGCACCCGACCGAGGCTATCCTTGAGCAGGTAGTCTGTTCGTCCGTTCCCCGTATGCAGTTCGAATTGAATCTGCTGAGGGTTCAGCAAATCCCATCCACTGAACTCTAATGCTTTGTCGATGAGGATGCGGGAGAAGGCTTCAGGCTGGCTCATTTGCGTGATGACATCGGGCGCAATGAAATCCTCTGAGATCTACGTCTGCGGCTAAAGAATACCCCTTTCCCAATGGGAAATCACCCATCACCGAGTTGTAAAACGTGAAGCGCTACTTGCGATCGGGCTGGCGTTGAACAAAGAGGAGTACGGTTAGGAAGATATCTTTCGCTTCAATTGAAAATGGCTGGGGGACTAGGAATCGAACCTAGGTAGCCGGCTCCAAAGGCCGGCGTCCTACCGCTAGACGATCCCCCAGCGCGGTACGGAAGCAAATCGTGGAAGTGGCACGAGAGAGAAATTTTTGGCTGGGGGACTAGGAATCGAACCTAGGTAGTCAGATCCAGAGACTGACGTCCTACCGCTAGACGATCCCCCAACCGGCGTTCAACGTAATATAGGACCGCTCAATCCGTCAAGCCTGGTTGGTTTTTGCGTGCTCAATTCCTGCCTTCAGCCGAACGAGGGTACGTTCGCGTCCAAGAACCTCCATGACCTCAAAGAGCCCTGGGCTTGCCGTCCGTCCAGTCAAGGCGACGCGAACTGGCTGGGCTAACGCACCCATCTTGATACCTTCTTCTTCGACGAGTTTCTTGAAGCTGTCTTCCCACACCAGTTTGGAAAAGCTCGGAATCGCCTCGAATCGTGTCAGAAGCTTCTGAAGCAACGGTGCGGTCGCTGGTGTGAGAAATTTCTTGGCTGCGTCTACCTCGAACGGGGCCTCTTGCCCAAAATAGGGTCTGACCCAATCAACCATATCGACTAAGGTTTTGGCTCGTTCTTTGACCAACACAACCAATCGCGCGAGCCATTCGGCTGACACGGTGCGCAATTCGTCTTGCATGCCTGCCTGTTCAAGCAGTGGCACAAGCGCCTTGGCGACTTCGCTCGATGGACTGGTCTTGATGTATTCGGCATTCATCCACAGCAACTTATCGGGGTTGAAGACCGCCGCTGCTTTTTGCACATGATCCCATGAGAACTTCTCAATCAATTCCTGACGAGTAAAGAGCTCTTGATCCCCATGGGACCAGCCGAGTCGAACCAAATAGTTGATCATCGCGTCGGGAAGATACCCCATATCTTTGTAGGCCATGATTGAGGTGGCCCCGTGGCGTTTGGACAGCCGGGTTTTGTCCGACCCTAAGATCATCGGCAAATGTCCAAAGCGAGGGACGGCAAACCCCAGGGCTTGGAAAATGGGGATCTGGCGCGGGGTGTTGGTCAGATGATCGTCTCCCCGCACCACGTGCGTGATCCCCATCAGCGCATCGTCGACCACCACGGAAAAGTTGTAGGTGGGATACCCGTTGGACCGGAGAATGATCACATCATCCACGACCGCGTGGTCAAACTCGACGCTGCCCTTGATCAGGTCATCAACGACGATCTGCCCCTCTTGTGGAGCCTTGAATCGAAGGGCGGCCTCGCTTGGTGGACTGGTGATCCCTAAGTTGCGGCAGCGACCATCATAGCGAGGCGACAGTCCTTTGGCTTCGGCCTCTTTTCGCCGAGCCTCCAACTCTTCCGCCTTGCACAGACACCAGTACGCCTGTCCAGTCTCAAGAAGTTTCATCGCATGACTGCGATAGAGATCCATCCGCTCTGTTTGGCGGAATGGCCCTTCATCCCAATCAAGTCCAACCCATTTCATACCTTCGATGATCGCCTGAATCGATTCATCGGTTGACCGACTTTGATCGGTATCCTCGATGCGAAGAATGAACACACCCTGTTGCTGGCGTGCAAAGAGCCAATTGAACAGAGCTGTACGCACTCCCCCTATATGGAGAAACCCCGTCGGACTGGGGGCAAACCGAACGCGAACCTGACTCATGACCGTGCCGTCCCTTCGTCACACATGACAACCCAATCATCTATACCATGCTGTGAAAATCCTTGTACATCGCCTTGCCACTTCCATCTCTTGACGGCTTCTGCTATGACGGTGCCGCGAATTGATTATGGCGGAACTTACGCAAGCTGCCACGGTACTTACGGTCTCCGATCTCACGCCCCACGTTCGCCAACTCGTCGTCAAACCCAAGACCAGGAAGATTTCATTCCAACCGGGACAGTGGGTTTCCCTCAAACTGCCTGTGGGCCCTAAGCCGCCGCTCAACCGCGCCTACTCCATGGCCGATCCTTCGTCTCCGTATGGGGAATTAACGCTGGTATTTGATCGTGTTCCCGGTGGGCTGGCTTCCGATTATCTCTATGGGTTGCGGTCTGGAGATGAAGTTCCCCTGTCAGGCCCCTATGGGAATTTCGTCCTCCCGCATCCCCTCGATCAAGAGCTGCTACTGATTGCGCGCTACACGGGCCTTGCTCCGATGCGGTGTCTCCTCAAGCAGATGTTTTCCTCAAAAATCCACACTCCTATCTTATTGATTGCCGTGGCACCCAGCGAAGACGAGGTCTTGTTCCATCAGGAATGGCTCACGATGGCCATGCAATATCCCTCGTTCCGCTATCTTCCGCTGGTCGCTCAGAACGGGGAGTCGGAGGCTGTGGAAAAGACCTTGTCCATGCTCACGCCGCTAGTCAACGGACAGCCCAAAGTCGTTCCCATGATTTGTGGAACCAAAGCGTTCGTCCGTCCCCTGCGTGCCTACTTTATAAAGGAAGGGTACGACCGAAAGGACGTGAAGATAGAGACGTACGATTAGAATGGTCGGTCGGCACGGTTCACTCAGAACACGCCGAAGTGTTTACTCAGTCGCGTGTGAGAAATGACCCCGATCAATGCCCCTCCCGCACAAGATTTTTATTCACGGCTGGAATTTCGACAACGATATCCTTGGTTCCATTCGGCACGCATTGGCATCCCAGACGAGACTGTAGTGTCGTCATGGGAGCCTCATCCAACTGATCGTACTCATCGTCCGTGCCTTCATTGCAGGTCTCCAGCCCCTGCTTCACGATCACATGACAGGTCGAACAGGCGCAGACCCCGCCGCATACATGTTCCAAATCTACTCCGTGTCCCATCGCGATATCTAAAAGGCTCCCCGGCAGCCCAGTGGGCCCATGGGGAATCTTTTCTGGATTGACTTCGACCGTGGTGGATCTGCCATCTGGATGGATAAATGTCACGGCATAGGAAGTTTTTGGAAGTTCATATTCGGCCTGTTCAATATAGGGATTTGTGCCACCCATGTGTCGATTCCTTTCTGAGAGATCACTCGACTCCACCTGTCGTGTTGACAGCAGAGAAACCTACATGCTAACCTTAGTACGACCAAATTGATCGGAGACCATTATAGTCTCCGACCTAAGGAATCGGCAATAGCAATGCTGAAGATTTCAAAAAAAGCTGATTACGCGCTCATGGCGCTGCAGCACATTGCGTCAGTCCAATTCGGCGATATCACTCCTGGCCGCGTGGTGAATACGAAAGAAATCGCCGAGGAGTACAACATTCCCTTGGAATTGTTGGCGAAGGTCCTACAAGTTCTCTCAAAGAATGGTCTGATCGAAAGCCACAACGGTCCGAAGGGAGGCTATCTCCTGGCGCGGAGCGCCAGACAGATTACCATCGCGCAGATTCTTGAAAGCATAGAAGGCCCCTTAGGCATCACCGACTGCTCCCACGAAAAAGATGGCGACTTCTGCATGCAGCGCGAGCATTGTAACATCCGCACGCCGCTCCTGAAAATCCAAGACAGCATCTATCAGTTACTGAATAACATGACGTTGGGAGACATGATGGGGGGCACGCCTCTTATTATGATTCAGTCTCCCTCGGCACAAGGAGTCGAACGATGAAGCTTCCCATTTTCCTCGATAACCATTCCACCACGCCCATGGATCCGCGAGTGTTGGAGGCGATGCTCCCATATTTCGTGGAGAAGTTCGGCAACGCCGCCAGTCGCAACCATGCATTTGGCTGGGCCGCGGAAGAAGCAGTGGAACAGGCCCGAAAACAGATTGCAAAGCTCATTACCGCCGACGCAAAAGAAATCGTCTTCACCAGCGGTGCCACGGAATCGGACAACCTGGCGCTGAAGGGTGTCTTGGAGATGTACAAGGAGAAAGGCACCCACATCATCACATCGACCACGGAACATCGGGCCGTGCTCGATACAGCCAAATCCCTTGAAGCCAAAGGGATGGCGACCGTGACCTATTTGCCGGTCGATAAATACGGCATGGTGAATCCGCAGGACGTCCAGAATGCCATCACCGACAAGACCATCCTGATCTCGATCATGCTGGCCAATAACGAAATTGGCACGATCAATCCCATTCAAGAGATTGGCAAGATCGCAAAAGCGAAAGGCATCCTGTTTCATTGCGATGCCACGCAGGGCGTTGGCAAGATTCCCGTCGATGTCCAGGCCATGGGCATTGATCTCATGTCATTCACCTCCCACAAACTCTACGGCCCCAAGGGAGTCGGTGCCCTCTATGTTCGGAAAAGAAATCCTCGCGTTCGGATCGCAGCCCAAATAGATGGAGGCGGACATGAACGCGGCATGCGGTCCGGGACCTTGCCAGTACCGTTGATCGTCGGCTTTGGGAAAGCCTGTGAACTGTGTGAACAGGAGATGGTGACGGAAACGGCCCGGCTGATCAAGATGCGAGACCGTCTCCAGACCGATATCATGGCGGCCCTCGAAGAAAGCTATCTTAACGGCCATCCGGCAAACCGTTTGCCGGGCAACCTCAATATCTCCTTTGCCTACGTCGAAGGCGAGTCACTCCTCATGGGCATGAAAGACATCGCGCTCTCGTCCGGTTCGGCCTGCACATCGGCCACCCTGGAACCCTCGTATGTGTTGCGCGCACTCGGGGTCGGGACCGAGCTCGCTCACTCCTCGATTCGTTTCGGTTTGGGCCGTTTCAATACCGACGATGAGATTGACTATACGACCAAAAAGGTTATTGAGGTCGTCACCAAGTTGCGGGAAATGTCCCCTCTGTATGAGATGGCCAAAGAAGGCGTGGACCTGAAATCCGTTCAGTGGGCCGCGCATTAATGACGGCAGACGTGAAGCGTATCTCACAGCCAACGAGCGGCGCTTCACGAACGACGAGATACCAAGGAGGTTTCTATGGCATACAGCGATAAAGTCGTCGATCATTTCAACAATCCCCGCAACATGGGCAGCTTTAAGAAGGACGATGCCGACGTGGGTACCGGAATGGTGGGAGCCCCGGAGTGCGGTGACGTGATGAAGCTGCAGATCAAGGTCCAGAACGATACGATCGTTGATGCGAAGTTCAAGACCTTCGGTTGCGGGTCAGCGATCGCCAGCTCCAGCTTGGCCACTGAATGGCTCAAGGGGAAGACGATCGAAGAAGCCCAAAAGATCAAGAATACGGACATCGTACAGGAGTTGAATCTCCCTCCTGTAAAAATTCACTGCTCAGTTCTGGCGGAAGATGCCATCAAAGCCGCGTTGGCTGATTATCAAAAGAAGACAGACGGGCAACCAACCGGCACCAAGTAATAGCCACGAAGGGAGCGCCTCATGGACACTACGAATGTCGAGACTCCGATCATCTCGCTCACCGATGCAGCCGTAAAGGAAATTAAGCGGCTCATCAACGTACAAGGCATTGAAGAAGGTGGCCTTCGCCTTGGTGTGAAAGGCGGCGGGTGTTCCGGCCTCAGCTACACGATTAACTTCGATGACAAGATCGGACAGTTCGATCAAGTCCATGAGATCAATGGTGTCAAAGTGATCATCGATGCGAAAAGCGCCATCTATCTCCAGGGCACACAGCTGGATTATCAAAAAGACATGCTGAGCGGAAACTTTAAGTTTCTCAACCCCAATGCCAACAAAACGTGTGGCTGCGGAGAATCGTTCTCAGCTTGATGCGAACCGTAGAGGAGACACCGACCGGGTATGGCCTGCAGACCATGCCCGTTTTTACTCATGGATCAACACACACCACAGCCTGAGCGTGCACGCGGGCTGCAGATGGCCCGGAGCATGTGCTGGCACTGCCAGTCAGAAGTGACAGGAGAATACTTCTGTGACCGATGTGTGAAAGTCCAGCCGGTTTCAAAAGAAACCGACTATTTCACTTGCTTTGGGGTTCCGCGTCGCCTCCTGCTCGATCCGCAGAAGCTGGAAGCCAAGTTCTACGAACTGAGTCGCACATTCCATCCGGACTTTTATCAGACCAAGAGCGCAGATGAACAGACGATCAGCCTCAGCAATGCCGCAGTTCTCAATACCGCCTATCGCACGCTCCGTAACCCCATTCAACGAGCCGAATACCTCTTGGCCCTAGAAACCGGATCGGTCAAAGACATTCGAACCTCTCCGCCAGCCGATCTCTTTGAAGAGATTCTGGAACTCCAAGATACTCTGGAGGAGTACCGGGCATCGGATCGTGACTCAGATCAGGGCCATCGACTCCGCGCCACCCTCCAGACTGAGCAAGAGGCGTTGGAGCGGCGCAAGCACGAGATGGAAGCTCAACTGCAGCAATTGTTCGCCGACTGGGACCAGCTACAAGACGCGGGAGAAGCCACGAGCCTGGCGAGGGTGGAACGGGACAGAATTCTGAAACAGATGCGCGATCTCCTTTCTCATCGCACATACGTCAACAATATCGTGACCGATCTGGCAGCAACAATCGCCTAAGCAACTCTTTTCCAACATCTTCATCTTTGATATGGCACGAATAGTCGGTATCGATCTCGGGACCACCAATTCACTGGTTGCGTACATGAAGGATGGGCAGCCCTGCGTCGTCCCAGACCGCAACGGTCGGACCATGGTGCCCTCGGTCGTCGCCTTGACGGATAATGGCTTGATCGTCGGAGATTCGGCGAAAGAGCATTTAACACGCAATCCGGAACGGACGGTCTACTCCGTGAAACGATTCATGGGTAAGGGGCTGGCCGATGTCCAGAACGAGCTGGTCTATTTTCCATACCATGTCACTGAGACCGGTGGTGTGATCCGGATCCGCCTTGGCCAGAAAAGCTATTCACCACCACAAGTCTCCGCCATGATCCTTAAGGAACTGAAGCTGCGTGCGGAGGCCTCCCTCGGCGAAAGTATCACCAAGGCCGTCATCACGGTGCCGGCCTACTTCAACGACAGCCAACGGCAGGCCACCAAAGATGCCGGCCTCATTGCCGGGCTGGAGGTGTTGCGCATCATCAATGAGCCGACCGCCGCGTCGCTGGCCTACGGACTTCAACAAAAAACCCAAGGGACCATCGCCGTCTATGACTTCGGGGGTGGGACATTCGATATCTCAATTCTAAAGTTGAAAGACGGCATCTTTGAAGTGCTGGCGACCAGCGGCGATACCCATCTTGGCGGAGACGATCTCGATCGTGTGTTGGTCGACCTCTTCATCGGAGACATCCGAGACCGGTACGGGATCGACGTCAGCCGCTACCCCGATCACATGCAGACCGTCCGGTTGGAAGCGGAGCGGGCCAAGATCCGCCTTTCCAATGAGATCAAGACCGAGATCACCATCGAGCTCCCGGAGGACAAAGGACGCTTTACCAGAGAGCTGACGCGTGATCAGCTCGAGTCTCTCGTGGCAGGGATCATCGAACGCACCTTAGCGCCCTGTCGCATCGCGTTAAAAGACGCCGGGCTCATTCCAAAGGACATTGATGAAGTCGTGCTCGTGGGCGGGTCTACCCGGATGCCATTGGTCCGGCAGCGAGTCGAAGCGCTCTTTGGGAAGCAACCACATTGCCACTTGAACCCGGATGAGGTCGTCGCGCTTGGAGCTGCGGTGCAAGCCGATATTCTCAGTGGCGGGACGACAGATATGTTGCTGTTGGACGTCACGCCCTTGTCTCTCGGCATTGAAACAATGGGTGGGGTCATGAGCAGCCTGATCCGCCGAAATACGACCATCCCCGCAAGCGCCAAGGAGATGTTCACGACCTATGTTGATGGTCAGACCGGAGTAGACATTCACATTCTGCAAGGTGAGCGCGAACTCGTGAAAGATAACAGGAGCTTAGCGCAATTTCGTCTGAAAGTACCGCCTCTCCCCGCCGGCGTTCCGCGTATCGAGGTGACCTTTTTGATCGATGCCAATGGAATTTTGAACGTGACGGCAACAGACATGCGGACGGCCACAAGCCAGTCGATCGAGGTCAAACCCTCCTACGGATTGTCCGACACAGAAGTGGAGCGGATGATCGAAGACTCGTTCAAGTTTGCGGCAGAAGATGTGACTGCCAGAAAATTGATCGAAGCCAGGCTGGACGCCGAAGCTTTGATTAAGACCACCGACAAATCCCTCGTGGACGCTGGACACCTAATTGCAGCGGAAGAAGCTGACGGTATTCGGACGTCATTATCTCAGCTGTCCACCGCAAAGAACGGCATAGATTCTCGTGTCATCCGTGCGCGTATGGCGGAACTCGAACAGACCGCGAAGCAGTTGAATGTCATGATGCTCGATCATTCACTCAAGCAAAGTCTGCAAGGAAAGAAAGTATCGGAGGTATCGTAATCGTGGAGGAGTACCGATGGACTTGAAGTGGCAAGATGCCGAAGAGATCGCCATCCGGCTGGTCGAACAACACCCTGAGACAGATCCGCTCACCGTGCGCTTCACCGAGATGCATACCTGGATCGTGGCCCTGCCTGAATTTAAGGACGATCCGAAGAAATCGAATGAGAAAATTCTAGAAATGATTCAGATGGCGTGGCACGAGGAATATCAGGACACGAAAGCCTAGTCTCCGGTGTTACAAATTCCCGTCCCCTGCTGGTTGTCCCTCCGGAATCTGGTCCAACTTATAGAAATCCGTCGGGTCCTGCCGACGCTGCACTGCCTGAGTCGGCTCACTCCCCTTCGTAAAGAGCTCAACCGTTCCCTTGCGCCCGTCTCCTTCCTGTTCGGACTCTAGAAGTCCTGTCGAGGAATCAACCTTCACAAAGGTCACCCCGTCTGGAATCTCGAACGGCACGACAGGAAGCTGCTTGAGCGCCTCTTTCATGAACCCGATCCAAATTGGCAAGGCTGAACGAGCCCCCGTTTCACTCTCTCCAAGCGAGCGGCGGTCGTCAAAGCCGACATAGACGCCGGTGACCAGATTTGGAGTTCCACCGATAAACCAGGCATTGATGTAGTCGTTCGTCGTGCCGGTTTTGCCAGCGATTGGACGCTCCAGTACCTTCGCCGCCTGCCCGGTTCCCCGCTGCACGACATCTTCCATCATGTTGGTAATTAAATATGCGGCTTCTTTGGCGATGACTTCATGGGACTCGGGCTCGGTCACTTCAAGGACCTTCCCTGTATTGTCTTTGACCGATTTAACAGCAAAGGGTTCCACTCGACTTCCCTGGTTCAGGAACACCCCATAGACTGAGGTCAACTCCAGCAAGCCAACTGACGATGTGCCAAGCCCGAGGGAGAGATCGGCAGGAAGTGGACTCGTGACCCCGACCGTACGCGAGAACTCGATCACGTTTTTCACGCCGACCTTATCCAACAACCGAACCGTGGCAAGATTGTGCGACTGAGCCAGCGCATCCCGAAGACTCACCATGCCGTGAAACTTCCGGCCATAGTTCTCCGGCCTCCAGATCTTTTCATCCTCCGCCTGCTCATAGACGACTGGGGCATCGAGGATCTGTGTGGCAGGGCTCAACCCTTGACTCATCGCTGTCGCATAAATGAGGGGTTTGAACGCGGACCCCGGTTGCCGGTGGGCCTGCACCGCGCGGTTGTATTCACTGCGGGTGAAATCATACCCACCCACCATCGCACGAATCGCACCCCCCTTGGGATCGATCGCAATCAGACCTCCCTCGACGACCGGCGTCTGCTCCAAGGTGAGTTGCACGCCATCCTTCGTAATCCGTTTCACACCGACTTCGATGACATCCCCAGGCTTGAGAAGTAATTTGAGATTCGGATTCACCACAAAATCCACGGTAGGATCAGGCCCCTTGAGCATCCGCTTGGCCCAGGCCATGTCATCAAACGCCAGCTTCGCGCTGAACGGCCCGACCTGAACGAGATAGTGATCTTTGGCAACCCGTAAGACGACCCCTTCACCCAGATACCCAGGCTTGAGCAGTGGATCCCTGGAGGAAAGTTCCGAAGGTTGGAACGTTGCTACATCAACGGTTCGCCGAGGCCCTCGCCACCCCTCTCGTTTATCGAGCTCGCGAACCCCGTTCAAAAACGACGACTCCGCTGCTTTTTGCATCTCCACATTCAAGGTCGTGTAAACTTGGAGCCCGCCCTTGTACACCATCGTCTCCCCGTACTTCGCCATGAGCAGTTGACGGACGTATTCGACGAAGTAGGGCGCCAGATGCTCGCTCCCAGGCCGATGGAAGTTCAGTTTTTCGCGAACGGCCGCTTCTCGTTCCGCTGCAGTAATAAACCCAACCTCCTCCATTCTGGCAAGCACATGCTCTTGGCGCTTCTTCGCTGATTCATAGGCGCTGAACGGAGAATACCGGCTGGGCGACTTCGGCAGACCGCCTAAGAACGCGGATTCGGCAAGGGTCAGGCCTCTGATATCTTTTCCAAAATATGATTGCGCCGCCGAGCCGACTCCGTAGGCGCCTTGCCCGAAATAAATTTGATTCAGATAGGTTTCAAGAATCTGCTCTTTCCCGGAGACCACTTCCATCTTGTAGGCCAAGACGAGTTCCCGAATTTTCCGTTCATAGGACCGTTCGGACGACAGAAAGAGCGCACGAGCCAGTTGTTGCGTGATGGTGCTAGCTCCTTCAACCTTCCTCCCTCCGTGCCGAATGTTCGTCCAAGCCGCTCGCAGCATTCCGATAAAATCCAGACCCGGATGCTCAAAAAACCTCGCATCTTCCGTCGCAATCACCGCCTGCGTCAGCGTTTTGGGAATCTCCGGGAGCGGCGTGAGAATGCGGCGCTCGATAAAGAACTGGCCAATGGGCTGCCGATCATCGGAATAGACGGTGGTGACCAAACTCGGTTGATAGTTTTGGAGCAGATCGAGCGAGGGAAGGTCTCGGGAAAAATACCAGATGATTCCTGCGACCGTCGTCGCTCCGACGATACTACAGGCCAACATACCGATCAGGGCGACCTGCCACCAGCGCAGGCGGCGGCGTGACTGTTTCTGAATTTCCACAAACCGCCCGTCGTTCGGCATCGGGTATGCAATCCTCGTGAAGGTGAGATCGAGTCAGCAAAACCTTACAATGTGCCCTTCCAAAACTCAAGCAAGATGCCGACCGCGCGCAGCCCTCCGGCGTCTCCCAGGTTCTGCTTTTTCCTCAAGGTTTCCACCTCAAGTACCGATTACTTCAGACATATAGTGGCGGAGGAAACCTCCGACACACGAACTCGCTGGCATCGGTACAGGTGCCTGCACACCATCACGGCACATCGAAGACCAAGTTCGAGTGGATTAGCACGTTGGATCTTTCCGGGTAAGCGACGAAAGAGCGAGCAATGCAAAGTGCACCGTTGCCTGAGAACGAAGCGTCCCGTCTGCGCGACTTACACCAATACCACGTCCTCGACACACCACCGGAGACAGCGTTCAATGACTTAACGGCGCTGGCTGCTCAGATCTGCGGAACACCGATTGCGCTGGTCAGCCTCATCGATGCCCACCGCCAGTGGTTCAAAGCCAAGGTGGGCATTGATGCCCAGGAAACCCCGCGCGACATCGCGTTCTGTGCCCACGCCATCCATGGCAACGATCTGTTCGTGGTACCGGATGCCACCCAAGACAGACGATTTGCCGGCAACCCTCTCGTCGCCACTGACCCGAACATTCGATTCTATGCCGGCATGCCCCTCGTCACTCCCGCCGGCTACGCACTGGGCACCCTCTGCGTGATCGATCGAGCACCCAAACAGTTGACGAGCGATCAAATGAACGCGCTCCGTATTTTAAGCCGGCAAGTCGTCACTCAACTTGAGCTACGGAGGCGTCAGCACGAACTCGAATGTAGCCTTGCAGTGCACCAAAAGAGCGAACGGTCAAAAGCCGACATCATTCGGGCGCTCGATCACGGGTTGGAGGGCTTGGCGTTCCTGGACAAGGAAGGCCGCTTCACCTACATGAACCCAGCACATGCCACCATCTACGGGTACAAGCCAGAGGAGTTGATCGGCTGCTCCTGGAAAACCTTGTACGCGCCAGAGTGGGTTGCCAAGATCGAACAGCAGTATTTTCCGATCCTACTACATGTCGGACAGTGGTCCGGCGAGGTGCAAGGCCTCACCAAATCAGGCCGGGAGATCTGTGCCGAAATCTCCCTCGTCCTCTCGCAAGAGGGACAGGATCCCGCTCACTGGCTCATGTGCACCTGCCGGGATGTGACAACGCGTGTCACCGTGCAGCGTCAGCTGGAAACTCATCGGGAACGCCTGGCTCAAGCTCAGGCCATCGCCCATGTCGGCAGTTGGGAATGGGACATTACAACGGGTGCCGAGATCTGGTCAGATGAACAATTTCGAATCTTCGGCTATGCGCCGCGAGCGATCACGCCCACGCACGACACCTTCCGCGAGGCGATCCATCCCGAGGACCGAGCCAAGGTGTTCAAGGCCGTTGAAGACGCGCTCGAACAGAATCACCCCTATGAGATGATCTGCAGGATTATTCGCACGCACGGAGAACTGCGGCACATTTTGTGTCGCGGGACCGTGACACGCGATCCCGAGGGCCGCCCGACACGCATGACCGGCACCGTTCAGGATATAACCGAGCAAAAGGCTCTTGAGCAGATCCTGTACGACACCATCCAGCGGCTGGAGCTGGCCACGAAATCTGGTGGCATCGGTGTATGGGACTTCTACATTCCCGAAAATAAAATGGTCTGGGACGCACAGATGTACCACCTCTACGGGTACACGATTGAGGACTTTCCTGCCGCCCATGAAGCCTGGAACAGCCGCTTACATCCCGAGGATAAATCGCATGCTGAAGCCGCCCTCCAAGCAACCATCGAGGGACGACATCAATTCGACACCGAATATCGTGTGGTGCTTCCAGACCGGGCTGTCCGCCATATCAAAGCCTCCGCGATCGTCCTCAAAGACGAAGGGGGCAAGGCAGTTCGGATGATTGGGATCAACTATGACATCACCGCCCGCAAGCAGGCCGAAGAGAAGTTGAAAGTGATCGCGCAAGAATTGGCATCGAAGAATATCAAGCTGCTGGAAGCGAACCAAACCGTCCTCGCAGCGACGCGGGCGAAGAGCGAGTTTCTGGCAACGATGAGCCATGAAATTCGGACACCGATGAATGCGATTATCGGCATGGCTGATCTGCTGCAAGAAACGACGCTTTCGAGAGATCAGCAGGAATATGTGTTGCGATTCTCCCGAGCCGCCACGAGCCTTCTGGACTTACTCAACGACGTTCTGGACATTTCACGGATCGAGGCAGGTCATTTTGAATTGGAATCGATCCCTCTCGATCTCCATGACCTCGCCGAGCGGACAGTGGAGCTGCTGGCCTCCCGAACTATCAGGAAGAACATCGAGCTCATGTGCTTCGTCCACTCCAACGTGCCCCAGTATGTCTTGGGCGATCCCACCCGTTTACGGCAAATCCTCGTCAATCTGGTCGGGAACGCCATCAAATTTACAGAGCGGGGCGAGGTGGTGCTGCGCATCGACCCCGGCAATGACCCGAATGACCCGACCGCCGTGCGCTTTTCGGTCCGAGACACCGGCATCGGAATTCCGACGAATAGGCTGCAGACGATCTTCGAAGATTTTTCTCAAGTTGATTCCTCGACGACGAGAAAATACGGAGGTACCGGCCTTGGGTTGAGTATCTGTAAGCGGATGATCACCTTGATGGGGAGCACAATCGATGTCTCTAGCACGGAAGGAGAGGGCAGTACGTTCTCCTTTGTCCTCCGTGTGCCTGCGACCGATGCACCAGAGGTCCGCCCCATTCAGACTTTGACCACACTGCGGGATCACCGCATCCTTATTGTGGATGACAACGACATGAATCGCATGATCGTCCGGGAACACTTAGTACGCCTGGATGCTCACTGTCGTGAAGTTCCCAATGGACTCTTGGCGCTGACGGCACTGCATGACGCCCACCAACGTGGCGAACCCTTCCATCTGGCAATTGTGGACTACCATATGCCCGGCATGAATGGGCTGGAACTCGCAGAGGCCATCCGTGACCGACAAGAGTTTGCGACACTGCCTCTAGTTATGCATGTCTCGGACCTTCAGCGCGACGACACCCGCCAAGCCAGGTCATTGGGGATCACAAGCTACCTCTACAAGCCGCTCAGTCGGCGGCGCCTGATGGAATCACTGGCTACCGCATTAAACTCAGCGATGCCCGGACCGTCTTGGCAACAACCGGAGGCAGTGCCGGAGCGGTCCACGCTGCCGTCCTGTCGCATTCTATTGGTAGAAGACCTAGAAGATAATCGCGATGTGATCGCCCTTTTTCTGAGAGAGACCTCGTATCAATTGGATATGGCGGAAAACGGGGCAGTGGCCCTCCAGAAGTTCCAGACCGGCACCTACGATTTGGTGTTGATGGACATGCAGATGCCGGTCATGGACGGTCTCCAGGCGACGATGGTCATGCGCCAATGGGAGCGCGAACAACAGCGCAGACCGACGCCGATCGTGGCCCTCACCGCGAATGCATTCAAGGAAGAATCGGAAAAGAGTCTGGGCGCAGGCTGCACGGCCCATCTAACAAAACCAATCAAGAAGAAGACCCTCCTCGCGGCAATCACCCACTATGCGAACGCCCTGGCCGAACGGGCGGCCTAGGACAAGGACTTCCCCATGGTCGACCGGCCCTCAGGAAACAAACCGCCCCTACTGCTTGTCGAAGACGAACCAGATACGGCAAGTCTCGTGAAGCTGATCATGGAAGGGAAAGGATATGAGGTCTTGCACGCTGCGACTGGCTCTGAAGCGCTGGATAAGATCGCCTTGATGCCACCCCCTTCACTCGTCTTGCTGGATATTCAATTGCCGGACGTCGACGGCATCACGATTCTGGAGACGATCCGGGCCACACCCGACTGGCAGAACGTACCGGTGATTATGCTGACCGCCGTGTCTGATGAGCAACAGATCCGCAAGGTGTTGTCCCTCACCGTTCAGGGTTATGTGCTGAAGCCGTTCAGACGGGAAACCTTGCTCCGATCTGTTGACCAATCTCACAGGACGCCAGCCCGACCGCAATGATCCCAGCTTCCTCAATGAGTTTGTTGCACTATCCCAGGATGGCACAGGCCCCAATCCTTGCGTCAACGTTCGATTGCTGCCGAAGGCTTGTGCGGAGGCCCTACTCTAAACATCCCTGTCAAGTATCCTTAGAAAACGACCGATACCGGATCGATCGGAGACTGACCAATGGAACACACGCAGCCCGAAGGGGCAGTCGCTGAAGACGAAGAGCTTGTGCACGTCGATGCCTCTTTCGAGCCGCTTGTGCCGAAATTCATGACCAACCGCAAGAAAGAAGTGGTCGTGATGCAGGAGGCTCTGACCGCCAAGGATTTTGACACGGTCCGAAAAGTAGCACACGGCATAAAAGGGGCCGGAGGAAGTTACGGCTTCGACCGGATCACTGAGATCGCCGCCAGCATCGAACAAGCGGCAAAGACGGGAGACGCCTCGACGATAGAACGTGATCTCCCTGCGCTGGGTTCATATTTGGACCGGGTCAAGGTGGTCTACGAGTAGGGTCCTTGGAGCAGAAAGAGCGAGCCCATGAACACCACAGTGCTGGTTGTGGAAGATGAACAGGATACCGCTGAGCTGTTGAAGCGCCTCTTGGAGCGAGAAGGGTTTTCGGTACTCCATGCAGGCGATGGACGCCAGGCCCGTACCCTGATCGACACCATACGCCCACCCTCGCTCGTCTTGTTGGACATGGTGATCCCCTATGTGAGCGGATTCGAGCTACTGAGGATCATCCACCGTCATCCTGACTGGCAACACACGCCAATTATTATGCTCAGCGCCGATAACTACGAGCCGGATATTCAGCAAGCCCTGCGCGAAGGAGCCACTGCTTATGTGACGAAGCAGAAGGGGTCAACTGCTCTGCTGCAGGCGGTGAAACGACTTTTGCCTGCCACGCCACCGCAAGACCAGATCGTCACCCACCCGAGCAGCGCGGCGCCTCCAACACACCAGGCTTCGGTGCGCCGTCGCCATCAGAGCAACCAGAGAAGGAAACGAGCCGCGTGACCCATTCCCGTAGGTTCCGTGCATACGTGAGGAAAAGAAGAGACCTGTCTCTACAGAAGATGCGCGCCGTCATCGAACTGGCTCCTACGGTTCAATGAATCCCCTTTAAGGAGACCGAATGGATAAAGCTAGGACCTCTTCTGGACCGACCGTGCTGATGGTTGAGGATCACGACGACACCGCCTGCTTGGTCCGGTTCATCCTTGAACGGAATGGCTATACCGTCCGGCATGCTCCTGACGGGTGGAACGCGAAACGTCTGACGGAAACAACCGAGCCGCCGGACTTGGTCCTGCTCGACATTTCTCTACCCTCCCTGTCAGGACTGGAGGTCTTACGCGCCATTCGAACGACGCCGGAATGGCAGTGGATTCCCGTGATCATCCTCAGTGCGGACAACCGCGAGAAAACGATAACCGAAGCGACGACCCTTGGAGCCACAGAATATTTGAAGAAACCCTTCTCGCAGGAACGCCTTATGAAGGCGGTGGAGCTATTTTTGCCAAGACCAACCGATCAACAAGCGCCGCAACTCAAACAGGTCTGATCAGCACGCACAGCCATCCTGCTCCATACCCTTCGACCACACGGTGACGCGAAAAGCCGGCTCCATGGCATCACGAAGACCTCCCCGTGGTTTTCCAGCGTTCCCTGCCTCTGAAACTCCCCTCCATATTATTTCTCGACCCTAGCTTGTGCAGGAGAATGCAGTTCGAGTATACTGCTGAGTTTGCGCCTCACTACCGAGGCGTCTTTTTTTGTCATCAAGGAAGCACCGTCACCATGTCCATCGTACGCGCCCCTCAAGACCGTCGAAGCGATATTCGGAATATCGCCATCATCGCCCACGTCGATCACGGCAAAACGACCTTGGTCGATGCCGTGCTCCGCCAAACTCACGTCCATCGCAAGATTGATGATATGGGCGAACGCATCATGGACTCGATGGACCAGGAACGGGAGCGTGGAATCACAATCCGGGCCAAAAACGCCAGCGTCATCTACAACGGGGTGAAAATCAACATCGTCGATACGCCGGGCCATGCCGATTTCGGCGGTGAAGTGGAACGCACACTCCGGATGGTGGACGGGGTGTTGATTTTGATCGACGCGAAGGAAGGGCCTATGCCGCAAACAACCTTTGTGTTGCGGAAAGCCTTGGCGCTGGGACACAAAGCCATTGTCGTCATCAATAAGATCGACCGGCCAGATGCGGTCATCGACGACGTCGTCAACCGCACCTTCGACCTGTTCGTTCATCTTGGTGCCACCGACGAGCAACTTGATTTCCCGATCGTCTACACGTCGGCCATTAAAGGAATCGCCACGCTGGATGTCAACAAACCAGGAACGGATATCCAGCCGTTGCTCAATACCGTGCTAGAGAAGATCCCTGCCCCCGCCATTACTGTCGATGCTCCGCTCCAAATGCTCGTGCTGGCTCTGGTGCAAGATCCCTACAAAGGCAAGATGGGGATCGGCAAGATCCAGTCCGGCTCCATTACTCGGCGGCAAACCGTCATGTTGCTCGGCAAGGACGGCGCACAAGTTGCTGGCAAAGTTTCCGACCTCGCCGTCTATTCTGGACTGGACCGGGCCGACATGGAACAGGCCGCGGCCGGAGAAATCGTCGCGGTCGCGGGGCTTGATGATGTGAGCATCGGGGATACCATCGCCGACGCCGACCGTCCCATCGCCCTCCCTCGGGTCTCGATCGATGAGCCGACCGTCCAAATGACCTTCTCCGTCAACAACAGTCCATTCGCCGGACGCGAAGGCAAGTTCCTCACGTCACGCCATCTGCGTGAGCGCCTGTTCAAGGAACTGGAGACCAACGTGTCGCTCCGCGTCAATGAGACAGACAGCGCCGATCGCTTTCTTGTGGCGGGACGAGGGGAACTTCACCTCTCCGTCTTAATCGAGCAGATGCGACGGGAAGGGTACGAGCTGCAAGTCTCCCAACCGGAGGTCATTGTCCATCGCGAAGGCGGCACAGTCATGGAGCCGTACGAGGAGCTGACCATCCAGGTGCCAGAGACCTATCAGGGAACCGTGATCGAAGAACTCGGGAAACGCCGAGGTGAAATGCGGCACATGCGGCTGATTCACTCTGATGTCGGTACCAGTGAGATGCATTTGGAATACCACATTCCGACACGCGGCATCATGGGGCTTAAAAACCTTCTGTTGGCCAAGACCCGAGGGACCGTCATTCTGCACCATGTCTTCGCAGCCTATGAACCGGCGGAAGAACGGGACCTCCTCGTGACCCCGCATGGCTCGCTTGTCGCATACGAGGACGGGGCGAGTACCGGCTATGCCATCTTCATGACCCAGGAGCGGGGCGCCATGTTCATTGGCCCTGGAGTCGAAGTGTACCGGGGGATGGTCATCGGCCAAAACAGTCGGGATGAAGATCTCGATGTGAACGTGTGCAAGGAAAAACATCTCTCGAACATGCGGGCGTCCGGTACTGATGAAGCCTTGGTGCTCACCCCTCCGCGCGAAATGACGCTGGAATTCGCGTTGGAATACATTGGGGGCGATGAGCTGGTCGAGGTGACGCCACAGCACCTCCGTCTACGTAAGCGACTGTTGAATCCGGATGACCGCCGCAAAGCGAAGAAGTCTGGAAAGTAATTGTCACAGGTACCCATATGAGGATTCGGAAAAAGTCTCCTAAGCCTTCTGCCACACGCCCCCCTCTCTACTTCATCGGCTATCGCGGCACTGCCCCAGCCAGTGAGGAGGTCAAGACACTGTATGAGCGGGAATATGGCGTCCCCTTGGCTATCCGTCATGAAGAGGGCTCGCCAGAATCCTGGCAGGCGACTCACGGTCCTTGGTCTGCCCATGTGGTACTGCCACTTCCGATGAGTCATGTGGCTGACGTGATGAAACAATTAACCTGGGAACATGACCTCATGGGTGCCGTTGCACCGTCCGTCACCTCCCCTCGTGATATGCCCGATGCCGTCCTCCTGGCCACACGATTGGCCCGTTGTCTGACCCTCTTATCGCAAGGCACGGCCTATGACGTCATTCGGCAAGCGTACGCCAATCCCTCGGACTGGCAGCCTCGTACACTCGGGAGTTTTCTTCTGGATGACCATGTGTCCATCGTCCATGACGACACCACTCACCCGGACCGGGTGTGGTCCTACTCACTCGGACTCAGCAAATTTGGGTTGGACGAAGTTGAAATGTTTACGGCGAAAGGACTTTCCGACAGCGCGGCAAAAGACCTGTTGACTGAGTCGGCTGGTGAATTGCTACGGCTGGGGCATTCTCCAAAAGTTGGAACAGCGCTCGACCTTCCTCTGCTCGGCCGTACTCTTCACGTCAGGAACTACCGCACCACGGCGCCTGCCGGACGGATGCTGGGATTCCGAGAACTTCAACACGCGTAAGTCCGTCGATAACTCAACATGTTATCCATTCACACCCAATGCTAGGCCTAGCGGGCTGTTGACATCCCTTTAAAGCACAGGTTACAAAGTTTATGGTTCATGTGGGGTCCTGCCAATCCGAGGCCTCAGTATAGCGATCACCCAAATATAGATGTCCTAATAAGGAGGTTTGCAATGAGCGATGTAGCATCAGAAATTAAGGTGGGCGATACAGCACCGGACTTCAATCTCAAGGATCAGGACCAAAAGGACGTGACGTTGAGCGAGTACAAAGGCAAGAAGAACGTCGTGCTCTGCTTCTATCCATTAGATTGGAGCCCTGTGTGCCAGGGTGAAAACAAGTGCCTGACCGATGACTTCCCCAAGTTCCAGTCCGCCAATGCAGAATTGTTTGGCATCAGCTGCGACAGCTTTTTCTCCCACAAAGCCTGGGCGGATTCGCTGGACCTGAAGCACCGCTTGTTGTCGGACGTCCACCGGACGACCGCAAAGTCGTATGGCCTGTATTTTGAACCGTTGAACTGCTCGAAGCGCGCGACGGTGATCATCGATAAGAACGGCAAGGTCGCCTACGCGAAGGTGCAGGAGATCAAGACGGCACGCGAAGACAAGGACATCCTCGACGCGCTGTCCAAGCTGAACTAATTCTATAGCTAGAAAGTCTGAAAGTTGGAAAGTCGTCACGGTTTGGCTTCCTGACTTTCAGACTTTCAACTTTAGGTAACTTATGACTGGTACTGTTCTCGACGTCAGCGACGCCAACTACAAAGAATTCACCGACAGCGCCGGTGCGGTCGTTGCGTACGGCCTTGCCACCTGCGAGCCCTGCAAGACTTACGATCCCATTCTTGAAGCGACCGCTGCCAAATTTCCTGAGATCAAAATCGGGAAGGCCAAGATGCATGTGCCGGGCCGCTGTCGTGAGATCAAGAAGACCCACACGTTTGAAACATACCCCACCACTCATTTCTTCGCACATGGTAAATTATTACTAACACGCGAAGGAGTCGTCGAGTCGGCCGAACTCGCCGCACTGATTTCAGACCATTTGCTCAAGTAGGTCCGCTGCTGCGTTGTGAGTCAGTGAACCCGGAGACACTTCCACATCCGCTGGATCAGGCAGCACTGAGTGATCGATGAGTGAGGAGGCGAGCAGAGCATGAACAAGACGATTGCTGGTGTGGTATTTGGCATGACCCTGTCCCTGTCCCTGTCCCTCTCGGCTGGTGCCCATACCGACGAATATTTTGAATCTGTCCAGGCACCCCATGGCGGGCAGTTGCGCATGACCGGTCCATTTCATATGGAGCTGATCGCGAAGGATGGCGACCTGACGGTCTACGTCACGGACCACGCCGACAACCCCATCAGTGTCGACGGCGGTTTAGCCAAAGCCAACATCGAGAACGGGTCAACCAGGACGCAGGTGAACATGCACCCGGTGGGGAACAATATGCTCCGTGGTTCTGGCACCTTTTCGTTGACCCCCAATACCGTGGTTGTCGTCTTCATGAAGCTGCCGAACCACGACGGCTATGCCGCCCGCTTCACACCGTTGAAACCCAAGAGCGAACAGGCTGAAAAATCCCCGTCCCACGCGGATGATGCCGGCCCACATCACCATCACCACTCACCGAAGCATTGATGGCCGACGTCCACCACTCACTCTTGAGAGATACGGAGCTGCCATTCTGGAGTACCGATCATGAAATATCTCCTAGGATATTTAACCCTATGTGCGACGCTGCTCGGAGCGGCGCCGGTCTGGGCCCACACAGCGAAACACACAGAACCCGTGAAGGCCCTTCACGGCGGGCAATCGCTTGCTGCAGGCCCTTATCATCTTGAGTTGGTTGCCAAGGACGGAGAGCTGCTGCTGTATGTGACCGATCATTCTGACACGGGCATCCCGTCCGATGGAGCGAAAGCTAAGGCCACGATCCAGCACGGGTTTGAGAAGGCCACGATCCAGATTGAACTGGAACCGTCTGGTGACAACCAGCTGAAGGGGAGCGGAACATTTATGATTTATCCGGATACCGGAATTCTGGTCTTCCTCAGGTTGCCGGAACAGCAGGCCTATGCCGCCCGCTTTACCCCGCTCAACGCCAAGAACGGAGCCGCATCAAGAGGCGAGTCCCACCACAAGGCAAGACATTAGTCACAGCCGTCTTGGTGTACCCGTCAAGGCATCAGAGCAACAAATTCGACGACAGCATGTCCATATCAACAAGCCACGGGCTCGATAAATCCCACGCCGACTAGCAGCCATAAGAGGCCGCCCTTCCAATTTCTCTGACTACACGCAAACACGCTGACCAGAGACATCAGCGCCCACACAATGCCGATAAACTGAGAGCCCGCCGCACTCTTCGTTCCTCACAAACGGAGATGTCTGTTCAACATGGCTGGATGAATCAACACTAGCGAGGCGGAGCACAAGCAGAGTCACTTCTTAAAGCGGTTTTCTAGTGCACATGGCACTTCCACAATCTACTATGCTACTGCAATGAGCGGTTCGCCGGTCGAGTAGCTTGGATGCGCTGAGGTTCAATTCCTTGTCACGATGCGGCTCAGTAAATGGCGCGGGGGGCTATGTTGATTCGTATGGGCGCGCCGAAATCCTATCCTCTCGTAGAACCGTATATATTCCATCTGGCGGTCGTGCTCATCGGAGCCAGAGGCATCACCTGGACCCAGGTCAGCCACCAGAGTCACACTCGCTTCTCCGGCAAGGTTCACGCTGCGCTGAATGTCGAAGAGCGCTCGCTCAAATAGATGGTGTCCGATCCCGACATCACGATATCCGACCTTGACCCACCCATGTACCTGCCACACTCGCGCCGCTCGTAATGAGAGGGCAACCACGCCAATTAGTTCGCCGTCCGGAAACGGTAAGGCCACGGTAGTGGAGCCGACAACCCCCGGCATCCAGGCGAGCCATATCGCTGGTCCTTTTCTATCTGTTGGCAAGGGAATCAGTAATGGTCGGTGAAGGGCTGCCTCAAATTGCTGTGGAAGCGAAGGGTCAATTATCCATTCTCGATCCAATTGGTCTCGCAAGAATTGGATCCCCGCTATAGGGAACTCACGCTGTTCGTAGGCCAGATCAGTATGGGTCGGGAGATGGAGATGGCGCTCGGCAAACTCCACAAAGGCTCGGCTAAATGTGCCTCGGAGGACCGGCCACCACTGCCGAAATGTGTCAGCGTTTGCCCACCGTCGAAATAGATTCATCCATCCCCGATTCATGGGATGGCCATGGTGTTCTCTCAGTCGGGCACCGAGGAAGACGTTTTCCATGAGCTGGATCTGCGAGTAACAGACGTGCAGGCTCGCCCGTGCATCAAGGGGATCGACCTTCCCTGGGTCAACGCCAAAGACCGAGATGATTTCCGGATAGGTTTCGATGTCGTAACGTGCCAAACCGGGGTCCGTCCACAGTTGTTTTTCGAGGTCCAGCAGGGCCTGAGTTTCACGCAGAAACGAATCCTGTACTCCCGGAGGAACCGGGACCCAATGTTGTTCGAGCCGACCGATGACATCGTTAAGAGATAACTCACTCGGCAGTGAGCCTCCGTTGAGAAGACCGAAGCGCAGCACCTCCGTCGCGATGTGTTCGCCCAAATGACGGTACGACTCAAACTGCGATTCGTCGAAAAACTGGTCGGAGGTGGGCTCATGAGGGAATGCGGGGTGATGAGCAGCATAGTTCTGGATATCGACAGGCTCATCGCCTGTCAGCGAAGGCTTCAGATAAAGGAGTGTCCCGACAGGTGCGCCGTCGTCGACTTTGTCATAGCGGATAGAGCCGATGGCATGGTGCCAGCCAGACAGCCCTAATCCACTTGGTTGTTTCAACATCTCGACATCGAGTTCGATATCCACCCTTTGATCAATCCGGATCTTGCGGATTGCGTTTCCTAAATCCTGAAAGGACATCTGAGAGTCACAACCAGCGTCAACGACGACAATAGTCCGACATCGTCTCAACACCATCTCGTAGAGTCCGAGATTTTCAAAATGGCCCCCATCAGAAAGATACACATAGGACTGCCTCCCATCGGTCAGACCGAAGAGTTCCTTGACGAGGGGAGCAATGGTGAACACAGGATGCGCTCGGTTGTAGGTGGGCCACCAATTGAACCACTTCCCGAGCCTTCCGAGTATGGGTTTGCTTCCAGCTTGGCCAGGATTACCAAGCCACCACCCGAGGCGAACGTTGAACAAGGCTAACAGAAAGGTCACCGCTGGAGAGGAATGATATCCCATATTGGGACTGGCAGCTGCACCGGACGTGGCCATGGCCGTACCCAGACTAATGGCACGGTTGACGCTTGAATTGTAACCGTACTCGTGGGAGCGTCGATACCCGAGGTCTTGCCAACTCCCGCAATGCAGAGGAGAGACCGTGAAGGATTGCGCCTTCCGTTGTTGCCACGCCAGTCGCTCTGAACGAACGAGGTTAAGGGCAATATTCACGATGTGGAACGGGCGCTGAACAACCGTCGAGTTTCGCTCAGGGGAATCAAAATCATAACCCGCAAGTTCGGCCATGGAGATATTATCTTTTGGGTCAAACCCCGTCAGCGGATTAGGTCGGCGCACGTCCCCCTCGGTCAATGATCGAGTTGCTCCGAGATAGGCACGGATCAGGCGGTTTCGATAGAAGCCATGCAACGAAAACTTATTCACGTTGATGCACCAGCCCATGATCAAGCCGATGATCCATAGCAACCCCCACAAGCCCAGTAGGTGAAAAACTTTGGCATTGTGGAGAGCCAGTGAGTGGATCCACGGTGTGTTGTAGGGTTCCGGCATGAGCAGGCCCGTTTCCGTCCAGCCCTCGGTCTGAGCACCCAGGAAACCTGACCAGCCTTTGACAAGCACGCTCGTTCCTAATGCGAGGCCTACAATAAGGAGAATCACAAACAGGGGTGTGGCCACCTTCACGCCGTATTCAGCCATCCATGACGCGCGATCTTTTTTGTCCGATGGGGCTAACAATGTTTTGGCACTAAAGCCACCGACCAGAGACAGAATACCTGCCGCTCCTCCGATGGACGCCGATGTCCAGGCACCCACTGTGGCCATCCATCCCGGGCCGAAGATGATGATGGCTCCCACAACTCCAATAGTGACGCCGGCATTGAGCATCCACGAGCCCGTGCGTCCCCAAAACTCATGCTCTTGATCGCTGGTAAATCGACCTGCGAGCCCAATGAATAGGGTGGCAACGAGAAGGAACAACCCCAAAAAACCTGGAACTGCGAAAGCGGCATACCATTCAGCGTAGTCCTTTACCAACAGACTGGCAGGATTGAGAGGAATAAATCGCACGGGGATCGATTCAGGGGGAGTCTGAGCAAGAATGGCCCAAAGGACAAATCCTCCGATTGCCCCGGACACGGCGACAAGCACTCCCTCAAGCGCTTTCCATCCGGCAGACCTCAGGAAGTCATTGCCTTTCCCACGAATGACAGCAACCCAAAACGTCCACAGCACGGCGAATCCCCAGCTCGCCAGATGAATGCCGGCACCCGTTGCGGCAAACGTCTCTCTGGTTGTCCAACCAAGGAACCTGATTTCCGACAGCCGCCCAGGCACATTGCAATACCAAGCCCAGGCCGTCGTCAGACAATAGGCCGCGACAACGAGGGGCACCAGCGAAAACCCAATAAACCAGCCTTGGCCTCCAAAATCTGGCGAGGAGTCTGCGAAACCGGCGGCAGCAGACACCGGCCGATCCTTACCTCGAAAGCGTTTCAGGCTCGGACGGTAGAGGTGAAGATACATCAATGATGGAATAGCCAAGACCAAGCCCACCCACATCAGCAGACTTGGTGAGAGGAATTCTGGAGAATGCCTGATCACGGCAATCTGTAGGCGGGGAATCATGAAGCTTGCCACAATCAGCGGGATCAGCACGAGCCAGTTCAAGAGGAGATTGCGCAGGGCGATGCCGTACATCGTCCAGGAATCTGCTGAAAACAGTCCGATGGTCGGCGTGAGATAGTTGCTGAAGTCCCGCAGCCATGTCAGGGCACTTGGTTCTAGGCCCGGATGCAAATTGGAGGCTGTTCCATTGAGGATGTTCTGTACGTCGGTAATGCCAGACCCACCAGATCTTTTTGACCGATGAATCCAAGCGGTGAGCCACGCCCCAATATACCCTCCGCCTGACACTGTTGAGAGATAATCAAGTTTGTCCAGGAGATTGAGCTTGGCAAGCGCCTGGATCACACCGAGGTTGAACGTTGCGCTTCGGATGCCGCCACCGGAAAAACAGAGGGCCGAACGTTGAGTGGCCTGGGAATGAATGTGCCCATACAACGCACGCAACCTGCTGTGCTCCAATGCGTCATCGTATGGAGCCTCTGGGCCTTCGGGGAAAAGCCCGTCGGGCAAGGGCCCATGGAGACCGACAAACTCCTCCGCCAATACGCTGGAGAGGCGGATAGGATGAGACGTGCCGAGCTTAGACATCATGGCATCGTGGCAGTCCGGTGTTTCACCCCGTAGAAGAAGCGATCCAGAAGTTCACGCTGTTGGGCCACGACTTGATGTCCGGCGGCAACAAGGAGCGCTCCGTCACAATCGCTCTCAATCTTGAATTGGGTGGGAATTCGGTCGACGGCGGCCTGGATCTCCTGTGCACTCACGGACGGAGCGAACTCGCTCCGACAGACGTCGGGGAGATCTTCATAGCCACGTTCCCATCTGGCATCGCTGTGGCGAAGAATGACGATTCTCAGATGATCATAGTCGGGCAATACCACATCCTGACTGCGCAGGCTTTGCCACAGTATCGTTTGGTACGCATTGGCACGAGCTTCCATGATTCCGACGATCCGTGCCGGATCTTTTCGAAATACTTGAAAACCTTTGGTGTTGTGATTCAGGACCTGCTCCCCCGAAGAGAAAGGAAACGATGCATCGATGACTACGATCAGTCCTCGTTTGGCAGTCGTCGCGTCTTTGGGAATCTTGCTCAAGAACAGGGTGGTGAGCGATTCCGTTCCGAGGTTATCAAATAGTCCACCATCGCCGACGTGAGTATAGCGACCCGTTCCTTCGGTCTGATATGTCACCGGTCCAACGATGGGCGGGAACGACGCGGAAGAAGCCACCGCGAGAGAAATCGGAACCGTGTGATGGTCACTCCCTATTCCTTCAAACGTGATCGGCATAAATTGTTTTCTGGCTGTCTCAATACTTCGAGTAAATTCTTCCTTCCCGGTCTTACTCATCTCCACGTTGCGTTGGGCGAAGCTGTCCTTCAGATGCTCCACGAAATCGTACTTGAAATCCTGCGGCCCGAGCGTCGTCAGCGCGAGACGGCGGCCCGTGTTATAGATCGTGCCGTTGAGAATGACTCGGGGTGCGTCGCCGCGTTGCTCCCGTTCATACAGCACGGAGAAGGTCTGCCCGTTGAAAAAGTGGCTGTCCCAGACCTCAGCAAAAGAGTAGGCTAACTTTGCCGGGTTCAGCGCCCGGAAGAAGAGAAGCTGGCGAGCCAGTGCCCGGCCTTGGAAATTCATCTGCATGTCTCGCTGAAAGTCTGAAAAGAAGGTCTTGTAGGATGAAGAGAGCGAAGCACCTTGCAGCACCGGCTCCGACTTCCCTGGTTTCTTCATTGCATAATAGGCCGTCGCGAGGCTTCCGCCCGAGACACTCGACATATGTGTGATGGTTTCTAAGAGACTCACGGTTTTCTCTTCTTGTTTGACGGGATAGCTGGCGAGTGCTTCGAGCGCCCCGGCAGCAAATGTGGCGGCTCGACTACCTCCTCCAGACAGAGCGATGCCCACAAGCGTGGAGGACTCCTCAATCGACCCAAAAACAGACGTCTCGGATTGAGGATGGGCCGGCAGAGTCTGAACCTTGGCAAAACACCCTGGCAAGGTCAGTATCGTAAGCGACGACACAATGAGAGCGAACTTGAACATCTGAATTCCTCTGGGTTGAGCCTGGCAATATAAGGAATAGAAGCAATGGATGTGCCATTGACTTCAATTCCTCTTAATCTGTATCAACTTAGCAAAAACTCTTTCAGTGAGCGGGTAGAACAGAGAACCCTATCCTAGGGAAGCTCTGATTAATTCACTATTTCATTCGGTCGGTGTTCAAAACAGTGGGAATCTGGATGATCGAGACCTGGAGCTTTGAATTAATCAGACCGTCCCTAGGTGAAGATCGGTGCAGACATACGAGCGAGCTAAAAAGATACAGTATTGAATCTGATTCGATACACCTTGCGGTGTCAATTGTGACAATCTACCGAATGTAGGTCCGTCCCTGGATAGCGGTTTAGCAAGGCCATCTGTCCAGTCAGGATTTTCTGCAAAACGCTAGGCGGAGACTTCGTACGCCAGATCGCGGGACGACACCAGGCGAATATTGTGGAGCGTTCCACTTGAGAGATGCCCGGCGAGACGGTCCCAGATGGCCTTGGCAAGAGCCTCTCCCTTCACCGTTTCAGAGCCAAGCACCTGGCGGAGATCCTGCCGATCAAACGGCGTGATGACCCGATCCTGTACCAGTCGGTCCAACGCTCCGATGTCAGTCACCATGCCCGTCACCGGATCGATCGTCCCGTGAACCGTCACGTAGCAGTCCCAATCTCGCCCCTGATGGCTCTCGTGGATCGCGTTAAACGAATATCGTTTTGCGACCGCGGCGGCGTCCAGCCCGTCGGCTGCGGTGACCTCGGCATAGAGATCTTCATCCTCACAGAGTCGAAGGGTATGGAGGGCACCGATATCCCGTTGAGCCGCTAACTTCGTCCACAACACGTGTGCAAAATTTTCGGAGGTCGGAATCTGATTTTTGAAGTAGGGCATGTCGAGATTCAGGTTCTTGTGATCAAACTCTTCGATCACGTCCAGGAGCACTCGTTTGAGATCGAACAGATTGACGACCATGCCGGTCGTGGGATCGATGTCGCCGGAGACGGTGAGTTCAATCAAGTAGTTGTGTCCGTGCGCAGGAGGATTGTAGCAGCGCCCAAATACCGTGCGATTCTTCACGTCATCCCATTCCGGCCGGCCATAGCGATGGGCGGCGGAAAATTCGATGCGCTTGGTCAACAAGACAGGGGGCATGGTTTCTCGGTGCTACGCACCGCCTCTTACATCGGCAAGCCACTCTTCGCGCATCGTGCCGGACACAGGCGCCTCTTCTCGATAGTCGCCATGGTCGACACGGATCGTCACAGGTTGGCTGAGGTCTGCAAAGGTCTTGGTCATGGAGGCAGTCGGTCGAAACTTCACAAAATGGACCGCGCTGATTTTCGTCTCATGGCTCCGGCCACCTTCAAATTCGCCGAATACTTCCTCGCCTCCAGCGACAATGGCTACTTTTTCTCCATGATCGAGCCCCATGAACTGATCGAGCCGTTCCTTGATCATCGCGTCCTGGGTGATCTCGATCAACAGGGTCGCGCTCAACTCGCCCGGAGCCGGGAGAAGGGCATTGTACACATCCAGTTCATCCTGAACCTTGACCGGATCGAAAATCCGCTCGACGCGGATCATCTCCTGAATTTGAAACTGCACCGTGTCATGATTCTCGAATACCATCGTCATACAGGGGCCAACCGACATGCGCCGACGCTGCTTCAGCGCAATGATCTTCGCGCGAAAGGCCTCACGCTGCCGCTCGTACTCCTGATGCGGAATAATATCTTCTGGAGCGATGGCTTTCATTGATTGTCCCCTCTCTCGTGATTCGTCCAGCGTGAAGCTGACTCCAGCCTCATGGTTGTCGTGGCAACCCATAGGCATCACGGACAATCTGAATCGGATGCAGAGTGCTCCGTCCTCGGGCATGGGCCGACGCGCCGGCCTGATCCAACTGTAAGCCAGCCAGGGGACAGTCCGACGCGACAAGGTCCGCTGGTGTCTGCTCGATCGCTCGTATGGCCTTCCCGGCAATCTTCATCGAAAGTTGGAAAAACTCCGTCTTCGCCGACCAGGCGCCGTCATGCCCCGAACACTGTTCGATCACCTCGACTTGAGCACCGGCACACTCCATGAGTTCTCTGGATTTAAACCCAATATTTTGATCCCTCAGGTGGCAGGGAATCTGATAGGCGACTCGCCCTGGCTTCTGCGTGAAATCGGTTGCCAACTGGCCTGTTTTTTTCATGGCCATCAGATATTCACAGACATCGAAAGTCCGCTCCGCGACCCGTTTCGTCTTCTCATCGCGAGCGAGTTCCGGGTATTCGCGTTTCAACATCAAGCTGCAACTGGCGGTCGGAACCACCACATCGTACCCTTCGGCGACCAACGGATACAATGACGCAACGTTGCTTCGAGCAGCCTGTTGAATCGCCTGGGTATCCCCAATATCGAAACTGGGCATCCCGCAACAGCGCTGCTCTGGAACCACCACCTGGACGCCGTTCTTCTCCAGCACTTGCACTGTCGCCTTGCCGACATCGGTCGCCTGAAAGTTCACGAGGCAACTGGCAAAGAGGGCGACCTTGCGGACGGGTGGATCAGCGATGGCCGTTTTGGTTCGACGGCCGAACCAGCGTGGAAATGTCTCTTGAGAGAAGTGCAACAGCTGACGGTCCCGATGAATCCCCATGACCCGCTCCAGAATGCGGCGCACAAACCTGTTGCCCAACAACCTGTTCGTGAGCGAGGCGGTGGCGCTGCCAAGTCTTCCAATCGCATCCGTCATGATCAACAGGCGATCTCGCCACCGAACACCGCGCTCCGCCGCAAGACGCTTTTTCCAGGCGATCATCAAGTGCGGGAAGTCGATCGCATAGTGATGAGGCGGAGTATAGGGACAATGGTTGAAACAGAGCTTGCAGTAATAGCATTCGTCGACGACTTGATGATGATCAGCCGGGGTCAGCTTAGCCACGTCACTCTCGCACACATCAATCCGATCTAAGAGCGTGTTGAACGAGGGACAAAGATTGAAGCAGCGCCGACAGCCGTCACAGACCTCGTAGATCCGGAGCGTTTCCTTCTCCAACTGCGTGGAGTCGATCGGGGCAAGGAGACTGAGACCTTTCATTCCTCTCTCCAAAAACGATCAGCGGCCAGCCTTCGCCGACGGATTCCCGTCACGTCGCCGAAAACTGACCGCTGAACGTGAGCCGATACGTGCGTGTTAGCTCTTCAGAGTATCCAATCCCTTTTGAAACCGATTGGCATGGGACCGTTCGGCTTTCGCCAAGGTCTCAAACCATTCCGCCAACTCAGGAAATCCTTCGTCGCGCGCGGTCTTCGCCATCCCGGGATACATCTGTGTATATTCGTACGTTTCGCCCTCAATGGCGGACTTGAGGTTCGCGTCCGTGTTGCCCATCGGCACACCCGTCGCCGGATCTCCAACCTCTTTCAAAAAGTCCAGGTGACCAAAGGCATGGCCGGTTTCAGCCTCCGAGGTGTCCCGGAAGAGCCCACCGACGTCTGGATAGCCTTCAATATCTGCCCTCCTCGCGAAATACAGATACCGGCGGTTGGCCTGTGATTCACCGGCAAACGCATGTTTCAGATTGTCGTGACTCTTGGTCCCTTTTAAGCTATTTCCCATATCATCCTCCTCGTTGTTCGAAGGCCCATCCTTAGCCCCACCGAGATTATCGTCGCGAGTAAACCGGCGACTAAGATAGCGCAGCCGTCGTCAGCGGTTCAAGGGGCTTCGTGCCATCCGGTACAGTTAGTATTCGCACGGGGGTATGTTACACTCCCACAGGAGAATATACGAGGACTCTTATCCACCGAGGAGCCATATGAAGATCTCCGGTCGCCATGTCTTCTACCGAACGGCAGGTGTCATCGCCTTGGTCGTGTTGATCATGTCTGGTTGTGCCGCAGACCCGTATCAGCGGCGAGCGGATGTCATCAAGGACCACGTCGAGAACTTCTATACGCACCTCAAGGCCAATCGAGTGGCCGCAGCGGTTCACGAAAATGAGCAGATCGAAGCCATGGCCGATCAGATGGCGGACACCGTCAGGAAGCAAGGCCAGCTGCAGGGAACATCGCAGGTCGAACGGGAGTTCGCACTCATGAAAACGGCTCGCGGAACGGCGGCTCAGAACTGGATCGCGTTAGGACAATATTTTGCGATCAAGCAGCAACCGGAGAAAGCCCGTGCATCCTATCAACGTGTGGTCGATACCTACACGAACCAGACGGAGCGTACCTACCGAGAACAGGCTACTCGAGCGTTGAACGACTTGGAGATCCTGTCAGGGCCCTCTCCCAGCTCGACTCACTAATCGCGCAGATCACAACACTGTGGGGAGGGTCGAGCCGCCTTCCACTGATTGCCAATGACCCACTCAAGACGGTTCACAATGCTCCTGCTAGCCCTCTCTCTCACAGGGGTGGGATGCGTCCATCGGATTCAGGTGACGCCTCTCCCCACCAGCCTGCCGTCCATCACGATCCCTCGAACGCTTCAGGCCGTTGTCAGCCCGATTGCGATGGAAGGTGCGGACCATCGGCCAGGCATCGCCTTGCTGGAATGGCGGCATCTCGACCTGAGACAGGCGGTCTTGCAATACCTGCAACAACGAGGCACCTTCACGTCGGTCTCGCCTGACCCAGCCGACCTGACGCTTCGCGTGGCCACGAAATTGACGCTGACCTCCCGCAGCAGCCTCTATCATTATCGAATCGTGCTACAAGCAGAGATGAGCGAAGCTGCCGGAGTTATGAAGTCCTATCGTGCTGAACACACTGCAACGGGATCGTCGGTGCGATGGGTCACGGCGTCAGACCGTAACCCCATCGAAACCGCGTTACAGGGAGCGTTGGAAGACTTAATGAGACAGGTCGAGGCGGACGGAGCACTCTACCTCAGCCGAACAGAACAGCCGTTACAGAAGCTGCTCCATGATAGATCGTCACCTAGCAGCTAGGCCTTGGGCCATAGTCTCAGCTTTGTCAGAAGCGGCTTTCTTGCTCGGATCTTCCGCTGGGGCTTCCACGTACTCGGGACAATCAAGGCGAATTGCCTGATCTCCAAATGCCACATGGTAGAAATCACAGTGATGAGGCTGATCCGATTCCGCATAGGCATGCGGACGGAAATACTCACAGGAGATGCACATGCGCGCAACAGGAATTTCTCCTTGCAGTTGAAGCCCACGAATCAGCTTCACGAGCGAACTCAGAAGCGCGACCTGCTCTTGCACCGACAAATTCTCAGTCGCGGACGCCAGAATCTCCGGCCATCGGTTTTCCACATGGCCTGCCTTCGCCCCGAGGGAGGTGAGGTGAACCGTCACGACACGGTTGTCGATTTCACGACGGCGCCGTCGGACCAATCGCTTCCCCTCAAGTGTTCGGATGACTTCAGAAGCAGTCGGCAGTTTCACGGAGAGTTCTCGGGCAATCGTTGAAACGGTAGCCGAATGAGTCGGTCGAGATCGGAGAAACGTCAGCACTTGGATTTGCAAGGGACCAATCCCTGCCCGTCCCTTTCGTCTCCAGGCACGGCTCTTCATCGCCAGCCCAATTTTGGAAAGCCCCGTCACTAAACGATCAGGGAGCGACTCTTGGTCAATCTGCATTAATGCGATCATACGGTTCCCTCTCTTGTTGATCCGAGAGGGTGTCAGTCTATGGCGCCTTCTTCCTTTCCGTCAAGCCTGTTCCTCCAGCCATGAGCCACCCCCTACTTTTGATCTTCAGCGGACCACGAGCACTCCACAGTGGGCATGCTGCACCACGCGGGTAGAGACGCTGCCAAGCAGCACTCGGCGGATTGCGCCCAGCCCCTTTGCTCCGGTCACAATCAGATCCGCCTTCTCCTGTTTGGCCACTGTCAGAATCTCGTCTGCCGGCTTCCCCAGCCTCAAGACTTCACGGATCTGGAAGCCTGATTTCGAGAGCTTAGCACCATAGCGCTGGACCAGCGCTTTCCCGGCTTCTTTTACTTCTGGATACTTAAAATAGGGCACGGCATGTATCACGGTCACCACGACTGGTTCACGATCCAGACCATCGGGTGTCGGGTTGACGTTGCGAATCAGGAACTTAACCGCCTTATCTGAGGCTGACGAACCATCAATTGCTAAAACCAGATGCCGTACAGGCCGAGGACTCTCTTTCACCACCAGTACAGAACAAGGTGCATGGTGAATAGCATGATTCGAGATGCTGCCCAGCATAAAGCGGTCTAAGGCATCCAAGCCTCGGGACCCGATCGACAGAAGTCCGACCCCACGCTGCGCATGCTTCATGATCGTCGCTGCCACCGCGCCCTGGTCGGTCGTCACGGTCCCGCTCAAGCCAAGCGTTGACAACAAACCCTCCGACTCTTTCTTAGTGGATTTGGCCACTGCCTCCATCCGCTTGACTTCGGACTGAATGTACCGTCCGGTCCCGACGATCGCCGGCTGGGTCATAAAGGGAGCCCGAACGCTCGCCACATCGATGATATGCAGCACACGAACGACCGGCTGCACCGCGAACGGCATCTCCGCTAACCACTCGATCGCCCACTTGCCATGTTTCGACCCATCAACTGTCGCAAGAATCTTCATGTCGGATATCCTTTTGTTCGACGAGATGTATCTATGTTGTTCAAAGGACTGGCTCGAACCGTTCTCGGAACGCTTCAGGAGACAGGCCAACCAAGGCAGCATAACGGCCCAGCGCGTCCTGATTGTTCACATCGGCCTCCGTGAGCCGAATCATGTATTGCCGGGCGATCTTGTAGGACTGGGAATCGATATCCACCATCCTCACTTTGGTCCGTCCGGTGGAGGGATCCACCATCTGCTTGAATGGAATCGGGGTGAACCGGCCACTCTGAATCGAGACCATGGCCGATGTCCCGTCTTCAAATAGATATTGGGCGGCACAGTAGCCAAGATCTCGGGTATACTCAATATCGTAAGGAATCGGATCAGCGCAACGAAGTTCATACCCGACATCCTTCGCCACCAGTGTTGTAGGAAGGCCCAGTGAGCGCAGCTGCTTCGTGAGTTCACGCCGCAAGACTTCCCCCACATCAATCTCGCTCATTCTCAAGTGGCCATGTTCGTCTCGTTCAACATGTTCTAACCCACCAAGATCGCAAGGATCGATGATTTCAATCAGTCCTTCGGCCAGCACCGCGACCCCATCGGATCGACCGTGGGCTAACCGCTTCACGATAGCCCCGATCAAGAGATCGATGATCCGTTGAAGTTTCACCGGACGTTCCCGAAACTCCTCCGGAATAATCGTCAGCGTAGCCCCGGCGGCTTTCCCAATGCCCAATGCAAGATGGCCGGCCTTGCGCCCCATGGTCACCACTAAATACCAGCGTGTCGTGGTACGGGCATCAACCATCAGACTCCTCACGATTTCGACCCCGCCATGCCGCGCTGTTTGAAACCCGAACGTTGGAACCCCGTATGGAAGACTCAGATCATTGTCGATCGTCTTGGGAACGTGGATGACTTGCAGCTGTCCTCCTGCCCGTTCCTCCAGCTTCATCGCTGAAAACGCAGTGTCATCCCCGCCGATCGTAATCAATCGCGTCACACCCAGCCTCGACAAGGAGGACAACACGTTATCGAGATGTTCCTTTGTTTTTGTCGGGTTTGCGCGTGACGTACCCAAATAGGACCCGCCGTGGAAATGAATCCGACTGACATCCTCAATCGAAAGCGGCCTGACCTGTCCTGTCGTCCCTTCCATGAGCCATTTGAACCCATCGATAAGCCCGAGCACATCCGAGCCTCCGAGAATACTGTGGATCGTGGCGGCGCTGATCACACTATTGATCCCGGGAGCCGGCCCACCACCGACTAATATACCGACTATCGGACGTTGCCCTGTCATCGATCCCTCCCTAGAGAATTTCCCATCAGCCCTCCTCTGATTTCTTCATCATCTGTGGGCTGGCAGTATACTCCATCTCATCAAGAGGTAAGCGGTGGGGCTCGAATTACTCTGGCAGTTCGTCCAAGCCCACATGGGCGCGAAGACGATTGTAATCGAACGCCGGTCGGCCACATCGCCAACGGCCTGGATCATGCTGGGCCATTTCATCGATAAGGGTACCGACCTTGCCACGCATAGCGGCAGATGCGGCGGCATGTCGCGGCGTGTGCCCGCCGAGTTCGAGGTGGGGCTGATCCGACCACTCCAAGTAGGCTTTTTCCAGAAACTGCTTGAGCAGCGTATAGTCCTCTTCCGATGCCACGACCAACGGCGGCGGTTCATCGGACATGAGCTCGGCTATCGATAATTGCCACGCAGGCGGTACGAGCGTCTCACCTCTGAAATGCAGTGAAAATCCAAACGAGGCCGCGAGTCGATGCTTGATCTGGTCAAGTCTCGCTGGGCTGTCGCATTCCACGATGAGCTGGGACGACGTCAGCGTCACCCTCGCGACAATAGAGTCAGTCCCGCTGCCCCCGTCCCGCTGCACCCATGTGCGAGCCGGAGGAATCTCGTCGGTCTGGCCTTGCCTTCTACCCTGAGGCGCCGTCTGCTCCGGCTTAAGCTCGCTCATCTCGGACAATCCATCGACAAAGAACCGATACTCATGGTGATCGTACAGAGCCACAGTATAGAGATAGGGCTGGCCATCGGGACGGCGATAGCGAATATGGCCGACGGCATCCACCAACGCGTCCGTGCGGAGTTGCGCGAACGCCCAGAGCAGCATATACCCGAAACGCTTGGTAAACTCCCTCCACTCCCCTAATGCAAAGGATCCGGTGGTCAGCTCCATTTCTCTGCGCCATTCCGCAGTCCTCTCGAGCAGCGCGTTAGCATCAGCCTGGGACAAGACGATTCCGCAGCCGGCCCACACTGCCTTGCCTGATTTGCCACCATCCGGAGTGCCAACGAGGCGGGTCAGTAACACCCGGCCTGCCGCAAGATCCTTGAGGGATTCATGGCCGGGAACCAGCAATGTGGTTCGATCTCCGAGCGACCGCACAGTGAGATCTTCCCCTGGCTTCGGCAAGGAAGTCAGTTCCAGCACATCGAAATAGGAATGTTTCAAGGGATCGAGCCACTGCCGTTCTTCATTGGGGATGTGTTCGGTGATCACATCCCGTAACTGTTCGATCAGCGTCAATTGCCCGTCTTCAGGATAGAAATCACAGAGAAGAAACAGGTTGGCGAGTTCGGTTTCTTGAGTGAGCGGTGCGACGAGTCTGCCCACAGTGCCCCCCAGGTAGAGTCTCAACGCCCGCGCCAGCGCCATCTCTCGCTGCAGGGCGAATTCCGGCTTGAGCGACAGCGATTCGAGCCGCGCGAGAATCGCATCCAGAGCCGCAGGCCGTGGAGCCCAGAATCCCGTTGCTTGTTCACTCGCGGGATTCATGTATTTCTTCCATGACGATTACTTCCGCGTCGAGCCAATCTCGAAACGCGTTGCCATCTTGACGTCCGCGCTGTTCCCACAGTTCGTACGCTTTCTGCGAAATCCGTTCCCACATGCCATCCGGCAATTCGATGGGTTTCTCGGCTCGTCTTGTCTTGGAGACGACTCGACCTTTGGCTTTACTAGTTATTGTTTTTCGCGTTCGCATGACTTGCTCCTGGGTTACACAGTGGGCGGCATCGATAGTCCCGAGAGGATACGACGATGGTCTGGCGGTAACTTCAGGCTCCGTACGGTGAGAACAGGGCAGGAGGATCTCCGTAGAACGGACTCCGTGACACTGCCGAACAACGCATGAGACACCCCCCGGCGGCCATGCGTCCCCATCACAATCACATCAACCGATTGGGCTCGAGCCGCATCAAGGATGGAATCGGCCGGCAGCCCGCCCGAAATCAAGAAGTCGGATACAAGGCCGAGGGAAGTGAGCGCGGAGACGAAATCCGATAGCCGCTTCGTAATGGCTGTCTTGCTCGATTCCCTATGAGCCATTTGGGGCAGCGTAAAGTCTAACCCGTACGACACCGGCTCTAGCACATGAAAGAGCTTCAATGAGGTTTTCCATCGTTGTGCGATCAACGCTCCATACTCCAGTGCGTCACGTGAGCAATCTGAGAAGTCGACCGGCACGAGCATTCTCGTGAAGGTGGCCTTCAGACGTTCCCCTGCGCGCTGCTTCCCCGCCGGGACGGTCAACACGGGACAGGGTGCCATGCGAATGATTCGCTCAGCCGTGCTTCCCAGTAAAACGTGCTCGAGACCGGTCTTCCCTCTCGTCCCAACCACGACCAGATCTGCGTCTTCAGCCCCTGCAACGGCCAACACTTCTTCACTTGGGATTCCGGTTGCAATGCGAGACTGGGCTAAGAGCCCAAGGCCGCCCGCCCGTGCTGTTACGTCCACCAGTCTGGTTGTTGTCTCCTGCATCAATTCATCGAGGTACAATCGATTCACCGCATAGTCCGGGTTCATCCCCGGAGGAAACTCCAGAACGCTCATCACGGTCAGCGAGGCCCCCCACGATTGGGCGAGCGCACAGGCATAGGCCTCTGCCCGCACCGATCCCTGTGACCCATCAGTGGCCAAGAGAATTCTCAGCCCCCCTGCTGGCACACTCACACTGCCTCCGCACTTAATAGAAGTAACTCTCCGCTCATCGTCGGGTGAATCGAGCATCGAAAGACATGCCGGCCTGGTCGCGTCATGTCAAATCGAATCGTGGCGTCCTGTTTCGGATCGAGATAGACTCCCCCCACCCCACGGCCATAGACGATCACGCCGTCCTTTTCAATCTGTGTCGGAATCCCTTCAAACATGGTCGAGCTGAAATCGTGTCGCTCCGCATCATCATTCCGTACCTTGATGACGGTAGGAAACCCCAAGCGTAACGGGCTTTGCTTCGTCACAAAACGAGAATCCTTGATCGTCACGTCCACCACTTGTTCGGATTGCGCCAGGAGAACCGACCCATACATCCAGGCTAGACAGACCATGGAGAGAACCATTCCCAACCTGCGCCACTGTACCAAACTTGCCCCAATCGTCATCAGATCCTCCATCTGCCAATTAACTATTGATCAACGCGTGGACTTCCGCTGTGGCGCGGATGCCTCAAGCGGCACGGTCAAGACAGGACATCCGGCTGTGCGAACGACCTTTTCTGCCGTGCTGCCAAAGAAAATCCTGTCCACACTGCCGGACCGACCGCCGTAGCTTCCTATCACGACCAGATCGATATCCCCCGTGCGCGCAACTTTGGCGATCTCGACGAAGGGCACCCCCTCCACGATCAGGCGTGTGATCTTCACATCCGTGGCTACTTTCGACTCCAACAACTGCCTCACTTTTAGACGGGCATGATGGCGTAAGCGGCGGCGCTGTGGCGCGGCATCGGATGGAACAGCCAGCAAACCCAATCGATTGAATGCAGCAAGCGCACTGGTGTCGATCACGTGCAGAACAAGCACTGCCGCCCCACACAGTCGAGCGAGCTGACAGGCGACCCGAAATGCTTCATCTGAACAGGGGGAAAAATCAACCGGAACCAGTATGGTCTCGAAGAGATTTGTCTCCTTCCCCATGAACGATCCTCCTGGCGAATAATTGAGCAAGGGCGATGCCATTCGCCAAACACGGTCAGGGATGGTGGAGAGCTCGGGGAAACCACAGGTTTGCAGTTCTTTGCCTTCACGATGGGCGCTTGGCCATTGATTCCGTCTCCAAGAGAAGTGGCGCTCTGCTACAGAAGTCATTCGCCTGCTGTGGCAGAAGGCGCCAGAAGGCATGAAGGATAAGCGGTTAGGGGCAAGGGAATTTCGCAACAATATGTCTTTCCCTCTTCACTCCTTATCCCTGACGATCTTCTCCTTGAACGGCATTGGACTTGCTGAAGACCATCTTCAGTAGGGGGGAAAGCATGACACGTGCACAGTGGCTCCTGCTCGGAGCAGTGGGCTTTGGTCTCGCGATTGTAATCTACGTCATTTTCTTCTGTCTGGCAGATTGTCAATGAGGTTCTTATGAAGCTCTTACTTGCAGTGGATGGTTCAGACCATTCCTATGAAGCCGTGCGCGCCTTGAAATACTTAGCTCGTGCCGAGGAACTGCACCTCGTGCATGTGCTTGATGTTCCGAGTCCAGCCTATCCCATGATGATTCCGGAGGTAGCACAAGAACTGTACGAATCGGTCGAGCGCAACATGCGCGACGACGGGACTCGCTTGTTGGATCGCATCGTGTCCTTGCTGCCATTAGATGCCGGACCGGTCACGAAGCATTTGGTCGTTGGATCTCCGGTGGATCAGATCGTGGCGTTGTCTGAACAGCAAAAGATACACCTCATTCTCTTGGGTGCCAGAGGCCTTGGACCGATCAAGGAGCGGCTCGTTGGAAGTGTCTCCCACCGAGTGCTGACATTCGGATCTGGCGCAAAACTGATTCTTCCTGGCCCCTTAAAAAGGCTTCATCATATCTTGCTTCCCCTGCAAGGGAGCTATGATGCAGACCATGCTCTCTCCTTCCTTCAACAGAAACCCTTTCGTACTCCCCCCACGATTACCCTGTTCACCGTTCTCCCCCATACCAGGCCACCCTGGCCGGTGGATGCGGTCTCGGCCGAGCATATGGAAACCCATTCCCTTGGCAAGGCGAAAGACTTCCTCGACGAGATAGCCGCCAAGCTCAGACCATTGGGCTATCAAACCCGCGTGGCGACTACGTTGAGTACCCCGGTCGAGGGAATTCTTCAGGAAGCCAAGGCCTTGAATCCAGACCTTATTCTCGCAGGATCCCGTGGACGCCGCGGCATCACCCGTATGGTGCTCGGCAGCGTGTCACATGCGCTGTTGCACCAAGGGACCTATCCACTCATGATTGTTGGTTGATAGTCGAAAGGGACGCACCATGCCAATGTACGACTATACGTGCCTCGATTGCGGGAAGGAATCGTTGATCGTGGTAACATTGAATGAGCATGCAGCAGGCGAGGTGGCATGCCCGGCCTGCGGAAGCAAGAAGCTGCAGCAGCTGTTCAGTTCCTTTATCGCTCACACCACGAAGAAGAGTTAGCAGCATGTTGAAAAAGTCCGCCAACGGCGTTCTCGCATCGTTCAGGCCCTCAACGTACCCCAGAGGGTACGCCTCGGCCCCTCTCTCGCTGCGGCCTTGTTGGACGGCCTTTTTGAACACGCTGCAGGACTAGGTGGGTCATGCAATCACAATACACCGAGAATCTATTCTTCATCGTGGGACTGTGGACCCTTCTCGTTCTGATTGGTCTGGTGCTATCTCCTTTGTACGCCCAGGACTATCCGCCGGACATCACACGCGGGAAATCGATCTATCAGCACCACTGTCAGGACTGCCACGGTCTTACCGGTCAAGGAGACGGCCCTACCGCCACTTCCTTGAAAGTCCCACCGGCTGATTTTCAGCGCTTCCGGTCATTCCTAAAATCCGATGAAGAGTTACTGCGAACGATCGAGCACGGTGTGGTCTTCAGCCCAATGCATTCTTGGCGCGGCCAGCTCACCGACGAAGAAATGCAAGACGCCGTGGCGTACATACGCCTTCTGTCGCAAGAAGGACGATCATCGATCTACTCAAGGTGAGGCTACGATTCACTTGACCCTGGAGAACTATCGTCAACGGTTTCAGGCACCCGGTCTTCCCATTGCTCTGATCAGTATGCGCTGCCGCACCCTGCTTGCTTATCAACCTTGGCCGAAGGGCGCCGATGGAACGGGTTCCTGAATCCCTGCGAGCGCTTGAACCTGTGACAATCGGATTCCCACGGCCTTGCAACGCCTAGCCTTGAAGGTCAAACCCAGGATGTACCACCGAAGGAGACACGAGATGAACCGCCTTTCCTTACCGACCGTCATTGTAGGGATGATCATCCTCATCGGACTTCCCGCCTCATGGGCCGGAGCGGCAGGCTCACCTGCTTCTAACACGACGTCGCTCGCGGTTCCCCTCTGTAAGAGCGCTTACAAGCAGAAGCCTGTCCCGGCCAAGACATTACAGACCCTCGTGCGTTCGCATGAACGATGGGTGGAGTATCGGGGCAACCCTGATGCCAAAAGGATGGAGCTCTGCCAAGCGGATCTGAGCCGGGCAGCACTCGCGGGAGCGAATCTCGAACGGGCCGATCTGGAGGGTACGGTCCTGCGTCAAGCGAAGCTGGCTCAGGTCAACCTGGCTCAGGCTAGCCTTGCCGGGGCTGACCTCACCAAAGCCCTCCTAGAAGACAGTAATCTCTCCGGAGCCGATCTGCGCCGTGCCCGGCTCACTGGCGCAAATCTCTCCCGAGCCATCGGCGATGAAGCTGCGCTCTTCGACGCTGTCCTGGTCGGCGCCAAACTACGCGAAGCCTCGTTCGAGCGGGCGCAATTTGAGGGCGCCGATCTCACCTCTGCCGACTTGACCGACGGCAACTTCGTCGAGGCGTATTTTTACGGAGCAACCCTGAAAGGTGCGGTCCTGGTGAACACTGATCTGACAGGCGCCGACCTGCGCCGCACCGTCCTGACCAATGCGAATCTGCATCGGGCTAATCTTCAGGGCGCGCTGCTGGACCGTGCGCAATTGGAAGGGGCCCGCCTGATCGAAACCGACATGGAAAGCGCCTATCTGGACGAAGCAAATTTGCGTGACGCAAACCTGAAGGAAGCGATTCTTCGCGGCGCAGACCTTCGGTACGCCAGCCTACATGGCGCAGACCTGCATGACGCGGATTTGGAAGGAGCCAACCTAGAACAGGCCGCTCTGGTCAAGGCGGATGTGCACTCGGCGAAGCTCCGGATGGCTATTCTCTATCACGCCGTCCTCGATGAAGCCGATTTCCTGGATGCGAACCTCACCCGCGCGATCCTTATTGAGGCCAAGGGACTGCGCACCAACTTCATGAACGGCGATCTGAGCGAACTCTACGCTCCGAAATCCTCTTTCCAGCACGCACAGTTCAACAGGGCCACTCTGGAATCGGCCAATTTTGTCGGCGCGGATCTTCGCGGGTCGAATTTCAGCCACTCCAACATGACCCACGCCAACCTTCAGGACACGAACCTACAAGATGCCACATTTGTTTCGGGTAATTTGAGCGGCGCTCGACTAGACTCAGCAGACTTGAGTCGCGCGAACTTCGCGGGAGCCATCCTCTCGTCGGTCATTGGTCTCTCACAGACACAACTGAATGTTGCCTGCGTCGACGACAAGACCAAATTGCCACCTGGGCTCAGCCGTCCGGCTCCCTGCAGCTCCGCAAAGAAAAAGGGACAGCCTTGACATCCCTGCACGAGCACCGCGTCAGGATCACAAAATGGACAATTACCCTGGAGGGCATCCTCGGACTCCCGGTCAGTCCATGCGGCATGGTGGTCTTTGCACATGGGAGTGGTAGTGGGCGATTGAGCCCTCATAACAATTTCGTCGCCCGCCAGTTACAACGAGACGGACTTGCCACGTTGCTGCTCGATTTATTGACCGAAGAAGACGCGGATGATCGGCGCAAGGTATTCGATATCGATCTACTGGCTGGAAGCGGAACCACGGACGAAAGATTGAGAGGTCGGTTATTTCGGGGCCAGCACCGGCGCCGGAGCAGCATTGCAAGCTGCCGCACGAGAGCCAGCGAACGTCAAGGCCGTGGTGTCACGAGGAGGGCGACCGGACCTGGCTGAACCCTATCTACCATCGGTCACAGCTCCGACCCTGTTGATCGTCGGTGGCCATGATGAACCGGTGATTGAGATGAACCAGGCAGCCTACGAACTCCTGACCTGCGAAAAGCAGCTCATCATCGTCCCCGGTGCCACTCACCTCTTCGAGGAACCGGGTACGCTGGAACAGGTGGCGGAACAGGCAAGCAGATGGTTCTTGCACTACTTGCACCTGCTTCCGTAACCACCTTCCATTAAATCGCCATCAGCGTCTTCTCGATTCCGGCACTGGTCGGCCAGTGATTGAATAGCTTTCTCCTAACACCATCCAGACATTTGACATACGTCAAATCTTATATCAAATTGGTGCCACCTATTTGACATAGCGGGAGGCCTTAGTTCAAATCGGAAAGACAGCGACAGGAAAACCTATGAATATCAGTGAATTCAAAGCAGGAGAGTACGAGCAACAATATGAATATCGGAGTTTTTCACCCACATCGATTAACCGGGAATGGATCGTATCCGATCCTGAGATTCTCACTCTCCTGGAGGAGGCTAACCGTCTGATTGGGGAGTTGAACGCGTTTTCTCAGCTCATCCCGGATGTGGATTTCTTCGTCCGAATGCACATCACCAAAGAAGCAACCACCTCCAGCCGTATCGAAGGCACCCAGACCAACATTGAAGAGGCGCTGGTCGGTAAGCTCGATGTCGATCCGGAAAAACGCGATGACTGGCAGGAAATACACAACTATATCGAGGCAATTAATTTCTCCATCAAGCAGTTGCGTCAAATTCCCTTGTCCAACCGCCTCTTGCGCGAGACCCATGCAGTGCTATTACAAGGTGTGCGCGGCAAGCACAAACAGCCAGGAGAATTTCGCACCAGCCAAAACTGGATCGGCATCAGCCTTAAGCACGCCACATTTATCCCTCCCCACCACCAGCATGTGCCGGACCTTATGAGCGATCTTGAGAAGTTCATGCACAACGACCAGATTCATGTCCCGCACCTGATCAAAGTTGCGCTCATGCATTACCAGTTCGAGACGATCCATCCATTTCTTGACGGAAACGGACGCCTAGGCCGCCTGCTCATCGTGCTCTATCTCGTCAGTTTCAACCTTCTGCAAAAGCCCGCGCTGTATCTCTCCGATTTCTTTGAGCGGCACAAGGGCGAGTATTACGATCAACTGATGGCTGTCCGAACGACGCACAAGTTAGAACCATGGCTGCGATTTTTTTTACTCGGCATGCGTGAGACAATCGCCCTCTCTATCCAAGTGTTCAAGGACATTCTGGCGCTGAAAGAACGCATCGAACGCAAGCATATGCCGACGTTCCACGTACGCCGCCAGACCAATGCGCAAACACTCATGCAATCGCTCTACCAGTCTCCGGTGACCACCATCAAGATGGTGACCAACCTCATCCAGGCTGAAACCAACACTGCCGCTGCGCTCATCGATGACTTCGTCAAGCTCGGCATTTTGAAGGAGTTCACCGGTCAGAGGCGTAATCGCCTCTTTATCTTCGATGACTACGTGCGGCTGTTCAAACGGTAGCCCGCACCATTAAAACACCAGGTTGAGAGAACCCTGAGGGTGATTACCATATATATCCCAAAGCCACCAAAATGGACGGATCTCCGCACCAGAGGAACAAAGCCATGACCACCTATGCGGATTGCACCTTCTGTGGCGGCGAGGTGGAAGAACGACATATCAACTACGACTATCGTCGCCGTGATCACTTGCTCATCCTGCGAAACGTTCCAGCAGGTGTTTGCAAACAGTGCGGAGAGAAACATTTCACCCCCGATGTCCTCAGGCGCATGGATCAGAGCTTCCATAAAATTTTCGAACGAGCCCAGCAGCCGGATCAAGTCTTAGACGTACCCGCCGTCAACTTCTGACGTTCCCACCCACTTCTCTTTCACTCAGAGTGGCGTCGCACTACTCGAAGAACTCCTGACTTGCGAAAAGAAGCTCATCGTCGTCCCCAGCGCGACTCACCTCTTCGAAGAACCTGGCACCCTGGAACAGGTGACGGAGAATGCGACGCAATGGTTCTAACAATACCCGTGCACACCCTCGTAACGGATTTCACTCAGCCACGTTGTAACCAGCGGCGAACCCCAAGTCGAATGAGTAAAGGGAATCGACGCAGGTTTAGAATTGACAGGGACTAAAGGAATCCCAATGAGTTCCAATGTATTCGGTAGAATAGCCAAGCATGGCGGGAATTAGGCGATGGTTAATCCTCATCAAGCACTTAGTATAGCCAAAAGACTTTTGCCCTCCTGAACTGCACGGTTGGCCACCGTCCCATAGGGCTTCGTGAAACAAGGCATTTCTTAACCTCACAATCTCGTTGCTCAGACTGCTATTGCACTGCAAACTGTATCGCTCACACATCGCATCAATTCGAAACTTATGTATTGTCTTTTCAACTTGCCCCAGCCCCTTCGCCTGGTTATAGCAGGCGTCAAAAACCATGTAGGCTATCATGAACTTTTCCCAATCCCATTCGTACAGCTCTAATCTGGAAGTCATGTAGAGAATGTTCGTGAAGTGTCTTCTGGTCTCCACAGACCAGTTTTTCCAGACAGAATAGCTTTTTGAGAAGAAGTCAGCAGCCTTATCGTCCCCCACAAGTATGTTGTGTGATTTCTTCATATTGACTCGCCCATCGAACCACCAGTCATGAAATTGCAACCGATAGCCATAGAGGTAACCTGCTAGATACATCAAGAATGCTCCGTCGTTCCTTCTAAGATCGTTATCAATGGGAGCCTGCTTTAACCGAAGCTCATGGGAAACCGGCAACTGATGTAGATGGGCGGGACGTTCAGTTCCCAGAACCTCTTTCCAATCCCATTGATCTTCTGGCAAGAGTTGTCCGGCTAGGATTCTGGGCTCTCCTCGCATTTGTTTTTCGAGCGGAGGATAGACAAACCCGTCAGCGTTTGTAGCTGATCTAACTACAGCAAGCACCTCATTGAAATCTTCGCGCAGCGAGAATGCTCCACCTGAAAACGAAATGGTTCTGTCGATCGGCAAGAACCCAAATTTTCCAAGATTCGTATCCATGTCGCTTGAGTCCAACAACAGCCACAGTCCTCCATGCTCAGGCACTCGGCGAAAGTAGGAAGTCGAAGTCGGCCTTCGTCAGCACGCCTTGCCCGGAGTCTCGCACCACGCCGGCCATGACCGCATCATACAACTCGAGCTTGCGCTGTTTGAGCGCCATCATCTTCTCCTCAATGCTGTGGCGCATGAGAATCCGCACGATCGTGACGGTCTGCTGTTGCCCGATGCGATGCGCGCGGTCCGACGCCTGACGCTCCACCGCCGGATTCCACCAGGGGTCCAGATGAAAGACATAACTCGCTTTGGTGAGATTCAGCCCCTGCCCTCCCGCTTTGAGACTCAAGAGAAACACGCTCGGCTGTTCACTGGTCTGAAACGCTGTCACGCGGGCCTTGCGCGCAGCCGGTGCCGTGGACCCATCCAACCGGTGGTAGGACAGCCCATGCCGAATGCATGCTTCCTGGGCAAGATCCAGAAAACTTGTGAACTGTGAAAATACGAGGGCGCTGTGTCCCTCGTCACGCAAGAGTTGGAGCCGCTCCATCAGAAAGCTGAGCTTAGGCGACGTCTCATTAGCCTGATTCGTGAGAAGGCGAGGCGAAAGACAGACCTGCCGCAGTTTGAGGATGGCCGTGAGCGCGATAAACTGCGCCTGCCCGGAAGTCTTGGTGCGATAGGCGTCGTCGATCGTTGAGCGCACCTGGTCGACCGTCTGTTGATAGAGCGCTTTTTGGCGATCGGTCAACTCGAGGAACATCTCATGCTCGATTTTTGGCGGCAGGTCCTGGAGGGCCTCGGCCTTGGTCCGACGCAGAATAAAGGGCCGCGTCCGTCGCAGCACCCGATCGAGCGTGTGACCCGCCACACGTTTCAGATCGGTTTTGAAGCGATCGTATTCGCCCAGGAGTCCCGGCACACACAGGTCGATCACGGAGAAATACTCGCCGAGATGATTTTCGAGCGGCGTGCCGGTCAACGCGATCTTGAACCGACCCTGGAGCCGACGGACCGCACCCGTCGTGTTCGCCTGAATGTTTTTCACCGCCTGGGCTTCGTCGAACACGATCACATGGAACGCCGTCCGCGCTAAAGTGTCGATATCCCGACGGGCCAACCCATAGGTCGTGAGCACCACCTCGCCGTCCCCGGCATCGAAGGTCCGTTCGCTCCCGCTATACGCATGAACCTTCAAACCTGGTGCGAAGCGCGCCAGCTCCTGTTCCCAGTTGAAAAGAATACTCGTCGGGACGACGACCAGATGGGGGCCCTTCACCCCACAAGCCGTCTTGATACGTCCCTCCTTGATGGCGGCCAGCAGACAGATAGTTTGGAGGGTCTTGCCCAATCCCATATCGTCCGCCAAACAGGCACCGAATCGATGCTCGTAGAGAAATGCCAGCCAGGCGTAGCCGTCATGCTGGTAGGAGCGCACCTTCGCGTGCAGGGTCTTCGGCAACGGCAGCGGCTCGATCCGCTCAAATCCCAGCAAGCGCGCCAACACCGCCTCGTCCTCGGCTGGCAGCGACACAGGAATACCCTGCTCGCGTAGCGCCAGCCAATCAAAGATCTGCAACCGAGGCACACGCACGACGTGCGCTGCTTTCCGATCCTCCGGCGCATCACCTGTGAGACCGATGATCGCGCGCAACCGCTCCATGGTCTGGCCATCCAAGACCCGCAGACCGTTCCCAGTGTCGATCATTCCGCCCTGCCGGATGGCCGCCCGCCACTCCGTCTCATCAATCACCACCCCATCGCAGCGAATCTCCGGCCGGATCTCGAACCAGTCGATCCCGATCCCCTCACGGTCCTGACGTTCCACGTGGACCGCGCAGTCCCACCGAATGGGCCGGAGTGGTTTGTCTTCATACAGCAATGCAATCCCGGCTGCCGCCAGCTTTTCCAACAGCTCCGGCAATCGTTGAAACAGTATGCGGGAATCGATTTTCATCATGTCATACGAGGGCATGCCGTGAAACGCGTCCAGACCGAAGACCTCGAATGGAATCCGGTACAGCAATACTTCGCGGTGTTTGTCGATCGCGTGAAGTGTCCATCGCCTCCCTTCGACCTGCAACCGTACATCTTGACCGGCATACACCGACAGATGGTGTCTCAGCCATTGAGCGGCTTCAAGACGGATGCTCCTCGCCCAATCGCTCTGATCCAGCGCCGTCTTAATGCGGAGATCTCGCTCCTTGGCCTCGCCGACCGTGAGCGACGTGAAGAATAGATCGTAGAGCACACCCTTGCGTTTTTGTGCCCGCAACGGGGCCGATATAGTGCGCCCCTGCTCCAACGCCCGGATGAAGGAAAAGGTCGAGGCACTCGGAATAAACCGGGCGTCACCACGCCGGCATTCCGTCCGTAGCATCCATGCGGCGGTCGGTGCGCCGGCCTCGTCTGGGAGCGGCGCCAGAATCAACGCGTACGACACCTCCTCGCCCACCGACATCGAGTCAGAAGAATGAACCGGCGCCTCTTCCCCATCCGCGCGCAGCAGAAGTTCACGCAAGGTCTTGTCGGCCTGTTTCTGGATCAGATCGATCTGCGCGGACTGGAACTCCTTCCGTGGGACGGTGAACTCCACTTCATAATCAATGCCCTGCCATCGCCCATGGCCCCGACCGTCCGGTAAGGTCACCGCGCACAACGTCCCGACCGGACCGCCCCCAGGATCAGCAGCGTTGGAACCTTGGAAACCGTTGCGTAACGCACGAAACGAAGTCCACCCGCTTTCGTCCTCCAAGCAGAGCAAGCGGCGGCCACTCACGTCGACTACGAAGCCGCGAAACCGAACGATTCTGTCGAGCGCCGTTCCGTCAGCTATGCAGACCGCGCGGATCTTTACGTCATCACCGGCAAGAGCGATCTCGGTTTTGCTCCGACAGGTAACCAACGGGGTCCATTCGAGGGCGATAGATTCCAGGCCGGCTTTCAGCACGATCGGGAACCGGCGCTTAGAGACCTGGAGATAGCGCTGGAAGGGTTCGTCCCCATCATACCCTGACGAAAACCAGGGTAGATTCTGGAGTGGCCGCAACTCGGGAGGTACCGTGGAAACCCATCCTGCGGGAAGCGGCACACCGTTCCGATGGATCACAAGTTGCGGATATGGCCGGCCGACGTTGATCACGATTTCATAGGTCGACCCAGGGAGACCCTCCCCATTCCGCGAGGGGGTCGTCCCCTTGATGGAACCTGTCTCGGCAAGGTCGCCGAGCAACTCAACGCGACGCGCGGCCAGGTGCACTTGTTGCCGATCCGACAATGAGGCCGTCTCGGGCGACAGCAGATGTTTGGTAGTAAAGCAGGCGCAAAGGATATGCTTGCAGAGCCGATCAAAATCCCAGGCCGGACAGTCACAGAACGAAGAGAGAAACCCCTCGTCGAGAGAAAAGAGAACCTCATACAGGCTGGTTCCCTGCACCTGCGCCGTGAGCGTCGCCCCGTCCCTACCCCAAACATAGTGCTGAAGCCGTTGCTGCTGGTAATAGTCATATCCCCTGAGCGCTGTCTCTTTCGGGGCCATCGTGTACAGATCGTTGACGGCGAGAGCTCGAAATGCGGCAACAAGGGCTGCCGAGGCGGGAGTAGGAATGAAGGGGCTTTTCTTCGTGTCAGAAAGGGGGCTCCCCCCCCCTCTGCGACGGGACGCAGGTGTCTTCCTCATGGTGCGACACTATAGCGACCGGGAGAGAGCCTCATCAAGCAGCGTTGGACGATTGCTCGCACAGCTGCATATCGGCGGTTGCAGGAGAAGTGCTCAAGAATACAGTGGGTTAAATTTCTCGGCTCAACGCGGAATCGTGTGAACGATTGTACGTAGTATTGCCCCGGTTCGTAGCTGTAGGATAGCGTTTTCATGTGGTTATACTCCTTGCCGTATGGGAACACCGATGAAGCCTGCACGAACGTTGTGTGAGTTGTATTCGTTTCCTGGGTTCAGCGCGGCCGCGCAGCTCAAGGGTGTTTTCGGTGATCCGGATGTGCGCGTGGTGCGATTGCGGCGTAAAAAAAGACCGGCACCTGTTCGTGCTGTGCCCGGCCTCGCTGCCCGGTCTATGATCGGCGCGTGACGCGGACGCGGGATCTTTCGGCCGGCGGCTTTTGCATCGTGCTGGAGTTCGAGCGGGTTCGCGTAAGCTGTCCGGACTGTGGAGTTCGCATGGAGTATCTGGACTGGCTGGCCCACAACCCGCGTTACACGGCCCGCTATGCGCTGCATGTGGGGGCGTTGTGTCGCAAGACGACCGTCAAGGATGTGGCGGAGCCCGAGCGACTGCATCACACCACGGTCAAGGACCTGGACAAGTTGTATATGGCCGAGCAACTGCGCCGGCATCCGCTGCCGGCCACGACGGCGATCGGCGTGGATGAGATCAGTATCCGCAAGGGGCACGAGTACCGGGTGGTGGTCAGCGACCTCGTTGGGCAGCGGCCGATCTGGTTCGGTGGTACCGGCCGTAAGCAGATAGACCTTGAGCAGTTCTTCACGGCCTACGGCGAACGGCGGTGCCAGGGGATTCAGGTGGCGGTGATGGATATGTGGAGACCGTTTCGTGAAGCGACACACGCGTATGCGCCGCAGGCCGAGATCGTGTTCGACAAGTTCCACATCCTGCGCCATCTGAACGATGCCCTGGATGCGGTGCGCCGGAGCGAATATGCACGGGTGCAGGGTGACCAGCGCCGCTTCATCAAGGGCAACCGTTATACCCTGCTGTCGCACCGGGACAACCTGGACCTCGATGGCAGGAAGGCGCTCACGACACTGCTCGCAGCCAACAAGCGGCTCAACATCGCCTACCTGCTCAAGGAATCCTTCGGCCAACTCTGGGACTACGAGTGCGAAGGCTGGGCGCGACGCTTCTTCGAGAACTGGAAGAGCAGCCTGCGCTGGCAGCGGCTTGAGCCCTTCGAGAAATTCGCGGCCATGATCGAACGGCATTGGGAGGGTATCGTCTCCTACTGCAAGCCCGAGAACAAAGTCTCGCTGGGTTGCGTCGAGGGATTGAACAACACCATTCGTGTCATTCAGCGCAAGGCGTACGGCTTTCGCGACGAGGAATACTTGGCTATGAAAATCATCACCCATTTCTTACCCGCGCTCCCAGATCATGCGAAAATCACCCACACGATTCCGCGTTGAGCCAATTTCTCTTTCACAACTTCCAGCACTTTCCTCGCTGCGTCGTTTGCGGAAAGCGCAGTCGCGTCTATGGCCACTTCAGGGTGGGCCGGCGCTTCGTAGGGATCTTGCAACCCGGGCACGGTCGAGGACTCTCCCTGTTGGCCTCGCTGATAGGTCCCCTTATAGTCACGTTGCATGGCCAGCTCCAACGGACACTCCACGGCGACCTCAATGAACTGAGGAATCAGGCTGCGGGCAAAGTCTCGATACGCCCGCCTGTTGCCTGTCGCATCGAAGATAACGGTGACGCCATGAGCGACCAGTCTTGCACCCATGAACGCGAGCGAACGATAGAACAGATCCCGTTCTGCAACACTGTACGTCGGATGAGGTGTCAACATTCTGCGGACCGCATCCGATTCGAGTACTTCGACAGGACCAATCTCTTCCAGCTTTGGCTTCAGCGCGGCTGCAATCGTACTCTTTCCGGACGCAGGCAGCCCTGTGAGCCAGATGGCGAAAGCCTTTGATGTAGCCTCAATCGTCATGGGTCAGCCAGCAAGAATAGACATGGGCGTTCGACCGATTGAGGCAAACCGCTAGCGAGTAACGGACTCTAGAGTCCACAATACTCATTCACCCGTTCCGGCTCAAAGCGCGGCGCATCGAGTACGTTTTCAATGAAACGGAAGAGGCTGCGTCGGATGTCGATCGACAGATTGGGATACCAGAGCGGGCTGGCCACGACCAGGCCGCGAAAGGCGAAGAACGGCGCAGCCGTTTCCATAACCTCTTTGTCGCCGCTGACCTCTACATAGGTGTCCCAAAACAATCGGAACAAGATCTCGAACGACCCCTGGAGCTTGCCCCGGCTGATCAATGAGTTCAGGAGATAGTTGATCGTCATCGCGGTCACGTCGTCCGCCGGCTCGCCCCATTCCCCTCGTGATCGATCCAACACCGCAAAATCCTCCCCGGTACGGAACAGCACATTGTAGGGATGAAAATCCCCATGAACCTGGGAAAGACGATTGACCTTGTCTCGAAGGCGCCACCGCCACTGGTTGCAGACCTCCTCCACCGTTCGCAACAGATCGCCTGTGATAAAGCCACAACGCTTGGGATAGCTATCGGTCAACCCCATGATGCATTCGCCGTGACCGATTAATTCACGCAACCGACGCTTGTAAAGATCAGCGTCTCGCCGTTTCTTGGCATGGATTTGAGCCAAGTAACGAGCCAACGCGACGGTCCGTTGCCGGTCTAACTTTCGTAATCTCCCGCCTTTTGCCAGTCGTGCAAGATCCGCATGATAGCTTGCGCCATCGGTCCATTCATTCAGCACGAAAAACTCACGGGCCTCCGCGAGGGAAAAGAGCGCCTGGTTGGCGTCGAAGGCGCCCACATCGAGGGCCTTCACATGGTGTGATAGACGTCCATAGGAGTCGTAGTCCCACAGTATCGCCTGGGCGCGATCGGCCATATGTTCGTGCCCGAACGGACCCGGCTTCATCGTTTCGAGCACTGCGGACTGAACCAGCCGCCCGACTCGGAACGTCAATTTGACGGGTGTGCCATACCCATACCGTTTTTGCTCTCCCTTGGAACTCTCTTTCCCGATGACTCCGTAGGACAACAATCGCGCCGTTGGGCCAAAGCGGGTCTGGAGATAGCGCTCCAGGGCTGGTCTGCGTAACATCGGCATGCTGAGAACGATCGCAATTCACGTACCCGACATCGCTCTTTCAAATGCTTGGGAAGGCCGCTGAATGAACGCACGCTGTCGCATTGAGCTCCACCGGTCAGAGTGGCACTGTGGACAAATGCCCCATATTGGAATCGGTCGGAATGACTGGGGTCATAAAACACCCAGCCCTTGCTGATTTACCGATACCCCTTAGCCCTTGTCCTGTCGGCATATCGTTTGCGATCTCCAGTCGGTGAAAGAGACTGAACTATTACGATGTGGAGGCACAATGGAACTGGAAATACAAAGCCGCAACGTTGCCATGACCCCCCGTTGGAAGACAGAGATTGAAGCTCGAATGGATGACCTCCGACGAGGGCATGACGATTTGACTCACGGTCGAGTCACGTTGATCAAGAACCGGCGCCACAAGAAACTCGCAAATGTCGCGGAAGCGCTCGTTGTTGTCACCCTGCCGGGACGCCACACGCTGACGGCCAGAAAGGAAGACAAGACGTTTGAGGAGGCCATTCGGTCTGCGTTTCAAGCAATCAGCATCGAACTCCGCAAGTATCGTGAAAAACGAGCGAAAACCGAGGTGCGCCTGCCGCCCGTGCCGCCCCATCGCGGCGTGATCTGCAAGCTCTTCCCCAAGGAACGATACGGCTTCATCCTTAAAGAAGGAGGCGGCGAGGTGTATTTTCATGCCAATGCCCTGCAGGGGCTCACGTTCAAGAAACTCGAGGACGGTACTGAAGTCGTCTTCGGCCTTGAACAGGGGGACAAAGGTCCACAGGCAACAGTTGTCACTCTTCTGCCGCCAATAGCGAAGGTGCTCTAGATGACAATGGACAAATTCAAAGTTCCCGTCTCGATGCTCGCCCCTGTGATCGACCCTGGGCAGCTTGGTTTCAAGGATACCGGCGAGCTGGAGCCCCTCACTGACATCATTGGACAGGAACGGGCTGTCGAGGCCATGGAATTCGGGCTGAACATGAAGAGTCCCGGATTTAACCTCTACGTCTCGGGTCCAGTCGGTACGGGAAAGGGCACGCTCGTTCGGCAGATGGTCAAGCGCATGGCCCAGGCTGCGCTCGCTCCGTCTGACTGGTGTTATGTCAATAACTTCCAGGACCCTTCTCGACCGATCTGTTTGGCTCTTCCGGCAGGACAGGGGGCCTCGTTTAAACGAGAAACGGCTGGGTTCATCGATGGATTGCGACGCGATATTCCCATGGCGTTTGAGAGCAAGAAATATCTTGATACCAAGGCCAAACTGCACGACGACATCGATACGAAGAAAAAATCGCTCTTCCATGAATTAACGGAATTCAGCCGGACTCGTGGATTCGGCTTTGAAGAGACCTCAGTGGGTTTCGGGATTGTGCCGCTCAAGGCCGGCAAGCCCATGGCAGACGCCGACATTGAGGCGATGACCGAGGAGGAGCAGCGGGACCTGAATGAACGACGCAAGACCCTCGAAGGAGAAATCCGCGAATTCCATGTCCGCATCCACGGCCTTGAGAAGGAAGCTGAACACCAGCAGCGCCACCTCGACCGTCAGCTGGTCACCAATGTCTTGGAGGGCCGCTACGAAACCATGCGGCGGGCCTATCAAGACATCCCGGCACTCTCGACGTTTTTAGAGCGTGTTCGTGACGACATCGTGCACCACTACAAGGATTTTCTTCCTCGCGAGGGACCCACCCTCGCCATCCCAGGTTTGGAATTCAAACGTCCGGACATATCGCGCTTTCTCGTCAATCTCATCGTACAGCACGACCCGACGGACGGCGCCCCCGTGATCGACGAATCTCACCCGACCTATACGAACCTGATCGGGAAGATCGAACGGCGGGCGCACATGGGGGTGATGTACACCGATTTCACGGAGATCCACGCGGGTGCCGTGTTGCTGGCCAGCGGTGGCTACTTGATCGTGAATGCCTTGGACATGCTGCGCCAACCGTTTTCCTGGGAGGCGTTAAAGCGCGTGATCAAGACAGGAGAGGTGAAGATCGAAGACCCCGGAGAATTCTACGGATTCTCGACGGCGGGGCTGAGGCCGGAACCGATCCCGGTGAATGTAAAAGTCATTATGGTCGGGCCGCCCATTCTCTACCATCTCCTGCAAGCGTACGAAGAAGACTTCAGCAAGCTCTTCAAGGTGAAGGTGGACTTCGACACCGAGGTGGAGAGAAGCGAGCAGCAGGATCGCCAATATGCCCGGTTCATCGCCAAACTCTGCCGCGAGGAAGGGCTCCCGCACTTCGGCGTCGATGCGGTCGCTGAAATCATCAGGCAGGGGCTTCGCTTCGCCGATCGACATGACCGACTGTCGTTGCGGTTCAGCCTCGTGAGCGATCTCATCCGCGAGGCGGGATACTGGGCTAGGAAAGAAGGCCATTCCTTCGTGTCTCGCGCGGATGTCGATACCGCCGTCTCACATAAGCGCCATCGCTCGAATTTGGAAGAACACTGGATCCAGGACGAGATCAAAGAAGGCACATTGATGATCGACCTCGACGGCGACGTCGTCGGCCAGGTCAACGGCCTCTCAGTCCATCAGCTCGGCGACTATTCGTTCGGACGTCCCACGCGCATTACGGCTCGGACCTACATCGGGACCAAGGGCGTGATCGACATTCAGCGCGAGGCGGAACTCGCCGGGATGATCCATAGCAAAGGAGTCATGACACTGGCTGGATTTCTTGCCGGGAAATTTGCCGGATCCCACCCCTTCGCCATGAGCGCCTCGTTGACATTCGAGCAAACCTACTCGGAAGTGGAAGGGGACAGCGCTGCGGTGGCCGAACTCGCCGCGATTCTCTCCAGCCTCGCCGATCTGCCGATCCATCAATGGCTGGCCGTGACCGGTTCCGTCAACCAGTTGGGCGAGATCCAGCCGATTGGGGGCGCGAACGAAAAGATCGAGGGGTTCTTCGAGTCCTGTTCCCGCAGAGGGTTGACCGGCAAACAAGGCGTGATCGTCCCCGCTCGCAACACCAAGCATTTGGCCCTTCGGCGCGACGTCGTCGAGGCTGTGGAATCAGGACACTTCTCCGTGTATGCCGTGAACACAATCGAAGAAGCGCTGGAACTGCTCACGGGCGTTGCAGCCGGCGAACGAGACCTTGATGGGACCTACCCGTCCGACAGCGTCTTTGGCCGTGCCGCTCAGCGGCTGGAAGAAATGGCGCAGGCTGTGGCGAAATGGAGTGAAGGGGAAGAGAAATCGAGCGGACGCATTATCATGGAACCGTAGTTATTATTTGTGTGCCAGTCGGTATTTTTCAATTGCCAGCCGAGCGATCTGTTTTCCCATCTCGGTCCCCACCTTGCCACTGTTCCGGTAATGAACGCCATCATGGAGACGTGCATTCGCAACTTCCTGCATGAAATCGTCCACATTCGTCCAGCTGCGGGTGACCTAACAACACTAACCTTAAATCTTATGGACAGCGGGCTTCGACCAGTTCAAGTGCTGGACACCGTCCAGATGTGGTGGGTATTGCAAGGCGGGGTGCAGTAGAGAGAAGTTTTTACCGCACTGCTCGATTATACCACAAAATCACTGGGGATCATGGTGTGGAGCCCGAGTAATTGAATTTGAGCATCGAGGGTTTTGTTGCCGTCTATATCTAAGCCGATCATGGTGTTCCCAGCGACCTTGGCATAGTTCACCTCATGAGCGGTGCCAGTGAATGCACCTGTCCCTCTGAAAGCGAATGTCCCGGCAAAATCACTGAGATCAATTTTATCTACGCCATTTGCAAAATCGGTTATGATGTCACGGTTAATGGTGCTAATTCCGATATCACCTCCGGAACTAGTAGGGTGGTTATATTTAAATACATCTGCCCCCGCTCCACCCGTCAGCGTATCGGCACCACCCCTGCCAATTAGAAGGTTGTTTCCTGAGTCGCCGATAAGGGTGTCTCCCCAACCAGTACCGCTAATCCCCTCGATGCCGGAAAGAATATCGCCATAGGCGTAGTTATAGGTCCAGCCCTCTTGTCGGGTGGTGAGTGCTAAATTTATTTCCACACCAGCCTGAGAAGATGCGTAATCGACAATATCAAAGCCAGCGTCCCCAAATATTTTCTGCTCACCGCCACCACTATAGATGCGGTCATTGCCACTGCCGCCATGTATGGTGTCCAAACCACCATTGCTTAATATGACATCATCACCAATTCCCCCGTTCAGCACGTCGGTCGCGCCGGTGCCTCTGATATAATCGTTTCCTGCCCCCCCATCGACAGTGCTTGCGCCATGGATTGTGTCATTGCCACCCAGCGCATTAACGATATTCGGTCCACCGACTAGATTGAAGAAATCATCCTTTTCCGTGCCGGTGAAAGTTTTTGGAGTACCAGTCGACTTATAAATTCCGGGAACGGTGATGCCAATATTAGTAGTGTCAAACCACACACCGTTGGAGGTCGTAAAAAATTGGTAGGCCTCCATGTTTGTTTTGCCGTCCGGCGAAGTGATTTCTAAGCTAAAGCCGTGTTGCGACAGTTTGTAACCGAGGAGAGAGTATTCACCGTTTCCTGTGTAGGTTGCCGTCCCTTGCAAGGTGGTGCCGTTGAAGACGATGCGGTCGTTCTGCTGCCCATAATATATTGTATCCAACCCATCGCCATTATTAATGATGAATTTGTCTGCACCCGCACCCCCAATAAGTGTATCGTTATCCTTGCCACCACGCAGTTCGTCATTGCCGGCATCTCCCTTTAGACTGTCATTGCCAGCTCCGCCAGTTAATTTATTAGCCAAACCATTGCCTTGGATTGAATCACCACCAGAACCACCAACGGCATTTTCGATATTGGCATTGAAAGCCAGAAATAAAACTTGACTTCCAACCTTGCTTGAATATTGCTTACCATTCGCGTCAAACCCTTCGCGCAGATCTAGTGTTACCGGACTGGTTCTTGCTGAGCCATCAACAAGATTCTGTGATGCATCGAGCGTATCGTTGTTACCACTGTCCCAGATGGTTTCGGCAGTGTAGTTACCGGAAAAACGATAAGTGGTATTACCACTATTATGAGATGTGTTTGCGCCATAGATAGACTGAATAGCGGCAATATCATAAATCATCGGAGTTATGGCAGGACGACCACCATAGTTTGAAGACATAATGGTAGTGTTGGTATTGTAATGTGGATCACTAGCAGGAAGAGATGGATTTGTATGACCTGGGTGATCTAATCCAAGGGCATGACCAAGCTCGTGCAGATATGCCCAGAGCGATTGGTTGTCTTCCAGAAAAACCGCTGCTCCGTTTAAATGTTCGGGACTGATATGCACGGATGATGCGGTAAGTCCTACTGGAGCACCAATAACGACAGCTTTTAAAATAGCAAGGTCGGCATTTGCAGGATTGCTGCTCGGTTGAAAGGTAATGGCGGCAACATTCGACCATGCAGTCATCGCCGCCAGAGCAAGAGAGGAATTGCCGTTTGCAATAGTTGGTAAATCTATCTTGCCTGATATGCTGCTATTAATGTGGGATATTCTAATATCGCTTCCCGTCAGAAAACTGCTGCTTAACGTATAGTGAAGGGTTGAATTGTCCCAATGTCTTCCGCTTAACAAAAAGCTTATATCTACCATAGATACCCCATTTCGTTTTGCTTAGCGTTAATAGACCCCACCAACTTCAATCCTGAATATTACGGGCTTCGCCATTAATTTTGCAGGTGTATGAGAGAAACACTCAAACCTGTTAGCGCGAGAACCATCACAGATGGTGACTTTAATTAATGAAACAAGTCAGTTGCTTTGTTTTTCCAGTGACAAATCGAACTTATCACTGGTGCAATTATTTTTACTAATAAGCCTTTGTTCTCTACGCCATATTGAGGACCTGGATCAATTGGTTTTGCCGAGCACTCTGCTGCTGCCTGACACCAAATAAATGGACGATAACACTTTTATTTTTTTCTGCGGTTGCCAATCGTTCATACACCAGTTTCTAGTAAATTGGTAGGATTAATAACCTGTGAGAATATTTATGCAACGACATTGTTGCCACTTCCTTTGTTTTTAATCCTGCTTGCCCTGCAAATAGGTTCTTGTGTTTTTATTATCCTGAACCCCTTCCCCTTGCATAGGTTTCTAGCTAATTGACAGGCTGCACAATCGTCTGTACCCATTTTTGTATGAGTGCTGCTCTTTATATTCGCGTGTCCTCACCCAAAGGACGAAGGATTGATAGTCAATGCGCTGAGCTTGAGACATGGCATAAACGGCAACGGCTGAAAACCATTCACTGGTTCGAAGACCGTTACAGCGCGACCAATTTACAACGCCCAGCGTTTCAGGAACTCCAAAACGCAACATTCAAGGGTGAGATTGATACGGTGGTGGTGGGGAAACTCGACCGCCTCTTATCTGGTCCCCATGCCTCAATCACAGTTCATAGTCCGTTGACCGTTAAATCTTGCACTCAGTGATGTATGAACTGATCACGCTTACAACTTTCTTCCGCCAACAGTCGCTGACCTGCCGTTGCCTCGGTGGGGATACGTGCCATACAGGCGTCTAGCGAATCACCTTGCGTCCCGGCGGATACACGGTTGGCGCTCTTCGCGAGGGCTGTTCCTACGATACCTTGATGGAGCCTTTCACTATCCTGACAGCTTTGTTCGGCAACCATCCTCGCCCCTTCGCTGGATTCGTTCGAAATGTTGGCGAGACACGCCGTCAAGAAATCCGACGGCCCAATGGGGGCAGGCTCAGAGGGAGCCGACGACACGAACGGGCTTGCCGATGTTGGTTCCACGAAGGCCTGCTCCGATGCGCAACCGGCCATCACCAATAGACTAACGAGTCCACTCAGCAACGCTCCAACCGGCATTCGTTTCATAATTCGCATTCCTCCCTTACTGAAGTTGAGGCTGTCGACCCGCCCTGTATAGCGAAGTCTCCATCTGGGAGCAAGCGATATTGTGGCCCTAGGGCGAGGGTCCTCAGCCGTTGCGCGCTTAAGAAGATCTCTGGTGTGAATTCCTAAAACTGGTCGAGAGGAATTCTTCGAGGTGGGTTTTGATGTGATCCCGCACCGTTCGAAAGGCCTGACGTTGTTGTTCAGGAGATCCTGTTACGATAGCGGGATCGTCAAAGCTCCAATGAAGCAACCGCCCCGTATGTGGCCAACGGGGGCACGACTCCTTGGCCCGATCACATACGGTAATGACATAGTCGAACGCCTGGTCAACGAACTCATCCATCCGCTTGGACCGCTGGGCGGAAATATCGATGCCCAACTCACGCATGGCCGCCACAGCTCCGGGGTTCAGACCGACGGGATACGTGCCGGCGCTCAAGGCGTCAAATCGATCCCCAGCCAGATGACGAAGTAATCCTTCCGCCATCTGGCTGCGAGCCGAATTCCCCGTACAGAGGAACAACACGCGCTGTTTCATGAACAGCAGGTAGTTGAGCAACAGGCCACGGGACTGGCCTCCGGTTTCGTCGCCCGGACAAACCCACTGAGGAACTTCCCATCGACGAGCGGCGCAATGGTATTGAGGTCGAGATCGGTTCCCTCGAACAGCTCCCGTGCATCGGCAGCCGTATAGACTCTAGTCGGCTCGATCGAGACTTGCTCGAACCCGGCTCGATTCAACTTCGTGATGTACTCCTGCTCCTCCAATGCTCCAGCGACACACCCGGCCCACAGCTCGATATTACGCCGGACTGCTTGCGGGATCTCCCCCCGGACCACGATATCCGATACAGCCAGCCGCCCTCCTGGCTTCAATACCCGAAAGGCTTCAGCCAACACCAAATCTTTGTCCGGCGATAGATTGATCACGCAGTTCGAAATGATGAGATCAACCGTGTTGTCTGGCAACGGAATATGTTCGATGTCACCCTTCAAGAATTCTACATTCGTCACCCCGGCCTTCGCCTGATTCGCTCGCGCGAGATCTAACATTTCGTCGGTCATGTCCAGACCGTAGACTTTACCGGTCGGCCCGACCCGCCGTGCGGAGAGCAGCACATCAATGCCACCGCCGGATCCCAAATCCAAGACGGTGTCCCCAGGGGCGATCTGTGCCAACGCCGTCGGATTCCCGCACCCCAACGACGCCGCCACGGCATCCTGAGGCAGTGTGGCCGCTTCGCGGTCGCTGTAAAGATTGCCGGTGATAGGATCGAGCTGCCCCGCCTGCAAGACAGTCCCCGTCCCGCAGCAGGAACGCCGCTCCTGCTTCTGCGCCTGCAGAGCCGCCTGACCGTATCTGGTCTTGATTTCGTCTTTGAGCGTCTGTGCGTCATTCATGATTAACATCCAATCAAGAAATATTGATGTACAAGAACCAAAAAAATCAGCAACAGCGGCCCGCAGAGACTGCTGACTTGGCTGCTTTTTTGAGAGAACCCACCAAATCCTCCAGCTCCTCAATTGCTTGAGCACTGAGCGAGTAATACATCCACCGCCCCTCCCGGCGATCCTCGACCAGCCCGGCATCCTTTAATACTTTGAGGTGAAACGAGAGACGCGACTGCGCGGCTTTCATCGAATCCATCAGCTCACAGACACATCGTTCTCCGTCTTTCAAACGGTCCAGCAACTCCAAGCGCGTCTCGTCCGACAGGGCGTGAAACAGCGCAACCGCTTTCTTGGTTGAGAGAGCACTGGTAACCATGAGTAAACTGTATAACAATATATTTTGATGAGTCAAGGGCCGATGACAAGATGAGCTATGTGAGTCGCGCGACCCGCGCTTTACAAATTCAAATAGCTCTACCTCAGACAACCTAACCCCACAAGAAACCACAACTCACAACTCCCCCAACATGGGGCGAGATGGGGGTGATTTGCCCTGTCCTGGTAGCAGCAACCGATGATGAGGACTAATAAGATGCTGGGACTCAAGGTGGGAATCCATGAAGCTGTTCAGTCAGGCAACTGATATATACTCCACTGACTGCCATTGCGGATCAAAATATTTCCGAGCAGACCATTGGGGGCACCAAAAGTAATGAGGTTTTCATGCTCCACGCTCTTCAGAAAACGCTTGTAGTAGCCTTGTAGCATCACGTTTGCCCCAAGTTTCGACGGTTCCGCATCAGCGAGTCGTTCATTCATCGTGGCAACACAAACTGGGCCTGCTAATAAGGGATGATCGATATCGAGAGGGGGGTTGTTTTCATCGATCAACCCCGCTTGGTCAAGCTTAGACCAAATTCTATGGCCATGGGTTGCAAAATAATTCCAAATATCACCAGCGAGTACACCCGACAGACGAACTACTGGATAGAGTTCTTGGGTCACAGCACCGCAAAAATTCACTTTTTTAGCCACATCTCTATACCGCCGCGTGGCAGATTGAAGCTTAACGTTCTCATCAAACGAAGCCTTGATTTGTTCCAAATCGGTACGTCGATCCCAATAAATATCTATGGCGTAATTGTTACTTGCTGCGTGTGCAACAATGCACGATGCCATATACGTGATGAAAGAGTCGAAGGTGGTGAATCCCTTTCCTCTGGGAGAGGACTCTTTTCCATATTCCCTACCGTAAATTGCTGCGGCCTTCTTCGTCCTCGTGATCTCATGGGTCATACAAGCTCCGTGAGCGTAGAAAGCGTAGAGGTTTACAGGTGGATCGGTAGAGTTAATGGTCCGAATGAACAGCTCTCTTGCTGGCTCGCAATTCTTCACATCCTTGTATTTATAGTCTCCATTCTTAACGAGCGATCCAATACTTTTTGAGGCAAGTGACAGAGATTGCACATGATCGAACGGGAATATTATGGCCCCGACTCCGAATCCGGACAGATCGTCTGACTGGGGGCGATTATTGGTTCCCGTTTCGTCAAAAACTGCGATGCGCCTTTGCATGACTGCTCTTTTCGCCAGATTGGATTCAGACACATGAAAAGTATACAACCGCCTCCGACGACGACTGACCTGCGATTTCTTAGAACGCAGGGTATGGGCTCAAAAGGTTCAAAAAGCCCTTGTTTGTTCCGTGTTTCTAGACGTAGCCTTCTTCAAAGGCTTAACCGTAATCTTCGTAATAATTCAAGAAAGAACTCCTATGTGGGATCTCGGCTAACCTTTCACAACATCCCTTAAGCTGTTGTGCCTGGCGCCGTTTCATAAACCACTAGGCCTCGATAATCTTATGGGGGATTCATATACCGTGCGATATCATCCCGACTCTTCATCACGAACTTGTCCTCGTCCAATTTACTGGCGGAGAAGGGTTTTCCTGCACTCGGCGGCCCCCGAAGCCAATGGGAGTGTCTTGCCTGCTCCACCGCACGATATGACACAGCATTTGTGAGGGATTTCCCCCTGTGATACGCTACCTACACGATTTCTCTGACCACAATCACAACGTCGAAGGGGACTCCCATGAAGATGCTTCACATTGTCTGTGGAAAGAGGTTGGAGAGCGAGATCTTGGCCATGTTTAAGAAGGTGGGTATCAAAGGATATACGGTCATCTCAGGCGTGGGAGGTAGTGGTGTAACTGGGACCGTCCCCGATGCCAACCACTCAGCCGATCCCGACGCCCATACCAATACCCTATTCATGGTCGCACTCGGATATGAGGCCACGTTTCTGCCACAGATTGTGGCCGCGCTCAAAGAGCTTCGCGGCAAGCACATCCAAGGGCATGATGACCGCGAAATCCCGCTGAAAGTCTTTCTCCAACCTTGCGAGATCATCATCTAGCATTCGTGCTCCGTGTGTTGCTCAATCACCACGTTCTAACCCGCCCATTCTTTCCGTGAGTAACAAGAGCGGTCTGATCTCTCAGGTTTCATCATTCGCTCTGCTCTCTCCCCTCTCACATGCACTCCCCGTATCATCTCCGGATCGATAGCCCCATCTACGATTTTGCAGTAGACTTGTCCCTATTAGACCCGTGAGACTACCTCGCGAGGTTTCCCGTGCTGGCCACCGCTGACTAACTCGTAAACCGTTGCCATGCCGCACTTTGAAACACATAGCATACGCCGCATTGGATGGCTCCGTGCGGCTGTTCTTGGCGCCAATGACGGTCTTGTTTCCACGGCAAGTCTCGTCTTAGGCGTCGCGGCGGCAGGCGCGAGTTCAACGAGTATTGTGACCGCGGGCGTGGCCGGTCTTGTGGCTGGTGCCATGGCAATGGCTGCTGGTGAGTATGTTTCGGTGAGTTCACAAGCCGACACCGTGCGCGCGGATCTAGATCGGGAGCGCAAAGAGTTAGCAGCAAACCCGGTGCAAGAACACCGGGAAATGACCGCGATTTACGTTGCACGTGGGCTCGACGCAGAACTCGCATCCAACGTCGCAACCCAGCTGATGGCACATGATGCACTCGGCGCGCATGGGCGTGACGAGCTGGGCATATCCGACATCGTCACCGCACGACCGGTTCAAGCCGCACTGGCTTCGGCTGTCACATTTTCCGTTGGCGCTGCCCTCCCTCTCCTGGTAGTTCTGTTGGTGCCCGTCTCTGCGCTGATGTGGGCTGTTTCTGGAAGCTCGATCGTATTTCTTGCTCTCTTAGGTTCCCTGGCGGCGCGCGTCGGAGGTGCTTCCGTGATGACCGCTGCCGCGCGGGTGACCATTTGGGGCGCCTTGGCTATGGCCGTGACCGCTGGGGTTGGAGCTTTATTTGGGGTTCCTGCCTGATCCCTGCCACTCCTATTCGAAGAAAAATACGGCACTGGAAGCCATGTTCAACAGATGGCGGAGGTCTGACCCATGCGGGTGCCTTAGTCGGAATCTCCCGCTGAAGCCGAAGGCAATGAAAGTTTCTGATCTGTTAGTTCCCTCAGTGTCCTTCTATCTATTGCTTCCCAATGGTCCGGCCTGTCACTTCATGCACGCCTCCTGCCACGAGATGCTGCACCAGGTTGTACAGAATGATGGGGACCATGACTCGTGGATACGAGCCAAGCACAAGAGAGGCCAAGACCAGCCCGGTCCCGTTGTTATTCATCCCCAATCCATACATGAGCGAGACGCGATCAGCCTCATCGACCTTGAACAATCGACTCAACCCATAACCAGAGGAAAAGGCCGTGACACAGAGGCCCGCAGTGATGGCCAGCGTCACCGCCAGAAAGTCATAATCTCGGTCCGCGATGGCTTGAGGAAGGGACACCGATCCGTTCGAATAGTTCAGCAGCAACAAGACAACTGCATTGATCAGTTTGATGAACGGCATGATGGCCGTTAGTTGGGCTTCAGGCGCCACGAAGCGCACCGCAAGGCCCAGCAGAGAGGGCAATACGATCCAGAGCCCCAGGAACGCTCCTGATCCATACGCAGCGAGTGTGTGTATGACCGCCTCATATTCCTCCGTAGCCATCTCCCCGAACGTATACAGGGCGATAGGCGTCAGGATGGGGCTGAGGATGGTCGAGGCGAGGACTAATCCTAAGCTCAGCGCTAGATTTCCATTTGAGTTTTGTGCCCAGGCGGTTGAGGCCCCGGCAATCGGCATAGACGCCACCAACGCCAACCCAACGAGGATGTGTTGGGCTTCCTCCGGCTCATACCACAGCCGCATGATAAGGGTGACCAGAAAGATATAGGCCATGGGGATGACGAGATTCGCGGTGAGCCCCGCAAACAAGACCCCTACCTTCTTGGTCAATGATCTGAGGTGCGCAGTCTTGACCCCCAACCCTGCATTGAACATCAAGGTGGCCAGCAAGAGCAGGAGAAGAGAAATATGCAGGTTCTCATTGACGATTCGAAGATCGCCGAAACTGACGTTTCGAATCCAGAGGCCGGCGGTTGGCCAGATGGCAGAGAGGGTGTAGGCGCCGATCAACAGCCAGAGCAGGTGATGATGGATAAACTGGGACAAGGAGAGAAAGCTGACGTTGCCGCGACCCATAGTTAGTTTGAAAGTACGGTCAATATAAGCTGCAACAGTCTGCTAGGACCAATACTGGGACGCCTTCATATAACCGAACAACAGATCTCGCCTGGCAAGAATCCCCACCAGCTTGTTATTTTGGACAACCGGGACACGAGTCAAATAGCGATTCTGGAATAGATCGGCTACCTGGGCAAGGGTTTGATCCTCTGTCACAGTCACGGGATGGACCGACATGATCTCAGTCGCAAGAACCTTTCTAAGATCACGCCCCTCCAGCATGGCCTGGAGGAGATCATATTCGGTCACAATCCCGACCAATGTGCCATCATCTTCCACGACCGGAAGACTCCCAAAGTTCCGATGGGTCATCATGTGGGCGATCGCCGAGGCGTCAGTGCGCGACGTGCATCGTGTGACGGCGTCCTGCATCAGCTGTCCCACCGTCAAGGTCTTCGGATCGCAGGCCTTCAGAAAGAATTCGGTTTGTCTCATACGCTCCTCACTGTTATCGTTTGCCGCCAGTGGCGAGATAGGTTCGCAAGACATCGCGCCTCGCGATGATACCGACCAATTTATCCTTGTCATCCACGACTGGGACGCGAACCAAATCGCTTACGCGTAGCACATGGACCAACGTTCCGAGCGTCGTTTCAGGCCTGACTGAGTAGGGGTTGGAAGTCATGACATCTTTCGCCAAAACCGCGCCAAGTCGATGACCATCGTCTACCGCCCCCAGTAAATCATGTTCGCTGACAATACCGGTCAGCTTGCGCCCATTCTCGACGACCGGGACGGCCCCAAAGCCCTCGATCATGAGCGACGCAATCACATCTCCCTTCGTTCTCAGACGAACGGACTGGACTTCCTTCTCCATGACCTGACTAACTGTCATGGACTCAAAGTCTTTGGCTTTAACGACCTTACCCCTCTTCGCCTTTTTCGCCTTTTCCATCGTTCCTCCTTAGGTCCTTCCGATAGGATTTGCCCCCTCGTCGTTACCAAATATCAGTCCTCGGCGATCCGAATGACCAAGCTCCGATTCTCTGACTAGCGAAGACTGGGTGACACTCTGTGTACCGGACTCGATCCTGATCAATTTGAGTCGTCTAGAAGCTCAACTGACGCGAAACACCACAGTCGATCATCTGCTCCTGCTGCAAAACGCTGCAACACTTCGAAGAAATAAAAGAGCGCCTCCCTCCATAACTCATTAACTCATTGGGAGAGGGCCCATTCTTCCTTTATACGCCATCTTCTCATAGGCACATCCAATGCAGGTCTGATACCCAGAATGATTTCCACACAATCACCTTCGCCGAGGAGGGGAAGCGATCATGCGGATCTTATGTGCGGTCGATGGGTCGGAACATTCCCAGTGGGGGGTCCAGGCGCTTGAGGCGCTGGCCAGCCGAGAGCCTGAACAAGTGGCGCTCCTGCATGTCATCGACAAGCGGGCTCTCCAAGCGCTCGCCGGGAAGAATCCCGTCCGGGAGCGCCGAGTTCTGGCGGCCATGGAAAAGGCAGGAGGGAGTCTGCTCCGGGAGGCGGCGCGATCGGCTCACGTCGCTCTTGGTCAAGCAGCCACGGCGCCGCACTCAACCATTCAAACCATCTTGGCTCATGGCCCACTGGCGAAGACCATCGCCAGAGAAGCGCGTCGCGTGAAGGCGGATCTGATCATCATGGGATCGCGTGGACTCAGCGATATTCAAGGGTTCTTATTGGGAAGTATTTCGCGCCAAGTTGCCTCGATGGCTCCCTGTTCTGTGTGGGTGGTGAAACAACCGACGCACAAACTTCTCCATGTCACGCTCGCCATCGACGACTCCAAACCGTCACGGGCCGCCGCGAAGTTTCTGCGATCCTACCTTCTTCCAGAGACCGCCACCGTCACGATTCTCTCTTCAGTGGAGAGTCCCGTCACGGACTTTGCCGCCCGCTACTTATCCGAATCGCAGCTGGCCGAATTGACGAAGCCGGTCATGGAGCGGGCCGCCGCGCTCGTGAACAATGTACGGAATGCGTTCATTAAGGATGGCTTTCTGGTCGTGACGCAGGTCCAGATAGACCACGTCATTGAAACCATCGTCAAACACATAGAAGCCAATCGGGACGAACTCTTGGTCATCGGATCCCGCGATTTGACGAAGAGCGAGAGACTCTACCTCGGTAGCGTCTCTGAAAGCCTGCTCCGACATGCCCCCTGTTCGGTGCTGATCGTACGAGGCGCCCGTGCCTGAGTTCAGCCATCACGACATTCACCAGCTTCCGACCGAAGATGCGCTGAAACGGCTGGAAACTAGCAACGGTGGATTGTCTTCCGATGAGGCTCAACGGCGATTGGGGCAATATGGGCCGAATGTTCTCATCGAGCCGGATCGCTACTCGCTCCTCCGTGGACTCCTCCGCCATTTCACCCACTTCCTCGCCATTCTCCTCTGGATCGCCGCCGGCCTTTCCTTTGCGGCCGACTTCATGCGACCCGGTGAGGGTATGGCAACGCTGGGTTGGGCCATCCTCGGCGTCATCATCATCAACGCCGGGTTCGCTTTTTTCCAGGAATACAAAGCGGAACACGCCGTTCAGGCACTCCGCCGCCTGCTGCCGAGCAAAGCGTGGGTCACGAGAGACGGGCAATCCGTCGAAGCCGTACGGAAGGACATCGTGCCCGGCGATGTGCTGATCTTAGAGGAAGGCGAACGGGTGCCGGCCGATGCGCGCCTCATCGAAGCGATAGGCATGCGGGTGGACAATGCCGCCTTGACCGGCGAATCAAGACCAAAACAACGGATAGCCGAGGCCACACAAGACGGACACTGGCTCAACCTTCCGAATCTCGTGTTTGCCGGCACCACCATCTTATCGGGACATGGTCGTGCCGTCGTCTTCGCCACTGGGATGCGATCGGAGTTCGGCAAGATCGCCGCACTCACCACCACAGTCGAAACCGAATTCAGCCCTCTTCAGCAAGAGATCATTACGGTCACCCGTATCGTCGGTGTCATTTCATTGGCCATGGGAGCCGCGTTCTTCGTGATCGGTGCCTCAACGGGACTCGGATTCTGGATCAGTGCGATCTTCGGCATCGGCATCATCGTGGCCAACGTGCCGGAGGGTTTGCTCCCGACCGTCACGCTCGCCCTTGCCATGAGCAGCCTTCGGATGGCGAAGCGTAACGCGTTGATCAAGCACCTGCCCTCCGTTGAGACCCTCGGCTGCACCACGGTGCTTTGCACGGATAAGACGGGGACATTGACAGAAAATCGCATGAAAGTGGATCGATTCTTCACCGACGGACTTGTGATCGACTCACGAGAGGGTTGTTTTTTCACCAGAGGCCGCATGATCGGTACAGTCGATGCTGAGCAATGGCGTTCCTTCTTCGATGCGCTGCTTCATTGCCACAACGCCAAGCGCGTCCGGAAGTCCGATGGACGTTTCGTGGTCACCGGCGATCCGACGGAAGTTGCGTTGCTGGAATTTGCCATCGAACATGGATTGGCCCACCGGCCTCCCCTGCGGCGCATGGGGGAGTTGGCATTCGATGCAGATCGGAAGCGGATGAGCACCCTTCATTGGGCAGAAGGACGACTCATCGCATTCACCAAGGGCGCTCCGGAATCGATCTTACCTCTCTGCGCTAACGCTCACGTCCATGGCAATGCCATAACGATGACCTCGCATGAGCGCACGCGCATCCTGAGCCAGAGCCGATCCTTTGCCGAGCAGGCCTACCGCGTGCTCGCCGTCGCCATGCGCGAAGTCGGCCATCAGCCTGATCACATTGAAGTGGACACGATTGAATCAGACCTGACGTTCCTCGGACTCGTGGCCATGATGGATCCGCCGCACCGAGAAGTGCCTGAGGCCATCAGGAAATGTCGAAGAGCCGGTGTCCGCATCGTCATGGTCACCGGAGACCATCCGCTCACGGCATTGGCTCTTGCACGCAAGATCGGCCTAGTTCCTGAACAGGCTGTATCGCCACCGAACAGTTTCGTCCCGGTCATCGAAGGGCCGCAGCTTGATCAGATGAGCGACGAGCAACTCCGCCAGCTGCTGACCCCGTCTCGGCCAGGAGAACCGGACCCGGTCTTTGCCCGGATGGCCCCGCGCCACAAGATGCGGATCGTGTCCACATTCAAGGAGATGGGGGAAGTGGTTGGAGTCACCGGCGATGGAGTCAATGACGCGCCGGCTCTCAAGAAAGCCGACATCGGCATCGCGATGGGCATCACCGGCACGGATGTCGCCAAAGAAACGGCCGACATGATACTGCTCGACGACAACTTCGCAACGATCGTGAGTGCGATTGAGGAAGGCCGCACTGTCTATGACAACATTCGCAAATTCTCGTCCTACATACTGGCGAGCAACGTCCCGGAAATAGTCCCATTTCTCGGCTATGGTTTCCTCGGCATGCCGCTAGCCCTCACAATTCCACAAGTCTTGGCAGTCGATCTCGGAACCGACATGATCCCCGCCCTGGGCCTCGGGATAGAGCGGCCTCAATCCGATGTCATGAACCTTCCACCGCGCCCACGAAGCGAACGACTGCTGAGCCTCCCCATCCTGCTGCGGGCCTATTTGTTCCTCGGGCTCATGGAAGCAGAGATCGCGATGGGAGGATTCTTCCTCTATCTCAACAGTCAGGGGTGGACGTGGGGAGAAACCCTGGCTTGGTCCTCTCCATTGTATAGGGAGGCAACAACCGTCACCTTCGCCGGGATCGTGTTCGCACAAGTCGCGAACGTGTTCGCCTGCCGATCCGACCATCTGTCGGTGGCTCGACTCGGATGGCTGACCAACCCGTTCATTCTGTGGGGGATTCTCACCGAGCTGATCATCTTGGCGCTCATTACCTACACACCGATCGGGAACGAGATCTTTGGAACCAGCCCCTTGCCTCTCTGGATCTTCGGACCACTCGTGTTCGGGGCGCTAGCACTCTTGTCGGCGGAGGAGGGGCGGAAGTTCATCGTAAACCGGCGTTTACATATTACGAATGACGTTGGTCCCGAGACGAAGACGATGCACGAAGGGGTGGGAACTACATCGTGAGCAGGACCTCCACCTCACCAGTTCGGCGAGCCACGGTCACGGCCACTTTGTTCTCATGACGATCGAGCACGAGGTCGAGGCTCGCAGTTCCAATCCTGAGGTTCCGTAATTCGACTCGTTCCAGGAACGGCGGGAGAACGGGATGCACGAACTGTACGAGGCCCCGAGTCCCATCGATCTGCAAGCCCAGACAGGCTTGCAATGCCTGAAAACCGGCGCCAGCCGCCCAGGCTTGTGGGGCACAGGCCGTGGGATAGCGTGTCGGACTTTCTCCCGGACGCCGGGAAAATCCGCAGAACAACTCCGGCATTCGGTGGAGGTCGAGAAACAGACTGGCGTCGAACAGGCCCGTGAGAATCTTGATGGCCCCTTCTTTATATCCGTAGGCCGCCATGCCGGCTGCGATCATGGCGTTGTCATGAGGCCACACAGATCCGTTGTGATAAGACATGGGATTGTAACGCGCCTCTGATGTGGCAAGTGTTCTGATGCCCCATCCGCTGAACATGTCTTCGCGCAACAGAGCTCGGGCAGTCCGTCCGCCGCGATCCTGCCTGGCAATGCCGCCATAGAGACAATGGCCTGCGTTCGAGGTGCGCACACAACAGGGGCGCCCCTTTCCGTCCAAAGCCAGGGCATAGGAACCGAGCCTTTCACACCAGAACGCGCGCTCGAACCGTTCGCGAAGTGAGTCGGCTTCCTTCACCAACCGATCCGCCTGATCAATATCTCCCAACACCCGCGCCACGTCTGCCGCCGCTCGTTTGGCTCGATACACGTAGGCCTGAACCTCGCACAGGGCAATCGGTCCGTTCGCAGCCGTTCCATCCGCATGAAAGACAGAATCATGAGAGTCTTTCCATCCTTGATGCACGAGTCCATTGGCAGACTGTCGCGCATAGGTGGTGAAGCCCATGCCGGTAGGGTCGCCGTACTGATCGATCCACTGGAGCGCGAGCTGAATATGCGGCCAGATGGTCGTAAGAAACCGGCGATCGCCGGTACGTTCGTAGTACGCCCCGGCCAGGACGATAAAGAGCGGCGTCGCATCGACGCTGCCGTAGTATTTCCCGAAAGGAATCTCGCCCAGAGCCGCCATCTCCCCTTGACGCGTCTCATGCAAAATCTTCCCAGGCTCTGCATCCTGCTCAGGTCGAATATCAGTCGCCTGTGTCGCAGCTAGAAACCCTAACACTCCTCGAGCAAACAGTGGATTCATCCACAACATCTGAAGCGCGGTGATGATGCCATCTCGACCGAACGGCACGCTAAACCAGGGGACTCCGGCGTAGGGATAGAGTCCCTGCGGAGTGGCTGAAATCAACATGTGGAGATCAGCCAATGATCGGTTCAACCAGTGGTTGAATTGTTCGTTTGCCGTATAGACGTGGGCGTCATCGGCTTTATCGCTCTGCAATGCCCGATCCGCCTCGCGATGCGCTCGGTCATAGGCGAGTGATTTTCGGTTCCGTTGTGGCTCGATTTCACACGCGATGGAGATCTCCCAGGTTAGATTTGCGTGTGAAGGAATGGTCGATTCGATCACGAAGCCGTCGGCCGTCACCCGTTTCGGTTCTGGAGAGCATCGGACAGACGTTCGGCGAATGGCCCCATCAAGGCCTTTGTACCCAAACACCAGGCCGGCTTTGGAGCGAACGGTCTTGAGCCGTGATCCACGACGTGGCCGCTGTTGGCCTCTTGCTTCGAAGAGGTCGGCGAAATCCGTCTCCAGGATGAAGGTGAGTGAGAGGGGAACCTTCATGGTCCCGTAGTTGTGGACACGAATGCGCTCGTGACAGGTCCCTTGCCATAGAAATCGTGTGCGGCACACATGGAGCGTGCCGCGTGGGATGGACCGTTGTCCGTCCAATACCAAATCCGGGTTGGTGAGGTCGCCGGTGAAGAGGGCATTATCCTCTTTCACCGTGGCACTCAGGAGCATCGGACGTTGCGCCTGTAGCGACAGTTCGAATCTGGACAGGAACCGTGTCCCTTCATGGTAGAGGCCCTGCGGACCGGAGAGCGCGTGGTGAATATCGCCATAGCGATCAAACACCGCAAAGGTCTCACCCTGTTTCAGGACCTCGGTGCGCCCATCGGCCAATGAAGATGATGCACGGATATAGTATTGATTATTCCAGCGGATGATGTCGTTCATGAACTGCTTCCTTTAGGTGTTCGCACTCACTCGACTCATCCGTGTGGCAACCAAGCCCGTCAGCATGAAAACAAGTGCGATCCCGAGGATGCTGGTTTCAGGGCCCTGTTGCTCCGTCATCCATCCAAAGGCGGAGATTCCTCCAATGGCAGCAGTCATGGCTCCGGTTCCATACAACCCTAAGACTCGACCGATCATTTGACTGGGTACAATTTCTTGAATAATGCCCCAGGCAATCGGCGTAAAGGCACCCATGCCGCACCCGATGAGTCCCATAAAGAAGGCGGCTAGATAGGGATCAACGGTCCAGGCGAATGCACACAGGGCGGCACCGCTCAATACGCTGGCGCCCATAATCAGGCGCATGCGATCCTTGACCGTCCAATCCGTTACCCACAGAAGTCCGATTGATGTCACCAGTAAGCCGACGCCAAGCGCCGACCAGAGATAGCCGACCTCAACCGGGCCCAGCCCAAGCAATTTCCTCGCAAACACCGGGAGCAATGCGGTCCACGCACTGGTGCCGAACGTATAGAGCGCGGCGGTGCCAGTCAAAAGCAAGAGTCCCGGTTGAGTCACGAGGCCATACCGTATCCCCTCCACCAAATCCTGTAACATGGTTGGTTGTGTCACCTGAGACGGAGGATGGGTGGGCGACTTGGTAAAACGAACCAGTGCCAGACACCCAGCCGAAATCAGATAGGTTGCCGCATTGATACAGAGCACTTCTTGCGATCCGTAAGCGGCAATCCCCAATCCACTGAGCGCCGGACCAAAGATAATCCCGAGGCTGGTAGTCCCTTGGAGCAGGGCATTGGCAGCGGTGAACTTCGTTTTGGGTACGAACTCCGGTATCGCAGCGGTCAACGCTGGACCAAATACCGCCGTGGAAATGGCATGGAGGAACACCAAGACGTACAACACCGAGACAGTAAAGGATTCCACTGGGATCAGACAGGGAATCAACCCGAGGAGCACCGCACGCAGGATATCGCTGGTGATCAGCAGAACCTTCTTCGGAAATCGATCGACATACACGCCAATGAGAGGGCCAAGGACAATGGGAGGAATCGTCTGCAACAACCCAATGATAGAGGTCTTTAGCGGAGAGCCGGTGACGGCATAGACAAACCATAGCAGGGCAAGCTTCGAAACCCCGTCACCGATCTGAGAGATCAGCTGTCCGGACCACACGAGTCCGAAATCACGGGTCAGGAGGAGTGGCCGATTCTCAACCAAGCCGATATTTGCTTGCTCAGCTGTGGTGGGAGCACCAGCCAATGAGCCGGAGCGGCCCTGCATCAGCTCTCACCCTCCAACCGTATCTTCTCGGTGTTCACAGCTCGAACACCTGGCACTTGACGAGCCGTCTCGGCAGCTTCGAGTGCGATCACCTGAAAACGTACGGTTCCGTTGAGCAGGACAACACCGTCCTCGGTCTTCACCTCGAAGTTTGCCGCTTTCAAGGTGGCGCTCTTGGCGAAGCGTTCTTTAATGAGCGTCGTCAGGATTTCATCCTGTTTTTTCAACAACGACTTTGCCAAGTCCTTGTCCAGAATAATTTTATTGGTGACGGTCTTCACGCCATGAATGGTCTGTGCAACTTCCGTTGCAGCAGCCTTTTCCTCTTCACTCACCACACGCCCGCTCAGGGTAATCGTTTGCTGATCATCCTCCACCTCAATCTCGTAGTGGAAGAGCCGTGAATCTCCCATCAGGGCAAGCTTGACGGACAAGATCAGCGAGCCAAGCGCTTTCTTGGGCGCCTCTTTCTCCTTCACTGGCTCTTTCTCCTTGACCGACTCCTTCTCTTTGGCCAGCTCCTTCTCTTTCACCGACTCTTTCTCTTTGGCTGGATCTTTTTCTTTGAGCGGCTGTTTCTCTTTGGCCGGATGCTTTTCCTTGGCCGGTTGCTTCTCCTTGACCGGCTCCTTCTCTTTCACCGACTCTTTCTCCTGTGCTGGCTCCTTCTCTTTGGCTGACTCCTTCTCCTGAACCGATTCCTTCTCTTTGGCTGACTCTCTCTCTTTCATCTCCGGTTCAGGCAGCCCATCAGCTTTGATGGGAGGAACGAGCTGTGATGGCATTTTATGTTCAGATGATGGCTTGTGCGGTGCCGGCTGACTGTCGGTATCGGCTGGGTGGTGCTGCGGACGCGGCACTGGCTTCTCCGGCGTGGCTTCTTTGTGCTCGGTCGACGTGTCCACCTTCGGCGCAGGAGCAGGCTGCGGCTTCGTGTCCGTCGCACCGTCTTTTTCTTGTGTTTCAGAGAACGCTGAACCCACACCTATCGGCACCAGTATCAACACATTCAGACACAGAACGATCAGCGCTCTCGACGATGTGATCATCGCGCGAGTCCTCCTCGTGAATAACACTCCTGAGATTTTCTCAGTCATTGTAACTCGCTCATGCTGCTCTGTCATCTGCGCGCAGGTGAGAGAGCCCCCTCTCGTCAGGGAACTGCTCCGATTGACGCGCCTCCGGTTGAGCCGGAGGCGTCTGTCTTGTCGTTCAACCAGGCCGTGAAGTCCGGTTTCTATGATTGGGCAGTGCTTGGTTGCGAGGTAAAGGAGCTGGATGAAGAACCGGCCAATCCCCGGGAGTGTGCTTTATAAAAACTGAATAACCACGCGGTCGCAGCCGTCAGAAGAAGAATGAGACTGATCCCTCCTAAACTGGCGGCAGGACCGATGTGATCAGCCGCCCATCCAAAACCAGCCATTCCAGCCATTGAAGAGGCCATCCCCCCCGTTGCGAAGCTCGTAAAGACTCGCCCGAGGAGATGCTCCGGCGTCAATTCTTGGAGCATCGTCCATACCAAGGGCGTAAACATGGCGGTGCTTCCCCCAATCACCGCAATCAAGACTCCGGCAGCGATGGGAGTATCGAAGAAACCAAGTGCGGCAACAGCAATGCCGCCGACCGCCAAGGCGCCGGACATGAATCGCAGACGCCAAGGTACGTCGCCCTGCGCAATCGATGTCAAACCGAGAGACGCGAGCACCATCCCGGCCCCCAATGCCGACCACAGCCATCCAAGCTGGATGGGCCCCACGCCAAGCACCTCTTTCGCAAAGACCGGCAGGAGAAAGATGAAGGCACTGATGCCGACACTATAAAGGGTAGCCGTCAACATGAGAAGTGTGACGGTCTTCTGTTCGACGAACACGAAGCGGAAACCCACCATCAAATCGCTGGCGATGCCTTCCGTCAACCCTTTGCGTGCAACACCAAGACGGTCGATCCTTTCATGCACCCGAATGGGGAACAGGCAAAGCGCAGAGATAAAAAACGTAGCCGCATCGACATAGAGCACGTTTTGCGCTCCGATGAGCGCAATCCCAAGGCCGCTGACGGCAGGACCCACAAGAAGCCCTACGTTGGTCGTCGTCTGCAGCAAGGCATTGGCGGCAATCAGCCGCTCTTTGGGCACAATAAAAGGAACCGCCGAGGTCAATGCCGGCCCGAAAACCGTGGAAAATAGTGCTGTGGCAAATACAAGGATGTACAGCCGATCAAGCGACAAGGCGTCCATTGCAAAGAGCACCGGGATCAGGAGCACCATCAGGGTTCGGAGAAGATCCACGCCGATCATCACCGGCTTCTTTCGAACGCGATCCAGATAGACACCAATGAGTGGCCCAAACAGCAGGGGAGGTAGTGTTTGGAGCAGTCCAACTACCGCCATCTTGAGCGCCGAGCCGGTTAGGTCATATACGAACCAGAGCAACGCGACCTTATTAAGACTGTCACCGATCTGAGAGACCGTCTGGCCGGCGAACAAAAAACCGAAGTCTCTCGTTTTGACCAACTCCCAGCCTCGAGCACGGCTCGGAGTGGAACCAGTCCCTTGTGAATGCGTACGTACGTCTGACATGTTAGCCTCGTCCAAGGATCTTGTGCGGTTCGGCAGCGAAGGCGTGTGCGGCTTGCGCGGATCCGTCTTCGAGAAGACGCTCATATAAGGCCACGTAATCCCGTGCCATCCGCTCCGCCGTAAACCGATCGTCAAAGGCCGCCCGACAGTGCTGTCGATCAATAGAGGAGACCTGCCCAACCGCGTCCACCATTTCGGAGACCGTCTCGCAAATGAAGCCGGTGACGCCGTGATTGATGATCTCAGGAATCGATCCGCGTCGATACGCTAACACCGGAGTTCCACAGGCCAAGGCCTCGATCAGCACCAACCCGAAAGGCTCCGGCCAATCGTAAGGACACACCAACGCCATCGCATTGCCCAGAAAGTCGTCTTTCTCAGCATCGGAGATCTCTCCAACGAACTCAATCAGTGGATGGTTGAGCAACGGTTCAATCTCAGCTTCGAAGTAGTTCTGGTCGGCCGGATCGACCTTTGCCGCAATCCGCAAGGGAAGGCCAGTGCGTTTGGCGATTTCGATCGCGTGGTCCGGACGTTTTTCAGGGGAGATCCGCCCCAGAAAAGCCAGATACCCTTGCGCCTGAGGATGAAACGTATAGAGATTTCGAGGAAGACCATGGTGGATAGTCGCCGCCCAGTTGGCCCACGGTAGCGGTTTGCGCTGGGCATCTGAAATGGACACCAAGGGCATTTCTGGGAACTCACGAAAGACGGGTACCAATTCGGGAAGATCTTGACGACCGTGCAAGGTCGTCACAACCGGAATGCTGTTCCTCCGTGCCAACGGGAATCCGATGAAATCCAGGTGTGAATGAATAATGTCAAAGCCCTTCGCCGCGCCAAGGCCCCGTTCCTGAAGCATCATCATCGGAGCGTCTCGGTTGAAGATGCCGGTGTTCAACCGGAGGGCCTGGGGGCAGATCGCTTCAAGCCGCGCGGTTGTTTCTGAGTCGCCGCTGGCAAACAGCGTGACGTCATGTCCCTGGGCAACCAACTCTTCCGTAATATACGAAACAATTCGTTCCGTACCCCCATACAGCTTGGGCGGGACGCTTTCCCACAATGGAGACACTTGTGCGATTCTCATGAGCCTTCCTTTCTTCCTCTGGTACGCAACTGTATTCGGTTAGTCATCTGCTTGTATATGATTTCGTTATTTATAAGGGCCAGTTCGGACTGTGATCGTCGAATCATCGGCTCAAGGTTACATGCCAGAGTCTCGATCGGACACGTGAGCTGTTGGTGTTGCTGCTTTGTCCGTCATTCATAAGCGACATGCTACTCACCACAGCTTCTCGGGCTCAACGGACAAAACTTCTCGGAGTAAGCCGGAATATGTCCAGCCCCGGACGCTTGACTGAACACTGAAGCTCATGTTGACGCCCATCGGAAAATGAAGCCCCCCACAGCTGACTGGACGTGATCTAGGCGTTTTACCAGCAACGAACATCGATATCACCTCACGGACGGGACACGGGGAACACATCCCCTCCTGTCTCGATTTCGATAGGTCCATGCCCACCGAACGATGCGCAGGAAAGGCGTTTCTCGCGGAACACCCTACTGGCCAATCCGCGCTGCCTTGACGATTTTTTCGCCTCTAATCTGCTCCAGGAATCGATCGGGTGGGACTGCCGGTGGAACGATCCGTACTTCCTGCCAGCCTTCACTGACGGCTCCCTTGTGACCTTGTATTTCATAAACCCATTTGTCGATGCTTTCTTGACTGGTGCCATCACTGAAAGTCACCCAGAAGAGAAACGGCATCTGCTGCTGAGTCGCCTGGAGGCTGTCAGCCATTTTCAAGAGCCGCTCAGGGCTTGGATCGACAGCTTTCGATGCACTCGCAACTGCCGTCTGCAACTTAGTCTTCAGCACCTGGTTATAGTCTTCCAAGCTGACGACTTCTTTGGAGAGCCGATGATTGTCCGCTGTAAGATTCTGGATAGCAGCTTCCAACTGCTCCTGCTCGACCCGCCCTCGGCTCGCCATCTGGCGTGTCTGGCGATCTGTCTCGCGACCGACCGTTTCCAGCCGCTTTTCGATCTCCTCCCGGACAGTCAGCACATTGGACTCGAAGGACTCCTGCGTCGACGACAGCTTGACCAAGGCCTGCTGCAGCTGCACCACGCCTTTCTGTTGAAACCCGAGCGCGTCATCAACCTTCGCTTGCATCCGTGCCAGCTCATCCAGCTGTTGCTCAAATTTTGCCATGTCAACGGCCGGAGCCGGCGAAAGAGTTGCTGTTTGAACAACCGGAGATGGCGTAGTACGATCCGATGTCCTTCCGGTCGTGATACGGTCAGCGACCAACCCAACGACAGCAATTGCCAATAGCGCTTGCGTGAAGGCAACCGTTCGCATTCCATAGGCCAGTGCCGGTTCCGGACGGCGGGCGACCACTCTATCGGTAACATCAGCAATGCTCTTCCAGGCGCGGCTCCAGAAACTTGGCGCAGGAGTGAACAACGCACTGAGCGTTCCCCCTTGTGCCAGGTTGTGAACAGAGAGCTCGACGGTATCAGCGGAAAGCCTGACACGGTCCGTTCGATATCCACACTCGGGAGCCGTGAGCCCCCCTAAGAGCGTTCCGTCTTCGGCGCGAAGCTGTACCGTCTCGATGTGATCGACGCACTGGACTTGCAACATTGCACCGATCCCTGCGCCTTCAAGCTCCCCAACACGCCGCTCATTGACATAGACCTGTATAGGATCCGACCAGCTACGAATCTCGGGCCGGCTGTTCAATGATTCAAGGAGTTGAGATCGATACGCGTCCAATTCCTCTTCGTGACCCATAAGAACCTCCTCACCTTCCTACTGCATCTACGCGCCTACTAGGCGCTCCCCTACGGTCGCACCTGCAATTCCAAACGCGGCTTTTCGCCGGTCAAAGATCCGCTGGATCCCAGCCCCCAGGCCGTTTGCATGCAATCGAGGCAGAGTGCCAGGTGCCAAATTCGATAATCGCAGCCATATCCCTGCGTGAACATGTCTCCCCATTGAGACCGTGAGAGACAAGGATAATGATCCGGCTCACTTTTTCGGTAGTGCGACTGAGCGACTCGGATCAGTCGCTCGGCCTCGCCGTTGAATCGCTGTCGATGTCGCTGCTGCTGTTGCCCAAGCTCGGCCAGCTCAGCCTTCGTGAGGCCCACCTCATCCATCGTGCGCTGCCAGCCGCTCTCACGCCACCGTCGAAAATTCTTGTAGATACGCTGGCTTTCCAACCCATTGAGTCCGGTCACCGCAATCACGTCCCCTGCGCCCCATCCATAGGAATGATGATAGAGCGCGATCAGCGCGTCACGACTAACGACCGCCCTCGCGACGAGCCCATCGAGATATCGACCGAGCGGCCGCAGCAAGTCGGGGTGATAACAAAATGGTTCCGGCTTGCTGTGCTGTTTGGCTACCAAGGAGTCGAATAGAAACAAGGGCCGACATGGGACTTCACTGCGTCCACAGACTAGAAACCGTTCAAGATATTCAGAGCCCCAGCGCAACGCAAACTTTTCATGTTCGATGTCGTCGCTCCATTGGCCGGTCTCCCGTAAGAACCGCTTCGTATAACCCGTGGCCCGATCCAACAAAACCGGTAAGGCCTGCGAGACGACGTGATCGAACTCATCCGATGTCGAGACCACCTCTTCAAGGCGGTTCACCGTTGCCATACGATCAGCCATCACGTGGCCCTTACTGAGCGTATTGTGCATTCTCGTCACGGCCATTGTGCCTCCATCGACACCGGAGAGCATTGGACAAATACCCACACTGGCTCCCTCGTTTTGTCCATTGCTCCGATCCTCGCGCTCCTGGTACAAAGCTTCCGTTTACGGTTTTCCCAAGTGGAACTGGACTAGCCGAACGGTAATCCAACCATTCAACGTTCTATAACCCCTCTCGCTGCTCACGAGGAGCAGACTTCTTACCCAACTGCGTGATCGTGCCCCTTAGCCTTCGTCCGAGTGTCATCACCGACGAAAAAACCTGGCCATCACAGGCCCTACTTCCAATGTTATGGGAACCCAACTCTGAGGCCGTATCATCCAGATTAGTTGTCGTGACACTTTCATCATCTACGTATGCAAGAGAATGCATTGCAGGAACACCAGAAAGCTTTTGAATGACTATTTCTGAATACCGATAGTCTCTGGGAGCAGGCAGGACAGGACCCAACCGTCGGAGACATAGCTATTCCACACTCCATATAATAATTAACCAGAATGGGGTGAGTAATTGCTAGTGCCCTGCCAGTTGATACTGGTCCAGTGGATCACCCACAAAAGAGGGGTTGTATCTACCGTGGAAGGCCCTCGCTGGGGCATTCATTGATCGCCTTGTGCCTTCTGAAGCCCGGCGCTTGCTCGTCGTTGAAACCACTTGACCGCCTCGACAATGGCCAACGGGAGAAGCGCCATAGCCACCATCAGTTCCCAATCTTCAATCGGGAGCGACGCGACCTTGAAGATAGGCTCCATGAACGGAATCGTTAGAATACCGACTTGTAAGGCAACAGATACCACCACAGCCCAGATGAGGGCATGGTTGGTCGTCACACCCATCTGGAATAGCGACCAGCGATCGCTCCGGCAATTGAAGACATGCACCAGCTGCGCGGCGACCATCACGGTAAAGGCCACGGTCCGTGCCTGCTCAATCGGTTGTTTCCACATAAATAGGCTACACCAGAACGCGCCTAGGGCGATGACCGACAACATCAACCCCTCGCCGGCGATGGCCCACAACCGCCCACCGTCCAATAAGCGGGCCTGGGCCTGTCGCGGCGGCTGCCGCATCAAATCCGGCGCCTTCGGATCGACTGCCAACGCAAGAGCAGGAAAGCCGTCCGTCACGAGATTCATCCACAGAATGTGAATCGGCAGGAGCGGAAGCGGCAGGCCAAAGAGCGTCGCGAACAGCATGACAAGCACTTCGCTGACGTTGCACGACAGGAGAAAATGTACCGTTTTCCGGATGTTGTCGAATACCCCTCGGCCTTCTTCCACCGCTGCGGCGATCGAAGCAAAGTTATCGTCGGTAACGACCATATCGGCCGCTTCCTTCGTCACATCCGTGCCGGCGATGCCCATGGCCACTCCGATATCGGCAGCCTTGATGGCGGGCGCGTCGTTCACTCCGTCGCCCGTCATAGCGACAACGGCCCCGTTCCGCTTCCAGGCCTCGACGATCCGGAGCTTGTGCTCCGCCGACACACGGGCGTACACACTCACGCACTCGACCCGTTGCGTCAACTGCTCGTCGGACAAGCCATCCAGCTCTGCCCCGGACAACGCCACCCCCTCATCGCGATGCAGGCCTAATTCACGCGCAATCGCGATCGCGGTCTCCTTATGATCGCCAGTGATCATGGCAGTACGGATACCCGCATCCCGACAGAGGCGCACCGCCTCTGTCGCTTCGGGCCGCAAGGGATCCTTCATCGCGAGGAGGCCGAGAAAGACCAGATCGCGCTCAACTTCTTCATCTGAACTTGCCGGTTGCCCAATGGGCTTATACGCAACACCTAGTACGCGGAGGGCTTGTTGAGCCAACGAGGCGTTGGCTTCGCTGATCAGCTGCCGATGCGCTTCGTCCAGGGCCTCAGTCCGACCCTCCAGCGTGACGCGTCCAGTGCAACGGTTCAGCAGGACATCAGGCGCTCCTTTGCAGTACGCCACAGGGCCTTGCTCCGTTCGGCGGACGATCGTCATCATCTTCCGCTCAGCATCGAACGGCACTTCGCGTACGAACGGTGCCCGGCGCTCCAGCTCATCTTTCGTCAGACCAGCCTTCGCCGCTGCCACGAGCAGTGCCCCTTCGGTCGGATCACCGATGATTTGCCAGACTCCGTTCTCCTGTCGCAATGCCGCCCCATTGCAGAGAACCGACGTAGTGAGCAGATGATGAATGCCTGCTGGAAGGGGTGAGGGTGCATGACTGACGGGCAAGGGGCGGATCTCTCCAGATGGTTCATACCCCTCGCCAGTCACTTCGAAGTGGACGTTGTCCATGATCACGTGCGTCACGGTCATCTCATTCTTCGTCAAGGTGCCGGTCTTGTCGGTACAAATCACGGTGGCAGAACCCAGTGTTTCGACTGCGGGGAGTTTGCGAATCAGCGCATGTCGTTTGGCCATCCTGGTTACGCCCAAGGCCAGCGTAATCGTGACGACAGCAGGAAGGCCTTCTGGTACGGCTGCGACGGCGAGGCTCACCGAAGTAAGAAACATCTCGACCAACGGCTCCCCGCGGAGATATCCGAGAGTGAACACCACCGTGACGACGCCGAGCGCCAGCCACAGAAGTGTCTGGCCGAATTGTTCCAGCCTCCGCTGCAACGGTGTTTCAGCACGCTCCGCTTCGGCAGCCTTCTGAATCATGGCCGCAATCCGACCTAATTCCGTGCCGAGTCCTGTCGCCACCACCAGCCCGCGGGCTTTACCCGAAACCGCGACGGTACCCATGAAGACCATGTTGTGTTGATCGGCGAGCGGCACCTCGGCGGTATCGAGTCGCTCTGCCTGCTTGTACACGGGTGTCGATTCGCCGGTGAGTGACGCTTCTTGAGCTTGGAAATTCGTCGTATAGAACAGGCGTGAATCCGCAGGAATGCGGTCACCCGCTTCGAGGGCGATCACATCTCCTGTGACCAGTTCCCGTGCCGGAATGGACTGCAACGCACCGCCACGAATGACGCGGGCCATCGCGACTGACATCTTGCGCAGTGCCGCCAACGATCGCTCGGCTCGAAATTCCTGCACAAACCCCAGCACACCATTGAGAAACACGATGGCCAGAATCGCCACCGCATCGATCCAGTCTTCCAGCAACCCGGACACAATGGCCGCCCCGATCAGCACCCACACGATGAGGCTTGAGAACTGCGAGAGAAAGAGCTTCAGCAGCGAGGGAGGAGGAGCCTCAGGCAGTTCGTTGGGACCTTCTTGCGCTTGCCGGCGTGTCGCTTCATCGGCATTCAGACCAACGCTGAGGTCTGTCTGAAGTTCACCAGCCAGAGCTTCTGTCGGTTTGGCATACCAAGCCATTGCGCTCTTCGTCCCACTGGGGCCTATGATTTCTTTTCCATCCATACCAGCGTCCCTCTCGCTAGGACTATTCACAGCAGGGTGCATGCCATGCATAGCATTCGACTATCTGACGTCCTTACGCTGTTCACTGTGGCGTTATGCCACGTCAGCAAAGGGCCATGGTGGTCAAATGCAACACAAAGAAGGTGGGAGTACTTGGAGGAGTGGTTGGTTGCTGGTTACCCGTTGAAGAGAAGCCAGAGCCCCAGGACGTAGACGACGATCATCAACAGGCTATCCGGCTCAATCAGCCTGAACCGTCGCTCCGCCCGGTACATGATCCCCATCAACCCGATGTTCATCATAATGATCGCCCACAAAGCCGTGAGCGCATGCGTTGAACTCACGGTGCTCAATAACCCTCCCCCGCGATAGGCGAGATCCGCAAAGAAGAACGCCGCCATGTTGAAGGCATTACTGCCGAACAGATTGCCGACCGCCAGATCGAACGCGCCCAATCGAACGGCGGAAATCGAGACGACCAGCTCAGGCAACGAAGTGGTGATGGCAACCAGTGACGTTCCGATAAAAGTGGCGGTCATGCCGCTTTCTTCTGCGATCCGCTCAGCCGACCAGGCCAACACCGGCGCCGCGACCAGCAAGACGAGGGCGCCTATGGAGAACCCTCTGACGGCATAACGGAGGGCATCACGTCGACTCCCGCGGAGCCTGGCTCCTCAGCCAGACCCTCCACGACGGCTTTGTGTTCGAGTTGACGGCGCGCCATGTCCTCTTGCCGAAACACCAGCCTCATCCCTAACACATAGAGGATCAGGAGTATCACACTCTCAAAGCCTACGCCGAAATGGACAACCTCGACCCGTAACAGCACGAAAAACGCCGCGAGGGCCGTCAACACCATGGCAAGGGTCGCCGCCAACGTATGCCCCAAGGCCGCCTGCTGCCATACCCGCTTCTGACGGTACAGAAGGTCGATAAGCCCAAGCGTCAGCATATTACTCATCCCGGCCCCAAAGAGGTTGCCGGCCGCCAGGTCCGGAGCATCGATCCAGCCAGCGCTCATCGTGGTAAAGACTTCCGGCAGGGACGTGGCGGCGGCCATCAACACGACGCCAATCCACAGCCGCCCCAAGCCGGTCAGTTCGGCAATCTGATCACCATAGCGTGAGAGTTTCGTCCCTGCGAAGACAATCGCGCCGGCGGAGACGACGAAGAAAAGCCACGGAAGGAACATGCTCGTGTCTCCGGGTGGGGCCAGAGCAAAAGAAAGCAGACCGCAAGCGGGGGATACGCCAAACCAGCGGGACAGCGACAGTCAGGTCACCTTCCTGCCTGAGGCCCGCTCACCATTGATTGTGGAAAAAGAGGAAGTATCCGATCGCGACGACAATGGCTTGCAACAGGATTAACCAACGCATGAGGCCCCATTTGGTTCCCGCTGTGGCTTCCTTCATTCTCATCATCGCTTGTATAGAGGGGTCTGCGAAGATATAGGTCGCGACTACTTCCCTGGCGTCCTCCCGACTCATGTTTCCCTCAAGCTGAACCAGATCGACCGCTTTATTGCGCTCGCCTTGCAACAGCGCCTCCAATGCCTTCTGGGGAAGATCGTATGCCACTTTTTCCTCCTTCGTCGTCGTGGGGGAGAGTCTAGCAGAATCTATCGGCTCACGTCTTCCTGATTTCCGCAGTGACCTGAGTGAGACGTATGGGTGCCGAGGCCTAGATTCTCCCCTGTCCAGTTCCTCTCTAATACGTGTGTGCAGCCCAAATCCCACACACCTCACACTCAATGAGGCCTCGAAGAGGAGGCGGAATGTCAGGTGTGATGAAAAGGGTGCGGCGAACCGGACACTTCCCTGCCACATCGAGCAGGCGATCTCGATTTTGTTCAGACCGCTCCCCCTGGAGTTCGACCTCGTACTCAAAGGCGACCGCCCCTCGACGGCTACAGTCCTGCATTACTCTCGTCGTCATGCCAGTCTGCACCGCCTCAAGCAGGCCATGAGGATGAAAGCCCGACTCGCTGCCTCCCTTCTCTCGCGTGGTATCCAAGAGAGAGGAGTGCGCTCCGCTCGTGAGCTGCGTCTGACACCAAACCGATTCGCTTGTAGCTTCGACCATCTCAGAACCTCCCTGACTGTGCGATTATGACGTGAACCCAACGATGGACGAACCAATGGCTAACAGAAGACAGAGCGGGGAGTACACCGCCGTATCCAAACGAGCAAACCGAGTCCCTCGGATCCGTTTGAAGAATCCCACCAGTCAGAAATCTCCAATCGCACGCAGGAGCAGCACTGCAGCCAATGCCTGGGTCAGCCATACCAGCCACGTATGTGACACCGGGAGGTGAATGAGATCAGCGGTCGCGCCGAGCAATACGGCACACAGCGCCAACGCAACCGCCACGATGAATGTGGCGACGGCCGACGGCTGAAACATCGGTTTGCCATCCACTTCCGGAATGGCAGCCTCACATCCTATACGGCCTCCCAACAGCCAATAGACATGCCAGAGTGAGAGCGTAAGAATTACGGCAATCAGTGGGAACGCAAGAATGGTCGTCACAGCCACCGGCGAACTTCCTTCGAATAGGTGAGATACCGCTCGCCAAATGATTCACGCAATCTCTGCTCCTCGCGTGGGATGTGAAAGAAGTTGAAGGTCATGAATGTGAACGGTACGGCCACGTACATGGACGCTGTACCGACCCACAGGGCGAGGCCGAGTAACGACACGAGCACTCCAACATACATGGGGTTGCGCGAGAATCGAAAGGGGCCGTCGCACACCAGTTGAGAGGCTTCTTGACCAACAAAGAGAGTGGTCCCACGAAACGTGAAGAGCATGCGGGCCCATATCATGAATGTAAAACCGGCTACCACGAGTATGCCTCCGATGAGCGGCATGCAGAGAACCTCAGGCCAAGGACCGAGGCGGGAATGGATGAGCCCTGCTGCCATGGCAATGAGCATGGCCACGAAAGGAGGCTGAAGGAGGAGGGGCATAGTGGATGGCTAACGACCTAATCAGCGGCTCCATCATAGCTTGGATTCATCGCCACAACCACATACTCACGCTGGCACACGCGGCATGGCTTAGAACACCATGGCATGATCGCAAAGATACCGACCATTGTGATGAACCAAAACCATTTCCGCCACAAACTCGCCCTTGGCTTTGGTAAAGCGCTGTTTCCAGATGATGGCTGCCGACTCAGGCCGCTTGAACACAGCAACCGGCTGACGTTCAGCGAAGAATCCCTTCTCTGCCTGGTATTGCTGACACACCTTCTGAAGATGCTCTTTGGTCACGATTGCTTTCATCCGATCACTGAAATCCCTGACATGCGCCTCGTAATCGATCCGGGTAGAAGCCTCCATCAGATTGTCTATGATCGGTGTTGTGATCTCGAGAATGTCTGTGTCCGACAGATCCTCACAATTTATACCGCCTCCCTGACAGGCCAACACTCTGGTTCAGCAGCAACCCGCTGTTTGGCGAACCGGCTCACACAGGCATAATGGGCCTTGTCTCACCACCACGCAGCTTCACCGATCTTTTCGGCTTCGTAGTAATTATTTTCCCCTTCATCGACATGCGTGCGGATCACGCGAAGTCCATTGCGTTCGAGAGCACGAGTGTACGCGGTTCGACCGAGCGACCAACAGTCGAGACCGGTGGTGACATCCTGCCAGATCCCTGTTTCGACAGGCGCCGTGAAGAGAAAACGACCTCGTGGTATGAGGATCTCCGCTACCCGATGCAGAAAGGCCAGCTGCTCGTCCTCGCGTAGAAAAGACACGAGGCCGATCGAGATGACTGCCTCGAATGTCCGCCCGAAGTAGTCACTGTCAAGGGCCGACGCGCATTGCGTTGGAATCGTGGGGAAACGCAATCGAAATTGTCTCAGCAAAGTGGGAGATGTATCGATCGCCCATACTGCAAGCCCGGAGTCCACAAGAACCTGTGTAATGGGATACCCTCCGCCGCAGGCGATTTCGACGACGGAAGCACCAAACGGGAGAGATCTCACCCAACTCTGAACAACCTCAGCCCCTACACGGGACCGATCTCGATCCTCAAGATAGGTCAGTGCATGCGTTTCATAGAACCGTGCCGCATCGATCATCTGTTTCGTCCCTCAATGCTAGTTCATGATATTCTGAGCCGCTCCTGCTTCAAGAGGGTAATATCGTCAGAGTTCACTCCGATGAGGGCGTGTACTCGCCGAGCACCGCGATCAATCGTGACATAGCCGTTTCTCAGACAAGGCTATTGGTCACCCACACAGAGCCACTATCTTCGATGTGCAGGCAAAAATCTAGTCGCCTGGTAGCGCACACAAGAAAATGGGCATGACACCCACGCCGAGCGTCTGCTGTGTAGCGAAGTGAAACAATTTGGACTCTCATGGCCCGTTTCATCGTTGACGAGCTCAACACAGTTAGTAGCGTGACACATTGATGTGCTCAATGATTGTTCACCCCAACACCTCAAGGGTCCATGCGGATCCTGCAAGCAGCAGTCCTTTATTTTCTCCTCGTGTTCGGCGCGGGGTTCGTGCTGGGAACCGGGCGGGTCCTCTTCCTCGTTCCGCTGCTGGGGGAAAGAGCGGCTGAATTGTTGGAGATGCCGCTGATGTTCGCCGTTATGGTCGCCGCAGCGAGATGGGTCGTCCGTCACAAGCTCGATGCTCAGCAGTCTTCGGCACTGCCTGTTGGCTTCATTGCCATGGGTTTCGTCTGGCTCGCCGACCTGGTAGTGGGGATATGGCTCAGAAGAATGTCGCCAGCCGAGGTGTTTCTGAACCGGGATCCTGTGTCAGGCGCTGCCTACTACGCGGCTCTCCTGCTCTTTGCCGCCAGACCGGCGATCATGGCTCGCCGTCGACAAACCTAAGTCTCACGGATAATCAAAATAGCGGATGGTGCGGGGCCGACGAGAAAGGGGCGGCAGCTGGCACCTCGCCGGCATTGCCAAGAAACCGCCAGGCATCACCCTCTTTCACCAGATAGTGGACTTCACGAAACCAACTGTCGAGTGTGAGCCGCTTTCCTGTGTGTTCGTCAGTGCCATACAAGCCACCCGTGCAGGTGACCTCTACACGGAGTTCGTCATTCACCCGCAGGACTTTGATATCGGAGAACAGATGGAGTGATTCTACGGCCTTGTAATGCTCAAATACCTCGCCCCACACCCGTCGCACGTCGTTATCTTTCAATCCATGATAGTCATAGGCGGGCGCATAAAACCGCATGAGAGCATCGATATCTTCTTTTTGTAACGCCGCTTCAGCCCGCTCGAACGCCGCAAGCAGCCCTTTCACGACAGGATGGTCAAGCATGCCCTTGTGTTCGGTAACCTTCTTTCCCCCCACCAGTAACACCGTCTCTGGCAAGACTTGCACCTTGGCCGACACCACCCCCGCCCCCAGCACCACGCTCAACATCAGACCAAGACCAATCCGAACATTCGTCTTACCATATCGCGGCATCATCACCCCCATCAGCACAACGCCTCACCCGTCATATGATGAGGCAAACCATGTCTCGGCACGAGTATCGTGCCCGATTGCATGGACGGGTTAGGGGCGAAATGGCTGAACATCACCTGACTTACGCAGCATCTTGTTCACCTCATCAAGGTGCAGTTCTTCACCCACGATCATTTCTCGTGCAAATTCTTCCAACAGGACGGACTTTCCTTCGGAGATCTTTAGCAAATCGTAATAGGCTGCGATAGCACCCCTTTCGTGCTCCAAGCTCTCCCGCAGAATATCCCCCACGTCGTGCTTCTCGGTTTCCAAGAGCGTTCCAATCTTCAGCGATGGGTGACCACCAAGCAAGGTAACCAGTTCCCCGGCTTTATGCGCATGGGCAAGGCTCTCGTCAGCATTACTCTTCAGCCACGACACAATAGGAATGCGATTATAGCCGTAGATCATGAGTGAGTAATGCGTATAGCGTACGACTCCCGCTAGTTCATGCTCCATAATCCGGTTGAGAATTTCGACCGCTCGTTGTGTGTCTTGATCATTCATCAGATGCCTCCAATTACGCAGCACCGTCTCGCCTGAGGAAGCGAGAAGTGTACTCCGCTTGTGATGTTAACCGAAGCCAGGCTTCATACCACGGCCATTCCCTCTCAGCCATTGTAAGTCAGTACGTGTACTGCAATCCCCCCTGCGGATTTATCTCATCCTATCCCTCGCGACCTGGAAGACATTGCCTGTGACTGAGCAGCTGTCAACGACTACGCAGAATAAACGAACGTCTTTCGCGATTCGATTGCTCCATACGCCCAGCTCCGCTGAAAGGATGCGAGCGCAATGGACATACTTGATGATGCATTACTTGTGCCTATATATCGAGTGCGTCCATGCCTTGATCAAGACAATTGGCGCCGCCAGACGCGTCACGATGCCGTGGAGATCTACACCGCAGGTGAAAATCGCCACACTGCCCATGGCTGGGGCAAACCGACGGAAATCAAGGGATCGGCAGAACGAATGGAAGAATGGTTGCAAGGACCGGTAGCGAGTAGCTCATTCATGGCCTCAAATCAGCCCATCACGAAATATGTAATTCCTGCGGCAAGCACCAGAAATCCGATAAGCCACCGGATAAATCTCTGTTTCGCCGTGGCAAGGACTTGGTCCATCTTTTTCTTGAGGGCCGGCTCGGACACGATGTAGGTCTCGACCACTTCCTTCGCCTCTTTCAGGCCGATATTCCGTTCCTGGCGAACCACCTTGATTGCTTCGATCACATTGCCCTGCCACAGCGCCTCAATCGCTGCTTTGGGAAAATTAGTTGAACGCCGTAGTTTGTTTGCCATGCTAGGAAAATGCCTGAGCAGAAGATCCTCTGGACTGTTTATAACCGTTACGCGAAGCGCAGGCAACAATGTTGCTTGCGAAGACCACCCTTAAGCTCACGTTGTCATATTCTTGTGTCCTTTTGAAGTTCAAAGGAGGTAAAGGCTAGAGTGATCGTGGAATCTTCAACGAGGGAGAAGCAGGAGTTGCGATGCCATACGCTTAACCTACTCTCTTCAGCACCAGATATTTATTCTAGAGCTTTACCTAGTCTCATTAGGAAACAGTAGAGTCCCCATCCTACACCTCCTCCACTGACCTCGACTACTCTGGTATCCATAGGCCTTGTCATCGCCGACCTCATCCCATCGTGTAACTCATTATAATTACGTACCAAACTGCTGAGTAAGCAGAACCATCAGGACAGGGTTCTTTGCCACTCTTTACCGTGGCATTCAACTTGCTGCCAAGAGAAATAAGACGTGAGATTGGATATCTAATGAGTAAATCATGAAACACGCAACACACCCCATCACTGTTCGTATCGAGTGGTGTCGACGGCAATCTGCACAGGCTCGCACAGAAACGGAAGTGGACGAGTGGAGCGCGGAAGCAGATGGACTGCGGGATGCCCTGATGAATAGTGACCATACCGACAACTATCGACAGTGCCCTCCCGAGATTCTCAGGCGGTACGTGCTGGGCTTCCAAGATGGGACAGCCTTGCTGCAAGCCGCACGAATGCAGCGCATGATTCAAGCTGCCACCACCGAGACTCCGCAACAGGGTCCTCGGATAGGAAAGGACATTCTACTGGGAGATGATCAATGAATTGCTTACGATGCAACGGCCTCGCCGTCAGTGACGATAGCTTCGCGGTGCAGACTGGCTCGCCAGCGGATTTTCACGGTTGGCGCTGCGTCAATTGCGGAATGATCGTCGACGATGTGATCCGCGATAATCGGCGCGTCACGTCACAGCCGAGGAGAGCCGCACATCCCGAGCGCCGCCGGTACGGTGGCCAAGCTGCGTGACGGGCATCACGTCGCCAGCCGACTCCGATGCGGCATTGTTCACAACGTCAACAGGTGACCTTAATAGACCTTGAGAAACCAGCAGCATATTGATCGCGCGGCAAGCCATCATCCCTCCGTGGCCTGAACGCCTGGCTGATATGTTGCGTACACGTAGACCGGAATGGACAAGTGGCCGAGATGTTTTTCAATCAACGGCTTCACCTCTTTCCAGTCGAGCCCTCCGACACCTGTTGCCAAGCGGGGAAGCGCAACGCTCCGGATTTTCTCGCTCTCGATCAACTTCGCAAAGGCTTTGAGACAGTGATTGACGTTCTCGATCGTGGCCTTCCCAGGCTTGGCTCCATGGCTGGGAGCTGATTCTTGAGTAAACAGGCTGACGATGCGCACTCCCCCGGCACCCGCCCAGGCCCATAGTTCACCGGTCTTCGGCGTAAACGTTTGGCAATAATGTCTGAAATCTTTGTACATGGCGGGCCATTGGCCTCGAAGACTCAGTGCCAAGCCATTCGCATAGCTGTCGTTCGGAGCCACACCGTGTGCCACCATTTCTGCCTTTGTCCGTAAGATATCTCCTGTTACTTCTTTCAGCATAAATGCTCCCTTGAATTGTTGAGTTGCAATGACATGCCCCCTCTCGCTGTCCTCTTCCAACCTGAATTCAATCGCTCTTGCGAATCTTCTCTCCTTCCGCTATGAAGTGCGGGCGTCCTTCTCTAGCCAGGATCTGCGTGATGGTTCACATTCGACCAGCCACCGAAGCGGATTTTCCTGCTCTCCTCCAGGTGCAACAAGCCGCGTTCGGTGAGTATGCCGGACTCTACAAAATCAGCGGCTGGACGACAGAAACCCTCGAGAGCCTTCAAGAGGATGCCAGAGAGAAACATATTTTCATGGCAGAAGTGGGGGGAGCGATCGCCGGTTCCGTGCGCTTCTGGACAGTAGCCGGCGTATGCGTGATCCGGTTGCTTTCCGTGAGTCCCACTCATCAGCGTCAAGGAGTAGGAAAGGCCCTCATCCACGAAATTGAACGAGCCACGACCGATGCCCACAAGTTCTATGCCTGCACCATGCTGCGCACAGCCAGAAACATTCAGTTCTTCATGGACCTTGGTTACAAAGCTGAAACGATTCTTCCCAATCATTATGACCATCTCGACTTGATCTGCTTCGCCAAATATCCTTGAGCCCTGTCTTTTGAACCAAGGAAGCACTCCGACATCCCGGACATACCCAAAGCCCCCTCATCAATCGGTGCCGCTGGCAAAAGAGCTATGGCGTCTTCGCACAACGGAACCCGTATCCAAAGAGCCGATTCGTCGGCTGCGCATCGAACCGGTGCGCGGACCGCAGAAACTCAGACACGTACAGCCAGGATCCGCCCCGCAACACTTTTCCATCGCCTTTTGCCGGCCCGATGGGGTTCTTTTCAGGACTTTTCTTGTAGTAATCCAGTTCATACCAATCGAACACCCATTCCCAAGCATTCCCGGCCATATCATAGATCCCGTAGGGGCTCTTCCCCGCTTCATACGAGCCGACCGGGGCTAAGGCGAGGTGGTCGTCCCACTCCTTTCTCCCGTAATTGGCATGGAGCCGACTTGGAGCTTCATTACCCCAGGGATAGATCCGTCCATCTGTTCCCCGCGCCGCTTTCTCCCACTCCGCCTCGGTCGGCAGGCGCTTGCCGGCCCATTTACAGTAATTGACCGCATCCTCCCAACTCACGTTGACGACCGGGCGTCTCTGATGTTGTGCTTGATTCATAGTGCTCCAGTCCGGAGGTTCATCCATTTCCGTCGCCTGCAGATACCTGGCGTACTGGCCGACCGTCACTTCAAATTTGTCCATATAGAAGGCATTGAGATAGATCTGCCGAACGGGTTTCTCATCGTCTCCGAGATTACTTCCCCGCATAAACTTCCCCGCCGGCACTAGAACCATCTGCGTATCGAGCGTCTCCGTCTCCCCCGCACCTCCTACCGATCCGGCAGAGGCCAGATATTTCGAGGGGGCAGATCGTGATCGTGGTAGCTTCGCCTGTAGTTGCTGATAGAGTGTCTGTTGCTCATTGTTGAGACCAAGCTCCTCGGCGCTGTGCAGAGCCTCCTCCGCCTGCTTCGTTTTTCCACTGGCCATCAGGCCCTTCCCCTCGTTCAGAAGCCGCCATGCCGTCGTTTCCTCCCGTAAGCGCCACACCTTCGCTTTAGTCTTGGGCAAATAGGATTTTGTCCCTGATTTGGCATCCAGATCCAATGCGCTCTCGTAATGTTGCTCCGCACAGGCCCAGGATTCTAGGGCTCGGCAAGCCTCGGCCAGATTGAAATGGGCCTGGATATTGGACGGATTCTTCAGGATGCTGGCCTCCAGCGCTGCCCTCGCTTCCGCATACTGTTTGCTCTTCAACAGGTTTTCCCCTTTGGAAAATTCCTGCTCTCCGCCGGCTGCATACGCAACAGCCCCAGGAGCGATGAAGAGGCACAACAAGGTCATCCTCACCAACACATATCCCATAAGAAGCCCCCCTCTCCCCATTCTGACTGATCGCCCTGTGGATTCGGCCTCGCCTGCCCACAAAGGTCACAAACCTGGCAAACTTAACGAGAACACTTACAAGATTGATGCCTACTCGTGGCTGCACCGTTGTTTCTCCTCCAAGAGGCCAGCTCGTTGGTCCTCAGCTACGCACACGGAACGAGCTCTGATCTTCAACCATCCTACTGTGGACGGCAGGGAGCAATCCCTCATCGCGCGCATTGAGGGAGCACATTCCGATGTGGGGCCTCAGCGAGCGCAGGGATTGCCCCCTGCCATCCACCCCTCCTTCACACCCATTCCGGCGCCTCCTCTTTCCTCACCTCCTGCCGAGCGAACAGACTATAGAGCGCGGGCAGTACAACCAGCGTCAGCGCCGTCGACGTGAAGAGTCCGCCGATCACGACGGTTGCCAGCGGCCGCTGGACCTCCGCCCCAATTCCTTGCGCCAGCGCCAGCGGCAGAAGTCCAAGCAGCGTGGTCATCATGGTCATCACGACGGGGCGAAGACGGAGACTGCAGCCGGCCAGAATCGCTTCATCGATCTGCTGCCCCTCGTGGCGCAGTTGGTTGATATAGGAGACCAGCACGATCCCGTTTCCCACGGCCAGCCCAAACAGCTCGATAAAACCGATAGAGGCCGGTACGCTCAGATACTGTCCGCTCAGCCAGAGCGACACGACGCCTCCGATCAACGCGAACGGCAGGTTGATCATGATCAAGGTTGCGTATCGCATCGAATGGAAGGCCCAGAACAAAAGAAAGAACACGAGGCCCAGTGTGATCGGCACGACAATCATCAATCGCGCGTTGGCCCGTTCCATATTTTCGAACGCCCCGCCCCATACGACGGTATAGCCTTCCGGTAAGTGGAGTTGCGCCGCCAGCTTCGCGCGCCCTTCATCCACCACACCGCCGATATCCCGGCCTACGACATTGAAGCCGATGTAGATGCGGCGCTTCACATGCTCTCGACTGATACGAGCCGGGCCTTCACGCATTTCGATCTTGGCCAGGTCACTCATGGGAATGAGCGCTCCGGAAGAAGACTTCACGCGGATTTCTCCGATGGCGGCAACGCTGTTCCGGTATGGTTCTGGAAATCTCAGGGTGAGCTGAAACCGGCGCTCGCCTTCATAGACCTGCGTCGCCGCCTTCCCACCGATCGCGGTGGCGATGATCTCTTGAACGTCCGACACGTTGATGCCGAAGCGGGCAATCTTTTGCCGATCAATGTCGATAATGAGGTAGGGCTGTCCAGCGACCTGTTCGACCTTGATATCTTTGACGCCGTTGATGTGTTGTATCAGGGCCGCAATCTCCTGCGCTTTGTCGCGGAGCAGGTCGAGATCGTCTCCGAACAGCTTGATGGCGCATTCGGTCCTGATGCCGGAGATCAACTCATCCACTCGTTCTTGGATTGGCTGACTCATGAGAATAGAGATACCGGGAATTTCAGCTAACTTCCGGCGGATCGCATCGGTCAATTCTGATTGAGTCTTCGCCGTCTTCCAGGTACTTCGGTCGTGGAGGGAGACAATCGGATCGCTCTCGTAGAGATCTTCTGGGTGGTAGGGAATCTCCGCTCGGCCGATCCTGCTCACCGCCATCTTCACTTCGGGAAACTCCAACATGGCCTTCTGAGTCTGCTTCTCTAGCTCGATAGACTCAGGAAGCGACACGCTCGGCAACTTCACCACTTGAGGTGTCAGGGCCCCTTCCTCAAGGAGTGGAATAAATTCCCGCCCCACGAATGGAACGAGGGAAAGGCTGCACAGCACGATCGCTGTTGAACTCGTCAGGATGAGGCCGCGGTGCCGGATCGTCCATTGCAACACCGGCAGATAGGCCTGTTTCATCCAGACCGTCACGCGCGTCTCTTCAAGACGGTCTCTGCGCAAGAGTAGCGACACAAGGACTGGTGACAGGGTCAGCGTCACCACAACTGAGGCCAAGAGTGCAATCACCAGCGTGTAGGCCAGCGGCGCGAACATCTTGCCTTCCATTCCTTGCAACGTCATGAGCGGCAAGAAGACAACACTGATGATCAGAATGCCGAACAGGATCGGTCGACCGACTTCCTTCGTCGCATGGAGAATGATGCTGAGCCTGCTTTCCTGCGACGCGCTGCTGTGTTGAGCGAGATGCCGATAGGCGTTTTCCACGACGACCAGGGACCCATCGGCAATCTCACCGATGGCGATCGCCAGCCCACCAAGCGTCATCAAGTTGGCCGAGAGCCCGAACCGCTCCATCACGATAAAGGTCACGAGCGGAGTGACAATCAACGTCACCGTGACAATGATGGCGCTGCGGACATGGCCCAGGAAGAAAAAGAAGACAAAGACCACCAGCACGACCCCTTCGATCAGCGCGTCCCGCACTGTATGAATGGCCGCAGTGACGAGTTCGATGCGATCATAGAAAGGGATCAGCGTTGTGTTTGTCGGAAGAATATTGCTCTGCTGCAGATCCTCCAGCTTCGTCTTGACCGCCTCAACCACCTGACGAGCATTACCTCCCCGAAGCATAAGCACTGTTCCGATCACGACTTCCCGCTCCCCATTGAGAACCACCGCGCCATGGCGAACGGCATGGCCAATGCCGACTTCAGCGACGTCCCGGACGAACACCGGCGTGCCACCAACCGCTTTCACAATGATGGATTCGATATCACCCACGGTCCTGATCAATCCAAGCCCTCGAACGATCGAGCGTTCGGCATGACGCTCCAGCACGTTGCCCCCGACATTGGCGTTGTTCTTCACCACCGCCTCGTAGATCTGCTGGAGCGTCAAGTCGAACTTGCGCAGTTTGGCCGGATCGACAAGGACCTGATACTGCTTCACAAACCCACCCATACTGTTCACATCGATCACTCCCGGCACACTCTTGAGCTGGGGCCGCAGGACCCACTCCTGCATGGTGCGCTGATCCGTCAACTCCCTCTCGACGACCTGTGGATCGGTCGCTGTCGCATGGGGCCCTTCGACATAGTAGTGATAGACCTCGCCCAGCCCCGTTGTGACAGGAGCCATGACTGGTTCGAGCCCCTCTGGTAACCGATCCTTCGCCGCCATGATTCGCTCGAGGACCAACTGGCGGGCAAAGTACATATCCACGTCGTCGTTGAACACGACCGTGATTTGGGATAGCGCAAATTTGGAAAGTGACCGGATCTCCGCTAATCCAGGTAACCCGGTCATCTGAAGTTCGAGCGGATAGGTGATGAACCGTTCAACTTCGACTGGCGAGAGCCCCGCAGCCTCGGTCAGTATCTGTACTTGGATGTTGGTCACATCGGGGTAGGCATCGATCGGGATCGACTGAAAGGCAATCACACCGACAACCGACAGCAGACAGGCCAGGCCGATGACTAGAATCCGTTGCCGCAAGGAAAATTCCAGCAGAGAGGCGATCATGGCGTGGGCTCGATCTTGTGTCGTTCCATTTCAGATTTAAGGGCGAAGGAGCCCTTCGTCACGACCTGCTCGCCGGCCTTCACCCCCTCCAGCACCCTGATCACGTCTCCCTCTTCATTCCCCAACTTGATTGGCCGTGGCTCGAAAACGCCTGGCTCCCGTTGAACGAATACCATCGTACCGCCAGGCCCATCCTGGACAGCCGCTAGCGGAACGCTCAGCACGTCCGGACTTGGAGTTGCCAACACGCTGATGATGGCGAACATTTCCGGCTTCAACAGTCGATCGGGGTTCGGCACGGTGACCCGGAGGCTCATGGTTCGGGTTGCGGGATCAAGCACGTCTCCGACATAGGTGATGGTCCCGCTGAAGATCGCATGGGGATAGGCCGCCACGACCACGGTGACTTTCTGGTCCTTGCGGATGAATCGCACGTCCTTCTCCGGCACGTTGCCGATCACCCACACATCCGTAAGATTGGCCACGGTGAACAGCTTTTGTTCCGTCTCGACCACTTCTCCCCGTGTGATATTGCGTGTGATCACTCGCCCATCGAACGGCGCGCGTAGGGGCATGTCGGCCTTAATCGTCAATTCCCGCTCCAGCCTGCCGATTTCCTCTAGTGGCACACCAAGCAGTTCGAGACGGTTTTTGGCCTCCCGCAGTTCAGCTCGTGCCGTCTTCATGGCAGCTTCGCGTCGTTGCAGTTCAGCGAGACTGATGGCTTTGTTTTCGTACAGTTCCTTGGCGCGAAGGTGTGCCAGCTCCGCTTCATGCAACCTGGCCCCGGCCTTGAGGTAGTCTCCCTCCGCCACGCCAAGGTCAACGCTATGGAGCATCGCCAAAAGAGCGCCCTTTTTCACGTCCTGCCCGACATCGACATGAACCTTCACGACCCGGCCTCGAATTAGGGTCGTGACCTCGGCCAATTCGTTTTGGTTGGCCTGGACCGTTGCGGAAAATTCACGATGTGAAAGAAGCTGCCCCTGCGCCACCGGCACAAGTTCCAGCTGCGTTCGGGATAACTCTTCGGGCGTCAGACGCAACAAGCCCGTTCGCGCGGAAGGCAGGTCCGGTTTGACCGCGGAGGTCTCTCCCGGTTTGTTTTCGCAGGCAACACCCAGCGCCATGATTATGCAAGCTGCCAAACCACGTATGACCTGTGCGCGCAATCCGGTTGTGTGCTGATTCAGGCAGGTATGAGCCACAAATCCCATCCCCTTGGTCCACTCTTTGATCTCAGATTCACTCGTCCTCCGACTGTGAGCTTCTCGCACGGGGCATGCCTCCCGAATACGTGATATTTCTCATGCAATGCCGTACATTCGACGCCTTTTGCCACTGTGAATGCTTGATGCTGTAGCGAAATGCGACAGCCGTGCAAAGAGACTCCTCTGCAACAGAGGTTGTGGATATGAGATACTGATTTCAAGGGAGAGTGCCGCCGTATGGAAGTTCGAGCCCAATTTCCAGATGAGCAATCGCCAGCCGGTGAGTTTACGCGCCAGCCGGATGTGTTCCGGAGGTGGGTGACCGCCGACGGTAGTTCGGGCTATCCCGCCGCTGCCGGACGCTACCACCTCTACGTCTCGTGGGCCTGCCCCTGGGCCCACCGCACAATCATTGTGCGTAAGCTCAAGAAGCTTGAGAGTGTGATCGGGATGACCGTCGTGGATCCTATTCGTGACGAGCGAGGATGGGCATTTCGCGAAGGCGCAGGACATTCCCCCGACCCCATCAATGGATTCCAGTTTCTTCGAGAAGCCTATAAAGCCACGGATTCGAACTATATCGGACGTATCACAGTGCCCGTGCTGTGGGACTCCGTCACCAAACGGATCGTCACCAACTCCGATGACGATCTGATGAGAATCTTCAACGGTGAGTTCAATCGATTTACTGAAAGCCCGATTGATTTGTACCCGGATGGCCTGCGGCAAGAGATCGATGAGCTCAACACGTTCATCTACGAGAATGTGAACGACGGCGTCTATCGAGCAGGGTTCGCCACATCCCAACAGGGCTATGAACGAGCGGCACGGCGATTATTTACCGCGCTGGATCAACTCGATGCGCGCCTGGCAACTCACCGGTACTTATTCGGACCGGAGTTTGTGGAAACCGACTGGCGGCTTTTTGTCACATTGGTTCGGTTCGACGCCGTGTACCACGGACATTTCAAATGCAATCTCCGACGAATCGTCGACTACCCGAACCTGTTCGGGTATCTGAAAGATCTCTACCAAACCGACGGCATTGCCGAAACCGTGAATGTCGACCACATCAAACGCCACTACTACGTCACGCACGACGACATCAACCCGACCCGTATCGTCCCGATCGGCCCCGACCAAGACTTGTCGATACCCCATGGACGTGACCGTCTGATCTCGTTTTAGCCGCTTCAGCCACCACACTTGAGGCGCTGAATCTTCCCCCCACTTTTCGTTGTCCAATGGAATAGACAGCCTTGATGACATTCTCCCCAGCTCCCTGAATACGTTTAGCATACAAGGTGTTGTAGACACTTCTTTTTCATGAGGTTAGAGACCGCCGCCTTCGATGAATCCAAGCACAAGAGTTGCTCTCTTACAAAGACAAGAGTTTGTAGTCTTCTTAATTGAAAGGAGCCGTATGGATACGATGACGCTGTTCGGATTGGTGATGGGTGGACTCCTCATCGGTGCGTGGGTCGTGTACAAAAAGAGTGCGTAGGGCACCGGCCCAGAATTGGGCATCCTCCTGGGGAAGGCCTCATCTTGTTGAGAAGTACTCTTGCGCGGTAGATGATCCGGTCTGGCGGAGAGAGACATTTCTCAGGGCAAGGACTCTTTCGTTTCGTCAAGCCTCTTCCTATTCATGCCATCGCTTGCCTCTCTCAGAGGCGAGCGATGGTTCTGGTTCTGTGCGTGCGGTAGGTTGATGGGTTCGCGACTTATCTGACAACGAGAACGGAACAGGCACTCTGTTAGGCGAGTTGCATCGAGACGCTGCCCTGGAGAAAGCGCATCACTGCACTTCGCCCTTTGGCCCCTGTCACGATCAGATCCGGCTGTTCGCGATTCACCACTTTCATGATCTCCTCAGCAGCTGGCCCCACACAGGGAAACTGCCTGATGCGGTACCCGACTTTTTCAAGTTTGACTGCCTCCTGCGCGAGCAATTGCTCCCCGCCTCCTTCACCATCGTGTAGCGCAGAAACGGCATAACATGGACCAGCAAAATCACGAGCGGCTTGGCATCAGGCATGGCCGTGAACTGTTTGGTCATGAACTGGAGCGCTTTCTTGGATGACGGAGAGCCGTCTGTCGCAACGAGCATCCGCCGAATGGTTTGGGGAGGCTCTTTCACAATCAAGACCGGACGGGACGCATGGAGCGTGACTGTTATCGAGACACTCCTCAGCACCAAACGATCGATGGCATCTAACCCACGGCTCCCAACCACGATCAATCCCTTATGGCCCGCCTGTTCGATGAGGGCTTGTGCAATCTGGTCCTGCACGACGTACACCAAGCCCTTAAGCCCAAGCTTCACAAAACGCTGCTTCGTCTCTGCTTCGACCTACTTGGCTCGAGACTCCAAGAGATGAATGGCTTCCCCATCGTCCGGTTCATATCCGCTGACGGACGGTTGGACGATGAACGACGCTCGTACAGATTGAAGATCCATCACATGAATTACTGTGACTCGTGGTGCCACGCGAAGCGACATCTTACCCAGCCAACCCAACACCCACTCTGAATACTTCGATCCATCCACTCCTACGACGGCTTTCATCGGCATCCTCCGTATTCGAAGCCTGAGCTCACCAGACCCCCCGCATGCCGCAAGCTACCCTTCAAAAACACCCTCAGCAGAATCCTGAACCGCAGTGGATACAGGCCCATCTGGCTATGTTGACCTCTCGATGAGTACGAGGGGAGCAACGTTGTTGCCACGATGGCGGAGGAGCGACGGCCGTACGCAAGTCCTCGTTTCACCAGAGCAATTCCAAAATAATTGATTGGCGGGTGACTCAACTTCTTTGGTAGAGTGCGGCACCGTATACTCGATACTCGTCTTATTGATCTCACGAAGGTGATCTGAAGAATGAATACAACAGCTGCGTATGGGCCGACCTGTTTCAGACGATGTGAATATGGAATTTTTCTTGTCGTCTTGTTGATCGTGCTCTCCGGTTGCGCCGCACACAAGGGCTCGACCAACTTACTCCCCTCCACCATCGAGCAGAGCGCTCGGCCAGTTCTTCTGGCTGATGCCAATCCCAAAGATCTCCCGTCAGAAGCACCGATCCACGACGCGTCTTCTGAAGAGCCACTCGATCCGTTTTCTAAACCAGGCGATGAGGCGGGCGACGAGTACGATCCGTGGGAACCGCTGAACAGTAAGGTATTTGAATTCAACCGGCAGCTTGATCGCTGGGTGTTGAAGCCAGTCGCGAAGGGGTACAACTTCATCGTGCCGAATGTTGTCCAGGTGGGCGTCAGCAATATTTTCTACAATAGCCGTGCGACCCCACGATTCCTGAATAATATGTTTCAGGGAAAATTCACAGGAGCTGGAATTGAAGTCGGGCGATTTCTCATTAATACGACGGTCGGGATCGGCGGATTTTTCGATGTGGCCCAACATTACTTCAAGCTGACGACACCGGAGGAAGATACTGGACAAACGCTCGGATTTTATGGCGTTCCACCAGGTCCCTATCTCATGATACCGATTCTGGGACCATATACGGTTCGAGATCTTGCCGGCTATGCCGGAGACATCGCCCTCAATCCGATTTACTGGCTCATCCTGCCGACCATGCATAACATCGATTCGATTCCGACAGTGGTCTCCATCGATGAGCGGGCGGCCACGTATGCCATATCGATTGGCGCACGCGCGACTGAAGTCGTCAACGAACGCTCCTTGAATCTGGAAAAGTTTCAGGGGGTGGAAGAATCGACGCTCGACCTCTATGCTGCGGTCCGAAACGCCTATCTCCAAAAACGAGCCAAGGCCATCCGAGAATAGCTGACATCTCCCTATCATCCACTTGATGAGGCAGGGAGCCCTTAGAAAGTTTAGACTGCTGTAAGCTGGCAGTACGTTAGGCAGAGCTCATCAGGAACCCATACTCCACGGGAGATTATTACGGTAAGCTCGGGCGACCAGCAGCAAGAGTACGCTACGCCAAGGTTCTAGGCAGCACTGTGGACGTGATCTTGCTTGGGTGAGAATTGAGATGTCTCAGTGACTGATGGATAGACCCGGACTGTGTACGTCCTGTCTGGGTCTAAGGTCACGGAGACCTTTCCAGTTTTGCTCAAATAGTCAATGGCTAGATACACTTGGTTCCAGGTCAGGTCTGGACAAAGCCCAACCACCTCTTCCATTGAGCAAGTAGTACCAAACTGCTCTAGGGCACCATAAACACGGTCGATGATCGCTGAAACTTGCATACACCTTCCTACACAAAGATCAAAAATTACAACGACTTCTCAACTGTTAGCGAAGAATCCTACAGGCTCAAATGAATCGGTATTGCATGCACCAACGTACAAAAACGGAAAAATTATTTTGTTAGCTAATAGTAAGGATGTATGACGGACTTTGTGAACTAGGAAGCCCACTAGAAAGATGCAGGGAGATTACTAGTACTGAATGGTAACACTAGTACATGAGTTCATGATGTTGTAGCAGTAGAACACGATGATACCTCGGGTAGTAGGCGTGCCCAGTGGATGCGACTACGACACCACACTCACAAGGCCTTCGGCAATTGCGTATTTGACGAGCTCGGCCGTCGAGTGCAGATCGAGCTCACTCATAATGCGGAACTTGTGAAACTCCACGGTTTTTACGGAAATGTTCAGAATCGAGGCGATGGCCTTGGTACCTTTTCCCTCGGCCACAAGCTGTAACACCTCCCGTTGCCGTTGTGTAAGGGAGGTCACCAACGGCTTATTGAACTGACCATCCGGAGATTGGAGTGTCGCTGCCAAGACATCTTTCGTGATGAGCGGAGTCATGTAGTGTTGTCCTCGCATCACCGCCTGGATAGCTTGCTTGAGCTCCACGGCGGCGGACCGCTTTATCAGATAGCCGGAGGCTCCGGCCTTAAAGGCTTCGGTCGCATAGGTAGGGGTGGCGTGCATGGTCAGGAAGATGAGCTTGCTCTCCGGCACGAGCTTACTTATTTGGCGCGCTGCATCGAGTCCGTTGAGCAACGGCATTGAGATGTCTAGCAACACGATGTCGGGACGAAGCTGCTGCGCCGCTTCCACTAAGGCTCGTCCGTCCTCCACCATACCAACCACCTCGCCCTCGGCTTCCACCAGTTTCCGAAGTCCAGCCAGGACAATGGCGTGATCATCAGCCATCAGAATGCGGGGCCGATTCATGAGACCTCCACCTTGCACGGTACCCACGCACAGACCTTTGTGCCGTGAGATGAGCGAGATTGGAGTCGGAAGAACCCGTGCAGTTGTCGCAGCCGTTCCTCCATACTGCTCAATCCCAGCCCTTGTTGATGAATACGCAGGTCCTGTGAATCAAATCCCTTCCCATTATCAATGACGGACAGACCGACCCCCTTTGATGACCCTCGGAGCTGGACCGTCACGGTCGTTGCCTGCGCATGTTTCACCACATTTTGAACGCTTTCCTGCATAACACGGAAAAGACAGGTCGCCTGATCAAGCGGCACCGCATCCGGAACATCAAGCATCTTCAGATGAATGGGCAAGCCCGTGCGCCGAGAAACCTGATGAACATGCTCTTCAACCGCCGGGCGCAATCCGGCATGCTCCAGGAGCGAAGGGTGAAGCCGATACGCGAGTGTGTGCACATCGTCAGAAAGCTGCTCCAACTGTTCACGAAGTGGAGCTAGCGCTCGAGTCAGTTCACCGGGTACCGTAGACGGGTGGTGTTCCAAGGATGCGACTTCCAAGACCAAGGCGGCCAATCGCTGGCTGACATCGTCATGCAGATCACGGGCGATTCGCTTTCGCTCATGCTCCTGCGCAGCCAGCAGCTTGGACGTCAGTTCTTCCAATTGCACTTGCTGCTGATGCAATTCCAGCTGGTTGCGATGAAGCGCCTCTTCCGCCTGTTTGCGTTCGGTGATATCGACGGCGACACCTCCCAGCAACACCGGCGCTCCTTTATGATCGACGATGGGAAACTTGCTCACAAGCGCGTGCCGGAACTCCCCATCCTGAACGAACGGCTCGACTGTGTGCAGAGGGACCCTGGTCTCCCACACTTTCCGATCGTTCAACTCATATTGTACGGCGATCTCCTCAGGCCACAACTCACGCGCAGTCTTTTCTTTCCAATCTAATCTTTTGAGGAGAGATTCTTCAAAGAGTCGATTGACGTAGAGATACCGCCCCTGAGCATCTTTGATCCAGGCAAAGTCGTGCAAATTATCCATAAAGGATGCGAATCGGCGCTCGCTTATTTTCAGCGCTTCCTCGGCCTGTTTGCGCTTGGTAATATCGATCATCGCCCCCAAGGTTTGAGCAGGGCGGCGCTCAGACCCCTCGTTGTCGAATAGCGTCCATGATCGAAAACTCACCCACCTGACACTCCCATCGCGGTGCAACACACGGTGTTCCACCGAGAAGAGATCATCACCGGCAGGATCTTGGGCCTGCTTGATAGCCAGGACAACTGTTTCACGGTCTTCCGGATGGAGTAACTGAACATACCCCTCGAAAGACGCGGGATCATCGGGTCTCACTCCGTAGATTTCTCTCATCGCAGGGGACCAGTACATTTGCCCCGTGCGATGGTCATGATCAAAAATTCCGAAGTTGGCCAACTGAATGACCTGGTCGGACCGTCCCTCCCTTTCATGCAAGGCGTTCTGTGCCTCCACACGAGCCGTCACATCCTCCGTGGCAATCACAATTCCGCCTACTTCATCGCCGCTATACCAAGGGCGAACATCCCACGTCATCCACTGCATCGAGCCATCATCTCGAACGAACTGGTCTTCATCTGCGCTCAGAATTTCTCCGGCCAGTCCGCGACGATGGATCTCTTTCCATCGTAATGAAATCTCTGGAAGCTCGTCGTAGTGCGATCGGCCGAGGATCCCCCCTGCAAGCTGATAGTCTTCCATCCACCGGCGACTGGCCACCAAATAACGCATGTTGCGGTCAAACATCGCAATAGCAGCCGGCACATGTTCGATGAACAAACGGAAGCGCGCCTCACTATCCCGCATCGCTGCATGGGTTCGCTCGAGGTCGACCGTTCTTTCCTGGACGCGTTGTTCCAACTCTTCATGGGTCCGACGCAGCACCTCCTCAACCCGCTTGCGATCGGTAATGTCATTGCCGATCGTCAGGAGGCAGGGCTTCTCTCTGAGAGTAATCACGTCCGTCGAGATGAGAAATTGTCGCAGCTCCCCATCTTTCATCCGCGTCGACACTTCAAGGTTTCGGACCGACCCTTCAGATTTCAATCGATCGATGAGCCTGGCCCGATCATGAGGATCAGGCCAAATGCCCAAAATCAATGTCGTCTTTCCGATAACTTCATCCCGGCGAAAGCCGAATGTGGCTAGGCAGGCGTCATTGATCTCGAGACAGAGCCCTGTCTCGAGATCTGTAATACCGATCAGGTGAGGGCTGAGGCGGAAGGCTTCGGCGAAGAAATTGTCTTGTGCCGATTCGACCGCCTTCCCTTGCCGATCTTCGGCGTGAGGTGCCTGTGAAAGCAGTCGTGCCCTCACCCAACGCTCTTTTTTGGCGACTTTGGGTGTCATGGTGAGAGAAGTTGATTCTAGTCCACCTAGAGAGACCCCGCAAGGTCAAATTCGGCACACAGTTATTTTTACGTACACAACGGGTGGCTCAAACTCGGAAGGGAAACAATAGCCAACGCATCCAAGATGGTGCACGACATCAAGTCCGCTTGGGTCATGTCACAATCGGGAAGATCAAGGTCACCTTGTATTATGTGAACCTGAACGTGACGTTTGTGCTCGATCGGCGAAGATGGCAGGGAGGGTTACAGGCTGCGGAGATAGTGAGCGGGTCCTATACCTTGCGTTGCGGTCGTCTTAACCGACTCTCTTACGTTTGCGATAGTACCACAACGCTCGGAGAGTCCTACCACAGCCGAGCGTGTGCGTAGCACACTTCAGCATTACATATCTCCACCCTTCCTCGGGCTCCAGTATGGGGCCATCGCCTTCACATAGGCGAACACCGCATCCCGTCTCGTGGCGATCCCGACCAACATGTTCCCCTTCACAACCGGAGTTCGGATAAGGTGTTGCTGTTGAAGGAGCTTGATAAAATCCTGCACCAGCATGTCTTCGGTCACCGTCACGACATGTCTCGTCATCATGTCTTCGGCCATGATATGGCGAAGATCTTTTCCCTCGTCAATGGCTCGTAGCAGGTCGAATTCAGACACCAGACCGACGAGGGTTGAATCGCGTTCCACGACGGGCACCGCCCCAAAATTCCGCTCGGCCATGATCTCGGCAATCACGATCCCCCTGGTTTCAGGACTCACCGTACAGACCGCCCCCTCCATGATGTGTCGCACCGTGAGCGTTTTCGAGTCATAGGCATGCTCGAAATACTGCGCCAGTCTCATGACGACTCCTATCGCGGGTGATCGGCGCCAGGACTCAGAATCAGTGGAACATTGAGCTTTTCGGGTACGATGATGGTCTTGGAATTAGGGTTTTCATAGAGCTTGAACTTCAAATAATCCGGCGTCAGCGTTTTGGTGATGACTTCCTGCGCCTGCGCCTGCCCCACGGCGCGGATCTTCATGCTGTCGGATTCGCCTTCCGCCCGAATCTTCAAGGAATCACCCTCGCCCTTGGCCTGAATCCTGGCAATCTCCGCATTGCGCTGGGCAATGACCACCTCGAAGTCCTTCTGCTCCTTCTCCTGCTCCTTGGCCTGCTTTTGTTCGATGGCCCGCAAGACCATCTGGGAGAATTCCATTTCGGAAAGCGCCACGTTGTAGACATCCAAATGGCGACCTTTCAGTGTTTCGACGACGACGGCTTCGATCTTATTGCCGATTTCGCTGCTGCGCTCCGGAAGTGTCACCATCGAATAGTTGGCGACGACCCCACGGACAGCCGACAAGAGTTGGGGGTGCACGAGTTGCTTGTACCACTCAGGCCCGACTTCCTGCGCCAGAAAGTAGATTTCATCGGGTGCTGGGCGCATCGTGATGGTCGCGTAGACCGTGACTGGCAGATCATCTGCAGTCAAGGCATCGACTTTTTCCCGGAAGCTTTTCCATCGCGTGTCGTAGACCAAAACGTCATTCCACGGCGCCCGCCAGTAGATTCCTTCCTTGAGCGGTTCTTTCGCTAATCCACTGCTAAGGGGAGACCACCGTAGCCCGCGACTTCCTGGATACACCGTACTACTGCAACTCTGAAGGGTCATTAGTAGCGGGATCAGAACAAGAAGCAGACGAATGATCGAAGACTGTTTCATAGCCCCCTCCTCTTTCTTATCGTGTACGTTTCAGCCAATCTCATCACTTACCGAACAGCCGCAGGCGTTTGCTTGTTCCGAGCAAGAGCCTCATGGGCTTGAGCCACTCGTTCTAATTCTTGTGCCGTCTGCTCATAATAGTGCGCCAATGACTTGGCACCGGAGACTAAGTCAGCCTCTGGTCCAAAAAGGGCTTCATACCGTACAGCAGCCGTCGCTTGCGCGTCGGCCTTCTCGCGCATCGCAACAGCTTGATTGCGATAGTAGTTGGCGATCTCCATCTGATTGTGTGACGGGTCATAGGAATCCATCTCGATCAATACAGGTGAGGCGCAGCCGGAACATACCAATACGACGATGCAGCACAGCAGCAGACCTCTGCAGCTCAAAGCAATCGCCTGATTGCCATGACTCTTTCTCACTTCACATCTACGGCTGGACGTGTCGATCATCAGTGTTAGACGTTTCCATACTGAAACTGTGAGCTGAGGGCCTGGGATGATTGTACTACACGGAATCCTCTCAACAAGTGGGCATGCGAGGCTCATATGTCGGAACACGAATCTTGTCAGCCCCGCCTCTCCATCCCATGAGCGACGACATTCACATTGTAATGGGTAATGGCAATCACATCTCAGCTGGTCATCAGCGAGCCAACGATCGGATGTACTGCAGGACATTCTGCTTATCTTTGTCAGACAACGCCCATTTCCAGGCCCCCATCGCGGTGCCCTGCTCACCCCCGTGAATAATCTGTGTGAGCTCGAAATCTGACTTCTGCTGAACGGCGGGACTGGTGAGATCGGCCGGTGGCGGAGTCACATCAAAGGCTTTCCCTTTCCCCTGTTCACCATGGCAGAACCGGCAATACTGCTCGTAGAGGCGTTTGCCTTCTTGGAGATCGTAGTGTTCACGCAGCGTCTGCGGACTTCCTTTCATCTGCTCCGAAGCAGCATAGGCCGAGTTCACACACGACAAAGTCATCAAGAGCAACAACACCCTGGATATCAGTGACATATTCCTCCACCTCAAGCTGATCACCTCTAACATTCCCACCGCGCAATCATTGTGCCATCAGAGCTAACCGTACAGCCCTCTCTGCCAAAGCTGAAGGTGTTGAAAGGACAGGACGTCGCACCGTCTCCAGTGCGGCCCCTCATTTAGTGTCGGGAAAAACTCTGCGGAAGGTCAACCGATCACTGTCGCAGAATGCTACATTTCGCTAAGCACTTTTCAGTGAAGGTGGGAGACTTCGGACGGTGCTAACAGATGCGAGGCAGTTGCTCGCCCGACAATAGATCCAGAACACGATGCGTGCCAATAACAGTCTGTAAGATAACCATCGGAGGATTGCGATCTGTCACCGTCCCGATGTGAGCCGCCAAGCTGGCTGCCTTGTGCCGGCGCATCACAGCGAGCGCGGCTTCGGCTTGTAGAGCCGGTACGATCGCGACGAAGCGTCCCTCGTTCGCCACATAGAGTGGATCGAGCCCCAACAGCTCGCAGGCTCCACGCACCGGTTCGCTCACCGGAATGACAGGTTCTTCCACCGTCATCCCGACCTTTGCTGCAACGGCCAGTTCGTTCAACACGCTAGCCAGCCCACCACGAGTGAGATCGCGCAGACAATGGATATCGATGCCGCTCTCGAGTAAGTCCGCCACGATGTGATGCAACGGTGCTGAATCGCTTTTGATGTCGCCCTCGAACGTGAGTCCTTCCCGCACACTGAGCACCGCCACACCGTGAGAACCGAGGTCACCGCTCACGAGAATGGCATCGCCCGGTTGGATCAACGTCGGCAACACGCGGACGCCGGCTGGGACAAAACCAACCCCCGCTGTATTAATGAAGATCTCGTCGCCCTTGCCGCGATCCACCACCTTCGTGTCGCCTGTCACGATCGGCACACCTGCCGCTCGCGCCGCCTCGGCCATGGAGTTCACGACTCGCTGGAGCACGTCCATACTGAGGCCCTCTTCAAGGATGAATCCCGCGCTCAGATACAGCGGCTTGGCGCCACACATGGCCAGATCATTGATCGTGCCATTGACCGCCAAACTCCCGATGTCACCCCCAGGGAAAAACAGCGGACGCACCACATAGGAATCCGTGGTGAAGGCAAGCGTGCCTTTCTCGACGGGCCACGTTGCGCCGTCGTGGAGTGGCGCCAGCATAGGATTATGAAAGGCCCGCACGAAGACGTCTTGAATCAACTCCTGCATGAGGCGACCGCCGCCACCATGTGCAAGCTGCACGGTGTTCTTTGCCGAGATCGGCAGTGGGCAAGCCGGTTCAAATGGTTTGTTGTCATGCAGAGTCATTTGCTCGCTCTTTCCGTCTAGACCTTACTAGTGGCATGGGAGCGATACCGATAATAGGCGGCACAGGCTCCCTCACTCGACACCATCGGCGCACCTAACGGCTGTTCCGGCGTGCAACGAACCCCGAAGGCCGGACAGTCCATCGGCTTGAGCAATCCCTGGAGAACCAGCCCGCTCTGGCATTCCGGATCTTCAATGCCTACTGAAAGCTGCGCCAGTTCACGTTGAAACTTTACTTCGGCGTCGTAGGCACCGTAGACCGGCTTGAGGCGCAAGCCGCTTGCTTGAATTTCGCCAATGCCACGCCAGGAGCGCGACACCGGTTCAAAGACTTCGTCGACGATGGTCCTCGCTGGTAGGTTCCCCTCCCGGCTGACGGATCGCACGTACTGATTTTCGACTTCAACTCGCCCTTCCTCTAACTGACTCACCAGCATCGCCACGCCTTCGAGCACATCGAGCGGCTCAAACCCGGTCACGACGATCGGTACTCGATATCGCTGGGCAATGGCCTCGTACTCCTCATAGCCCATCACGGTACAGACATGGCCAGCAGCAAGAAAACCCTGGATGCGATTTTTCGGCGACGACAGGATCGCTTCCATTGCCGGAGGCACCAGCACATGGGCGATCAGCAGGCTGAAGTTGGTGACCCCTGACTGCTTCGCCTGCGAGGCTGCCATGGCCCAGGCTGGGGCAGTGGTTTCAAATCCCACCGCGAAACAAATGACTTCTCGATCAGGATTCTTGCGAGCCAGTTCGAGCGCATCCAACGGCGAATAGATGATCCGCACATCCCCGCCTGCCGCCTTCACGCCGAACAAGTCACCCTGGGAGCCGGGAACGCGCAACATGTCGCCGAACGAGCAGAAGATCACCCGAGGCAAGGATGCGAGACAGACCGCCTGGTCGATCAACGACACCGACGTCACACAGACCGGACAGCCTGGTCCGTGGACCAACGTCAGATCTTTCGGCAACAGGCTATCGAGACCGAACCGCACGATCGCATGGGTCTGCCCCCCGCACACCTCCATGATCGTCCAAGGCTGGCATATCGTCTTCTTGATCCTCTCCGCCAAAGCCTCTGCCACGGCACGATCACGAAATTCATCCACGTACTTCATGAAGGTGATCCCCAGAAACTACGATGTCGGCAAGCTTATTATGGTTTTCGCGAACAGATCGCTGCACTTGGTCAAGTTCTTAAACAATGTCGGGACGATTGCGTTGGGGTAACTGCTGTCCAGCTCGGTTTTCAGTTTCCCATATGCACTGCGGACAGATGCGAGAAACTGCTCATCTGTGATAGAGGCTGCGAGGTCAAATGCAGGATCTCCAAATCGTGCCAGGGGAAGCGCGCGGAATACCATCGCGGCTATCATTCTGTTGCCATGGGTTGCCAATCCAAGATCTCGCCCTGCAAGAGTGTCGAGCGTGGACATTTTGTATATGCTGCTATCAATCAAACGTTGAGTCTGCACTACTCGCCAGAGAAACAGACTGTTAGTTGATGCATTGAACAACTCCTTGTACGGAGCGCGAGTAATATCCTCCCACAGTTTACCCACTTCGCGTTTCAGCTGTACAAACAGCCCAGGTTTGCCGGATGCACAGGCTAGTGCTGTGGTTGCTTCGACAAGGTCACACGACTTGTCATTTCGCACAACGGAATCTGAGCGAGTCACGTTGTACATAATTCCCTCAACACCCAGCTCTGCGCGCAAACGCGACTGCGCTGGGTCAAGCGTTACGAAATCTCGATTATCTATGCGGTTTTGTCTATTATTTGTTTTCGTGATCGCAGTGCCAAGAGCGGCATTTGCTTTTTCAAGAGATATTACCCGCAAAGGAATAAATGCGCGTGCAACCTTCTCGGACGCTTTTACCGCATGGCGACCTATCGTGCTGACTGTCTGGGCGCCATTGACGACACTGATGTCCTCACAGTGAAACATTCCGAAGTCCGTCCCGCCTCCACCAGCCATTGTTTTCGTGATCTTTCCTGCGATGATTGTGATGCCGTTATTGAAGTACCAAAAGCGTTCCGGCGACTCCTCAAGCGTTTGTCGCATCTCGTTGTTAACGTCGGTGTCGCCCAGAAGGCTTCGAAGATTCCGCGCAAAGAGACGATCCCCGAATTTGCTCCACCACTCTGCGATAATCGAGGCAGCCACCTGGCCGTAGAAGGCGATATGCGGTGTATCGATCTTTCCCCAAGACTTGAGTCCGAAGTCAACGTTGATTGGCTCACCCGCAAGACGAGCGGTCAGTGATGCATGCAATCCGGATTGATTGAGCGTAGTGACTGTTAGCATCTCACTAGCATCGTTCATCTCTTTTATGAGGTCATCAAGATCGCGCCGTGAGGGTTCTGCAAGCGTATTGAGTCCGGTGTATGCAACAACAACACTGTAGGTAGACTGCGGATCATTGAGAACCTGAAGCAATGTTGCTTTGACCGCGTTCACCTTCTTATTGAAGCGTTCAAAGCGCATATTAAAAAGATCGGTAACACCAGCGATGAACTTCTTCATGTCCCCATTTGATGGCTCTCCGCTACCATCGTGTATCCACTTCGACTGAACAATATAGAGACGCTTTTCTGGCTCGTGATAGAAGATGGCATCAATCCCATTGTCATCGCCGCCATCAGTTATAGCCTGCGCACAGCTAGTCGGCTCTGCGCCAGAAAGGTAGTGAATGGTATAGGCGGCAAGAGATCTCGTCAAAAACTGATTGTCGTAGTCTGCGCCTGGCCGTCCGGCGTCAGTCATATCAATCTTGCCGTCGAAGAGGCGCACGACATGGTTCTTTATCTGGTTGACATGAATGATGCTCATAGTTCTTTTCCTCTAGTGTGCCGAACGCTCCGGTTCTGCGTTGGCGTGCAGCGCTGTCCGCAGCAACTGAGTGCGCAATAGGGGTCAGAGTGGAATGGCACTTACTTAACAGCTCCAGCGGTGAGGTGACGCGCAAAAGGCCGATTCCAGTGATACGGTAGGGGGCTAAACACCTATCGATTTTTCACCGGAGGAGCGAGTCTGAATGTATCCGAAGCATCACCCACGTGCGCAGCAACAACGACGCCTTCGCCAGCGTATTCACCGCAGTCATGCGGAGACATTCTTCACCCTGTTGACTCGCCCTGAGTTGTTGGGTGAGGTCGAGTCACTCGTGCCGCCCCATCGGAAACGGGTCTTCTCCCCAACCGAGACCCTGTCGATGTTTCTTGCGCAAACGCTCAGTGCAGATCGGTCCTGTCAGAACGTCGTCAACGACACCGCCGTTAAACGCATGACCCGAGGCCTGCCGCGGTGCAGTACGCATACGGGGGCCTATTGTCGAGCACGACAACGCGTACCGACGGAGATGCTCACCACTCTGGTGCGACAGACCGGGCGACGGCTCACGGCACAGGCTCCGGCGCCCTGGCGGTGGCGAGGGCGTCCGGTCCGGCTGGTGGATGGCACGACCGTGGTCATGCCGGACACACCAGCTAATCAGGCGGCCTATCCTCAACCACGGAGTCAGAAGCCCGGGCTGGGGTTTCCCTTGTGCCGGATCGTCGGCTTGGTGTGTCTCGAGAGTGGGGCAGTGCTCAATGCCGCCATCGGTCGCTATCAGGGGAAAGGAGGCGATGAGCAGACCCTCCTCCGGTCGATACTCCATACATTGGAGTATGGAGATCTGCTCGTGGGCGATGCCTTTTACGCCACGTATTTTCTGCTGTGCACCTTGCGTGAATTGGGCATTGATGGGGTCTTTGAGCAATACGGGGCGCGCCGGACCGACTTTCGGTGCGGACAGCGGTTAGGCTCACGCGATCATCTGATTGTGCTCCAGAAACCAATTCACAAACCGGACTGGATGTGTCAAGCGGACTATGATCAGGCACCCAGTACGCTGATGGTACGGGAGCTGCGCACCGGCGGCAAAATCCTGGTGACGACGCTGCTGTGCCCCAAGACCACGCACAAGTCTGCCTTGAAGACTCTGTTTCAAAGCCGATGGCATGTCGAGCTCGATCTGCGCAACATCAAGAGCACCTTAGGCATGCAGGAATCGGGGTCAGATCTTGTTTCTTGTATTCCTATCAGCTGTTCTCACCGATCGGCTCTAGCCGCCATGGCGAAGTGGAAAAATAGCGGTCGAGGGAGAGGCCAGATCGCTGCCATAATTCTTCCCGCTGAACATGGCATCTCAGAGCAGTTCGCAAGCACGAGTCAGTTCTTCTAGCCGATCTGTCCACCCTGAAATCTGGTGTTCGAGCGATTCTGAATCAATCGCGCCGGCTAAGAGGATGGCCTGGACAATTTCTTGGGACGTTTCGCTCCAAGAGCAAGCTCAAGCGCAGTTTCAAGCCGTATGACACGGCCGGTCAGGTCTTCGATGTGGTGTTGTTGTTTGGCGACAGTGGCGGTGAGTTGTTCGACTTTGTCGACTAATCGAATCGTTCTGGCAAATGCGTCCCAGACTCGTTCAGTGAGGCCCATCATCCATGCTTTCGGTGTGAGTTCGTCAGGGCTTGGATGCGAGTTTCCGATTGTGCAACCAATGCCAAGGTTCGATCGATCGACTGGATGGCTCGTTGAGTAGCCCGCGTGACCTGTTTGGCGAATTGATCCAGGGCAGCGTTATCTTCTGCCGGAGAAAATCGTTCTCCCCCCTGACGAAGCAATTCCCCCATGGTGAGGTTCGCGGCTTTGGCCTTGCGGGCCAGGCGGCGTTTCTGAGCCGGGCTCATCAACACAGGGACTTGCACATTGGCCTGAGGCATATGGGACCTCTCAAGTAATATATATGTTCTATATATCAGATATATGAGCGAGCTGTCGAGCGTGAGTCCGAAGCGTCGGTTTCACCGGACCGTCTCACTCTGGCGGCCATAAGCCAAACGCGTTGACCGAGTTCGTTTCTATTCCCTCAATGTATAGGGGCGGCCAGGTGGTTTCCAGACTGCGCGCATTGAGGGAACACCGCCCATTGTCTTTCAATCCAGTGGATTCTTGCGTACGCACTCAGCGAGCACAGGAAAGTACCTGAGCGCCCCGTTATCCCCCTCTCTCTTGCATCTGCTTCTTCAGCCCCCGTACAATATCTTCCTTCAAGCCTAACCCATTGGCTTTGCAGTCACTTTTTGCCAGTGTGAGGGAAAGATCAGGCCGGGATGAAGATCGAGTATTCTAAAGGTGAGCGGGCCTCTAAAGAACTCATCCTATTGAATCGCCAACAGTTCGAAGCCACCAGTGGCCGGAAGATGAAGGTCATGCTGATCTTCCCGCCCGATTGGTTTCCCTCGGAACCCTACCTAAGCCTTCCTTCTCTCACTGCCGTCCTCCGTCAGGCCGGCCATACGGTGATTCAAAAAGACATCAACTGTGAGATGTGGGACTGGTATTTCAGCGAGGACTTTTTGAAGAAGGTTCTTCGCCGGGTGCCACAGCAACTTGATCGGCTGCGGAAGCTCTCGAAGAAGCGGGATCTCGATGTCAACGAGATGGATCTGCAGCTGGCGCTCTGCGACGTGACCCATCAGCGGATGGCGAAGTTGATCCAGAATGCTGAAGAGGCGAAGCGGATTATACGAAGTGAACAGTTCTATGATATCGATAAGTTAGAATGGTCACTTCAAGTCTTTCGTGAAGTGATGTCGGTGATCTCGATGGTCTATTCCCCGGCGAGAATCTGCATGCCGCCTATGGAGACGGATCTCTCGTACAAGGTCTATGTCTCCTCTGAAGTGATCGATGCGGTGAACGATACACAGGTGAATATCTACCGTGATGTGTTCGACCATCTGGTGAAGCCGGCGATCGAGGCAGAGAAACCAGATGTCATCGGTATCTCGATTGTCCTGCAGCAACAGATGTTCTCGACGATGACTTTCTGTGCCCTTATCAAGCAGCACTTCCCCCACATCCACATCACCATCGGCGGCAATACGGTGACGCGCTTGCGAGATGTGTTGCCCCAGTCGCCGCTGTTCCAGTACTTCGACAGTGCGGTGGTCTATGAAGGGGAGACGGCGTTTGTGCAACTGGTCTCGGCGGTGGGAGCGAAGCGGAGTCTGGCTGAGGTGCCGAACGCCATCTACAAAGACGAGACCGGGGTCCATACGTCATCGACCAGTTATGCGGAGGATCTCGCAGCGCTGCCGCCGCCGGACTTTGATGGCTTGCCGCTGGAGAAGTATTTCGTGCCGACGAGGATTCTGCCCTATCTCGCCACGCGCGGCTGCTATTGGGGCCGGTGCGAATTCTGTGACCATGGCGAGGGCTATACGGCCGGTTACCGGTCGAAGAAGATACAGGATGCGCTCGCGGATATTCAGTTTCTGCGCGATAAATATGGCACCAAGCACTTCCACTTTACCGACGAATCTTACCCGCCGGCGTTATTTCGTAAGCTCACGCGCGGGTTGATCGAGAGCCAGATGAACATCACCTGGACCACTCACATGCGGTTTGAAAAGAGTTTGCTGGATCAGACGGTATGGCAGGGTGCGAAGGAGTCGGGGTGCAAGTATCTCCACTTCGGTTATGAGTCTGGCGTCGAGCGAGTGCTGCAGCTGATGGATAAGGCGACTACGACTGAGATCATGACGAAGCATCTGCAGCTCACGGCCGATGCGGGCATTTGGAACCACTGTATGGGCTTCTTCGGTTTTCCAGGCGAGACGAAGGAAGAGGCCTGGCAATCGGTGCAATTTCTTGAGGCAAACAAGGACCATGTGCATTCCCTGGGCTTCGGCACCTTTGACCTGGGTCGGCACAACCCGGTCGCCAAGCATCCGGAGAAATGGGGGGTGACCGCCTATAAGAATCCCGAATGGGATCTGGCCCTCGATTACTACTACACGGTGAAACATGGGATGAGTATTGAGGAGGCGGAGCGTGTATTCGAGCAGTTCGAGCGAAACCATAATCCCGGCTGGGATCTACGCCTGTACATCCGGGAATACATCTTTCTCTACATTTCAAAATTTGGTTTAGGAAAGCTCCAGGATCTGCAATATCAAAAGGCTAAAGCGACCGGAGTGACACCGACGCTAGCTGGGAAGATGTGATCAGGATGTTGAAAAAGGCTTCCAGCTTCGTTCTCGCATCGTTCAAGGGCTCAACGTACGGTGGGGAGTACGCCTCGCCTTCTCACTTGCTGCGGTCTTGCCGGAAGACCTTTTTGAACATCCTGAGATGCAGGATTGGCAGACATTTATGAGTGCCACCGGACTTGTTCAAATCGACGGTTTGGTTCCGATCAAGAAGGAAGATCGGAAGAGATCCAAGGTCATGTTGCTCTTCCCTCCTGAGTGGGTACCGACGGCGCCTTATCTTGCCCTGCCTTCGCTGACTGCGGTCCTACGAGAAGCGGGTCATACGGTGATCCAGCGCGATATCAATATCGGGATGTGGGATCACTTTTTCAGTATGGATTTTCTGATTTGGGTGAAGGCTAGGCTTGGGATGCAACTCAAGTCATTGCAAGCGAAAGAGAAGGCCAACGCACTGACTGAACGAGAGGTGAATCAACTTGCGGTGGTCGAGCAGGCCTATGCACGTGATGTGTTCGATCTGGCGGAACGAGCGGAGGATGCGAAGCGGATCGTCCGTGGTGAGCGGTTCTACGATGCGGAGCTGTTGGAAGGGGCGCTGAACACGTTCCGTGAGACGATGGCCTATCTCTCTGCTGCCTACTATCCTGCCTCGCTCGTCTTCTATCCGATGGAAAGCAATCTCGGCTATCGCCCCGGCGTCTCGAACGAAGTGTTCGCCTGTTTGGAGGATGAGCAGGTGAACGTCTATCGAGATCTGTCCAATCAGTTGGTTCTGCCGCAGGTCGCGAAGGAACAACCTGACGTGGTCGGCATTTCCATTGGGACACAGATGCAGTTGCTGGCCGGCTTGACCTTTGCCAAGATGATCAAGGAAACGTTCCCGCAGATCCATCTCGTGGTGGGCGGCAATGTTATCACTCGACTGCACGAAGACCTCGTGCATCACGAGAGATTCTTCACGGAGGTATTCGATTCGGCCATTCTCTATGAAGGTGAACATGCTCTGCTATGGCTTATTGAAGCGCTGAATGGCCAGCGACCGATTGCCGCTGTACCCAACTTAATCTACCGAGATGAGTCAGGCCTTCACCGGAACTCGGAGGTTTATACCGAGAAGACGACCACGCTGCCCTTGCCGGATTTTGACGGGATGCCGCTGGATCGCTACTTCGTTCCGGAACTGATTATTCCCTATCTGGCCACGCGCGGCTGTTATTGGGGACGTTGTACCTTCTGCGACCATGGTCAAGGCTACTTCGACCAATATCGAGGGATGCCGGCTCAATTCGTGATCGATCAGATCAAGGCGCTGCGGGACAAGTACCACTGTCGGCACTTCTTGTTCAGCGATGAGTCCTATCCGCCGGCATTATTCAAGAAGGTTTCACAGTTGCTGGTCGATCAAGATGTCGGGATTAAATGGACGACGCTCATTCGATTTGAGGAGACCCTGCAAGATCAGGCCACCTGGGATCTGGCGGCCAAGGCTGGCTGTTGTACGCTCTATTATGGGATGGAATCGGCGAACGAGCGGGTCTTAACTCTCATGGATAAACATGCCAAGAAGGACGTGATCCAGCGTAATCTCCAGATGGCAGCGAAGGCGGGAATCTGGAACCATGTGATGGCGTTCTATGGGTTCCCAAGCGAAACATTCGACGAGGCGATGGAAACCCGCCAGTTTGTCCTCAACAACCAGCCGGTGATTCACTCGCTGGAACTGTTCTACTTCGTGGCCTATCGCCATACGCCGATGGTGCGGAAGCCGGAACAATTTGGCATGACGATTCATAAGCAGGAGGAGTACGATCTCCCGCTGGATTATTACTACACCTTGAATGATCCCAGCACGCTGTCATGTCTTGATGCGATGCAGCTCTGCGAAGAATTCTACAAGCATGATTTCCATCCTTGGGCTGTGCGCGTGAACTCGCGCGAGCATGTCTTCCTCTATATCTCGAAGTTCGGGACGAACCAGTTGCCCCAAATCTACGCGCAGCAAGCGCAGCCGGTCGGATCGCCAGAGGGTGTATCGGGTTTGATCACGTGGCCAGTGGCGCTTTCGCAGGGCGATGAAGGGATGTCGCGTGTGACGAGTCATGATGCCGGCTGAGGTGAAAACCGTCAGCGGTCAATCTGACGGAGGTACATCCTTCTCCACGATTGAGGCATGACGAGAGACGGTTGGCGAGGGGTGCGAGCTCTGTGGTTGACGATTACGGTTCAGTCTCGTCAGGGACGAGCAAGGCCGAGAGCAGGGCGTGAGAGGCCTCGACCAGTTTGGTCATTTCTTCGGCCTTCTTGTAAGCCTGCATGTATTGAGTGGGATTATTCGTCAGGTTGGAGTAGCGTGTCGGATTCCAATTGTACAACTGCACACGCTTGGCGCGATCAAGGGTGTCGGACGTGACCGGGAGGGTCAGCTCCAAAATCTCTAGCGCGTGGGCTACGTCCTGTGCATTCACATCGTTCACGAGGCGAGTGTCGCAAAGGCACGCACGGTCTGTCAATTTATTCCAACCATTGAACGCTGGTCTTAGCCAGTTCTCATTTTCTAAAAAAAAGAGTATTGTAGCTGAGCCAATGATCCGGCCTTCCGCGTGCAGGCGAGGTCTGATACGCGACTCAACGCGCGGGACTATTTCTACTACACGAATGAATCATTATGTCTGAAACTCGATCGCTGAAATTCTACCAGGCGGATGTGTTCACCAGTCAGCCGTTCGGCGGCAATCCCGTTGCTGTGTTTCCCGACGCGGATGGTCTGACCGATGCCGAGCTGCAACAGATCGCTCGGGAGATGAATCTCTCAGAGACGGTGTTCGTCTTTCCACCAACCGACCCTGCCGCAGTGGCCCGGTTGCGGATCTTTACCCCGACACAAGAAATTCCCTTTGCCGGCCATCCGGTACTGGGTACGTTTTACGTATTGGCCCAGATCGGGAGGATCTCGACTCAGGAACCTGTGACGTCGGTCGTGCAAGAATGTAATATCGGTTTGTTTTCCGTCGAATTGCATGCAGAACAGAGCCGCGTGGTGCGGGTCGTGATGTCTCAACCTAAACCTGAATTTCTTGATCCCATCGACGCCATCGACGATGTGTATCTGATCGGCGGAGCGCTCGGTTTGCCGAAGCACGTGATCGCCGATACGAAATGGCCCCTCCAAGTCGTGTCCACCGGCTTGCCGGTCTTGATCGTGCCGGTGCGAACATTGACGGCTGTCCGGTCGATCAACCCTGATGCGTCGGCCATTATCAATGTCTGTGAACGGTTCGGGGCCAATGGGATTATGGTCTTCACGACGGTGACGGTCGAATCGTTCGCGTCCGTTCACGCGAGGATGTTCGCTCCGAAAATTGGAATCTTGGAAGATCCTGCCACGGGAAGCGCCGGCGGCGCACTTGGCGCGTACCTGGTTCAGAACGGTGTTGTTGAAGTTGGACCGACGACGGACATTCTCATCGAACAGGGCTATGAAATCGATCGGCCCTCACGGATTCTCGTCAAAGTAGAATCGGACGACGATGTGATTCAAGGTGTGAAGGTCGGTGGGCATTGTGTGATGGTCGTCGAAGGAACGCTAAACTTCTAAGAGACTTGCTGAGTCCTGGGTTGTGTCGTTTCCTGTTTTGAGCCTCTCTGCCATTCTGTGCTACCCTGAGTCCAATCAATAGTGAGCGTGGCCGGTGTTCTTTCGTGTCAGTCCATTCGAACGTAAAGGAGGAAGCATGTCCACAGTCGCGAAGATCATGAAGAAGAATCCCAAGAGCGTTGGACCAAAAATGTCGATTGCCAGTGCCGCCAAGGCGATGCGTGCGGCGCGGGTGGGATCGCTCTTTGTGAAAAAGGGCAAACGATTGGTTGGGGTGGTGACGGACACGGACATCGTTCGACTCGCCGTTGCGAGCGGAAAGCCATTGGGCAAGTTGACCGTCGAGAAGATCATGACGACGCCGATTTGTACGATCGAGGGGAGTCAGTCGGTCGATGATGCACAGGATATGATGGCCGACCTGGGCGTGCGCCATCTCGGCGTCACCAAGAACGGGGAGATTTCAGGCGTCGTCTCCGTGCGTGACCTCCTGTTACACTATAAGCGTTATGCGCAGTCGAAGATTTCGACGGAGATGACGTACGACGAGCCGAAGATCACACAAGACTAAGAACGGTGAGAGGTAAAGGGTAAGGCGTAAGGGGAATGCGGGACCACCGCCCCAGACTATCCGTCAAGGTGGAACCAGCTGCCCTGTTTCTCCTTCCACGCGTGTTTGCGGTTCGTGAAGCGAACCCTCTTTTCGTCGGTCGAAGCGACCTCGCGTGCACTCACTCAGTGTAGGCCCGGCAGGGTTCCGAAAAAGGTCTCGAAAGGGCCTTCATCCCTGTCACACATTCAGGTTTGTTGTCGGGCGTATCAGTCTTATCCGTCTCATCCTTCTGTGCTTTCTCAACGTTCTTCTGTACATCCTCGCTCGCTGATGGCTTCTGGTTGGTCTTCCTTGCCACTGGCGTAGGCTGGTTTCCTTTCTTCGGCGATTGCTCCGCAGCCAGGACCGAATGTGGCCCAATCAAGAATGTCTCAAGACTTGCGAGGACTACGAAGCACAGTAGAAGACCTTTACGCATGGCGAATTCCTTCATGGCGTACGAGGAGTCTGTAATAGGGGAAAATACAAGTCGAACACGACGCGTGTACCACGTCAAGTATGGAATACCTCGAGAAGCTTCGGAGACATCTCGTCCCTCACCACGTACCCATGACCGTTACTTGCTGAGTTCTTTCACGAGATGTCCGAGTTCGGGAAGAATGAGCTTTTCCATCGCGAGGCGGACGGCGTTTTCTGAGCCAGGAGTAGAAAAGAGAACACGGCCTTTGATGACACCGGCAGTCGCCCGGCTCATAATCGCCGGTGAGCCGATGTCTTGATAGGTGAGTAACCGAAAGATTTCGCCGAATCCGTCGAGGCGTTTTTCCAACATCTCGTCTACCGCTTCGAACGTGGAATCCCGCCTGGAAATGCCGGTGCCGCCGTTGATGATGATAGCCTGCACCGCGTCGTTGATCACGCCGCGCGCGATCCACAACTGGATCTGGGCCGGATCGTCCTTCACGAGATGATATCCGACTACGGTATGGCCTCGCGCTTCAAGGAGCGTACGAATCAGCTGACCACTGGTGTCGGATTCTTGTGTGCGGGTATCGCTACAGGTAATGACCATGCACCCGATTGAGGTGGGTGCATGGTCTTTGTGTTCGTGATGAGTGGGTGTACTCATGTGTCAAAGGAAACCCTATCAGCCATCAGCTGAAGCAATCAAGCGTCAGTCTCAGCTGACCGCTCGAAGCCACCCGTCAGTGGCTCAGCTTATTCCCACACAGAGTCTGGATTCAGCTTCGCAGCCGGTGTCCCTTTCGCGACATGTTCATCAAGGATGGTGGCGACGTCCCCCTCAGTGACCTTGGAATACCAGGTATTGTCGGGATAGACGACAACCGTCGGACCCTGCTCGCAAGGACCAAGGCAGCCTGTCGCGCTTACCAACACTTCCCCTGGTGGGACAGAACGTTGCATCAGCCCCATGTTGAACGCCATCAGCAGCTGTGCCGCACCGGCTGACCCACACGATGGTTTGGGGTGACCAGGAGGGCGGGAATTGGTACAGACAAGAATATGATATTTTGGTTTTGGCATAATCTCCTCAATCTAAGTCGAGCTACCAGCTGTCAGCAATCAGCCGTCGGCTCAAACGTAAAATCTATTTGATGGTTGATAGCTGAAAGCTGTGAGTGCCTGCATTACCTCGGCCTATACGACGCCCATTGCTGGATCACGTCCTCCGGAATCTTCCACTCTTTGAGTCCCTTCAGCACCCAATCCAGGTAGTGGTCTTTGGGTTTAAACTTCCCGATCGGGTTCGCTGCGTAGGTGGTGACCAGTTCCTTCTCTCCGCGATCGGTCGAGATGGTGACTTGCAGGTGGCGGTACGTGCCCTGCGGCACATCCTGCTCAAACTGGTCCATGCTTTGTATATCTTCGTCCGTGAGTTCAAACACCCCGCCCCAAGTCTTTTCACCTTGTGAAGGTACGATACTGGCAAGCCCACACCGCCATTGCGACGACCATCGGCAAAATTTCACCGTATGGTCCGACAAGGTGGCGAGGTAGAGAAATCTATGTTCCGGGGCTCGCCGCTTGAGTTGCGAAGGATTGAGGAGATCACCGTATAAAAAGAACTTCATGCACCGTACTCATTCTATGCCCGACCATCTTAGAACCTTCCCGTACTTGTAACACACCGGCTTTTCACCAAACAAGCGGCACTCGTCACGGCCAGGTCTCGACGCTGCATTGACATGGCGTTCCGGCCTTCCTAAGATGCCGTGCAGGTCACAAGGTTTCACGAGTTGGTTTGAGACAACATCTGCATGACTAACAGCCGTATCTTTTCGCGATCGCTCGCCACCCAGCTGATCCGCTATGCAGTCGTCGCAATCCTACTGCTGGGTGGACTCTACTATGCATGGACTACGCTGCCATCGACAACCCCGTCGAGAGACCAGCGAGAAGTTGAGGCGTTGGCGTTGGTGCAGAGCTCTCAGGCGATCGGTCACCCGACAGTCCTACAGGCTATGAACGAGCATGTTCGTATGATGAAGGATCGTGGGCAAGGGGTTCGACTCGGTGAATGGCGAGTGAAGCATGTCGAGGGAGATATCTACGAGATCCGTGTACAGCTTCGCGATCAGGGGGTGCGTGGCCAATGGTTCGAGCGAGAATTCATTTGGCATGCCCATCTGAAACTCAAGAAGGTCAATGCGGCCTCGCTACCGGCGGACGGAGTGACGCCCAAAGCGCCTGATGTTGAGGACGGAACAGTACCGTCACCGCCTGGTCCGTCAAAAAGTTAGACCGGTTCTCTGAGTGTCGGTGGGATGGCGATCTGAACGTCATTCTCTTGGATTCGAACTTCGCAGCGCACCACCTGAAAATTCGGATTGCCGACGCGTTCTCCTGAGATCACGCTGAATTTCCAGCCATGCCAGGGACATTCGACAACCGCGTCGCACAGTTTCCCTTCTCCGAGCGGGCCGCCCGCGTGGGGGCAGGAATTATCGATCGCGTGAAAAGTTCCGTCCACGTTGAAGACCGCAATCCAGATCCCATCGACTTCAACTGTTCGCCCTGTGCCGGGTGGAATCTCGTGCGTAAAGGCCACTCTCACGAAATCGTTCATGATCGTCATCTCTCGCTTGGCCTGCCGTATGTGGCATCAGAAGGGCGCTTGCTTGATTTCAACGCCACCATATGGCATAGAAATAGCAGCGGGTAGCTATGCCCATCGGATACACTCCGTGACTGGCCTGGAGGTCCGATTGGGGATGAGGTTCCTCTATGGAAATGACTCTCCTGCTCAACGCGACCTATGAACCCCTCCGGGTTGTGCATTGGCAAAAAGCGATCGCGCTCCTCTGGCAAGGAAAAGTCGAAGTCTTGGAGGTCTACGATAGGGAAATCCACGGGATTTCTCTGTCGATCAAGCTTCCCTCGGTGATGCGCCTGTTGAGACTGGTGAAGTTGAAGGACAGTCACCGCGCCGTCAAGTTTTCCCGTATCAACATTTTTACGCGAGATGGGTACTGTTGCCAATACTGTAATCACAAATTTCGGACTGAAGAACTGACATTTGATCATGTCGTGCCCATCGCCAAAGGTGGGAAAAAGACGTGGGAAAACATCGTTACTGCCTGCTGGCGCTGTAACAATCGGAAGAGCGGGCGGACGCCGGAAGAAGCCAGCATGAAGTTGAAAAAGCGGCCGGTGAAACCTCGGTGGAGCCCCGTCATTACCATTACCATCGGCATTCGCAACACACCGGAAAGCTGGCGTGATTATCTCTATTGGAATATGGAGCTGGATGCAGATCCAGCTGACACCTAGCGCGCAGGGTTGACGTCATCGTCAGAAGCCAATCGGTCCGTAACCGCCCCCCTCCGGACAGTCTTCCAATATTGCGCACGAAATCATTCCACTCATTCGAGTGTGCTGCATTATAGCGACGGACTGACCAAAATGGGAAATGAGCTGTGGATTTTCGAAATCCCACTTGCATGATGGAGGTTCATTCTCAGATACTGAGCCATTCAGTCAAATTGGGAGTCACGTCATGGTTGCCAATCCTGGTTTTCCCTTGGTCTTGGATGTAAGAGGCTGGCCGGTCCTGGTGATCGGTGGCGATGAGGAGGCATCGGAAAAATCTCAGCGCCTGCTCGAGTCCGGTGCGCGAGTCACGGTGATCAGTCCCACGCTGAATGAACCGTTACGCTTTCTGGCGGCTTCGGGTAAGATTATCCATCGTGGGCGACATTTTCGCGACACGGATCTCGAACACGTCATTCTCATTCTCAATACCCTTCGGGGCGATCGTGACTTTGCTCAAATGTTGGTGGCTCAAGCCAGAGAAAAGCGTGTGCTGCTTTGGTCAGTAGATTACCCAGAGGCAAGCAGCGTCACGATGCCCGCTGTTGTGGCAGTGGGTCATGTGCGAGTCGCGATTAGTACAAGCGGAGTGGCACCGGCTCTTTCCGGATTTATGAAAGAGGATTTGGAACAGATCCTCGATGCAGAATTCATTGATTTCGTCGAGTGGCTTGGGCAACTACGTGAACAGGCCAAGGCAAGTGAGCCGGATTTCGAGACGCGGCGGGCACTCCTGCGCGAGGCGTTAGACGGTTTTCGTTTCCTCGGCAAGGTCCGATACCCCAACGTCTGGTTGGAAAGGCGGGCTCAGGCGGTGGCAAACGCACAACCTGATGCCACACAGCAATAGGAGACACAATGGTCCTACTGGAGTTCAGCATGTCGCCGTTGGGAAAGGGCGAGAGTGTCGGGAAATATGTGGCCCGTTCTCTCGATATTATTGATAAGAGTGGGGTCGCGTATCGATTAAATCCGATGGGCACGGTTTTAGAAGGCGAATGGGAGGAGGTCTTTTCGGTGGTGCAGCGATGCTATGAGCGGATGAAAAAGGACTGCAACCGCATTTCCTGCACAATCAAAGTTGATTACCGAAAGGGCCATGCCGGACGTCTCCAGAGCAAGGTGGCCAGCGTTGAAAAAAAGCTCAAGCGGTCAGTGAGACACTAGCAGCGTGCATCCTTCGGCACTCTGCCGATACCCGTGTCCCGCGAACCGAGAGGATCAGCCCCTCAGGTAGTTCCCTCGCAGCCAGTCCCACCTTTTGACCGGCTTCTCCCCACAGATGGAAGGGGCTCAACCTTCGTATTGCAAAGCTCACGCGGTCGTCGATATACTCCGCGAGCCATACGTGCTATTCCCGTAGGTGAACTGAGCAGGTAGATCAACATCTCTGCTCTGTGCAATCCATCGGCTGCCGTACCGGCTGACAGCGCTCAACACCGCGCCCAGTTCCGTCCCATGGACCTGTTGTCTGAGGGGATGACGCCATGACAAGCAGCACGCTCGACATTGTCGAGGCCAAGTCTTTCGCGAACATCGAACTCTTACCAAAAGATCGAACCATTCTTGAGCAGGGCGCCATGGTGTTTCGCCCGTTCGGGTTGGATGAACAGGGTCAGACGATCCGAGATCTTGGCGGCGTCAGCATCAGGGCGGTGACGGTCTTTTTAGAGAAGTTAGTGACGTCTGCGGGAGGAGCGTCGGCAGGAAAAGAAGCGGTCGAGGAGTTGTGCGGCCTTTTAAATGATCGCATCAAGGATCCCATCTATCATGTGACTCCGGAGCTGTTGAAGAATCCGTGGAACAGCTACTCGTACGAATTTACGTCGTATCTCTATGAGTTTTGTGAACGGATCTCGGGCGATCCCCGCTTTGCGTTTAAAGCAGGGGCGGAAAAAGTCTCGCCCATCATGCTGGCCCTGACTCGCCCATTTTCGCTGTCACAGATCTACACGATGTTTCCCTACTTTGGGAATAAGTTTACGTCTGGGTCCGTGGAGTTCCGTGTGGTGGAAGTCACGAGCAGCACGGCTGCGGTGGGGATGCGGTTTACCGACCGAACGCTTCGGCAGTTTGGATCGTACCGCAGGCGGTGTGCCTGCCTGGTGTGTCAATCTGCACAAGGCATCATGGTCGCCATGGCCCATCGCATCCACGGCCTCTCTCAGGCAGAAGCGATCGAGACGTCCTGTATCGGCAATGATGATGAATGGTGTCAGTGGACAATTCGATGGCAGGAGAAGAGCCGGTATCGGAAGCGATTCTGGCGAGCAACCTCACCTCTTGAACAGACACGTCCGACTCGACTGAGCAGTGAGTCTGTCGTCGGCGTCGAGAATGCCCAGGCTGCACACGCTTCGGTAGCGACCCGCGTTGAGTCCTTGCCTCAGGCCCAACAGAGTTTTGCATGGTTTGTAGGGGGAGGGGTGGTGGGGCTTGCTCTCATGGCGGGAGTCGGTGTTCTGAATCCGACGGTGAGTCTCGGCGAGGTGTTGTTAGTCGGACTGTGCCCGATCCTCGCCGTCGGCATCATGGTCAATCGACGGCTGCTTCGTGAGAGCGAACGACGCGAGGCCTTGATCCAAGAACAGATTACATTCGTCGAATCCCGTCATGAAGAATTGCGCGAAGCCTATTTGGAACAAGAGCAAATGCGGGTGGAGTTGCGTCGGAAAGTGGCACAACTCACGGCGCTTCACCGAGCGGGGCTCTCATTTGGCTCGACCTTCGAACGAGATGCGCTCTTGCACCAGGTGTTGGAAGCCCTGACGCACGAGCTCAACTACAACAGTGCCATGGTGTCCATGTTTGATCCTTGTGAGCAGAGCGTCCAACATATCCGTCTGATTGGCGCGCCTGCGGAGGTTGAAACGTTCGCCCAGTCCTGTCGGATTCCAATTACTGATTGTGAGAGTCCCGAGGGGACGGTGGTTCTTCAAGGACGCCCACTGTTGATCAAGGATATCGAGTCGATACGGCACAGCCTCCATCCCCTCAATCAACGGTTAGCCGAATTGAGCGGGACCAAAGCCCTGATTGTGGTTCCCATCAAGACCCAAGACCGTATCTGGGGCATGTTGACGGTTGATCGCTCACACAATCAAAGCGTGACGGAAGACGATTTGGAACTGATGATGACGGTCGCGAGTCAAGTCTCCATCGCGCTGGATAACGCCTCGGCCTACCAGCAGATCGAAGAGTGGAATCAGGGGTTGGAGGTCAAAGTCAAAGAGCGCACTGAAGCTCTTGAGCGAGCCGACCGCTTGCGTGCGCAATTCCTCTCCCATGTGTCTCATGAACTGAGAACACCGCTCACGTCCATCAAGGGATTCATCCAAAATCTGCTGGACGGACTGACCGGACCGCTGAATGAGAAGCAGCAGCGCTATCTCGTGCGCATGTCGGACAATTCAGATCGGCTGGTTCGGATGATCGAGGATCTCCTCGATCGCACCCGTATCGAGACAGGGCGCTTAGAGGTGCATGCGGCCGATGTCGAAATCGAACCCTGTCTCGCCGACGTGATTGAGCAACTAAAACCGTTGGCTCAGGCCAAGCAGCAGTCACTGGAATTTCATTGTGCCGGCACGGATGTCGTCGTGTGGGCAGATCGTGATCGGTTAATCCAGACGGTCGTCAATCTGGTGCAAAATGCCATCAAGTTCACCCCACCGGGCGGAGCCGTGTCGGTTGCCTGCGAGTTGCCGACTCACCGCACGGCAATGGTTCTGATTCGGGACACGGGCCCCGGTATTGCTCCGGAATACCTGGACAAGATTTTTGACCCTTTCTTCCGTATCCAGCAAGGCCAACGTACTGCCCCCAAAGGGTTGGGACTTGGGCTGTCCATCGTGAAAACACTAGTGGAGCTGCAAGGAGGGGAGGTGGCAGCTCGTAATCGTCCCGAGGGTGGCGCAGAACTGTCCTTCACGATTCCGATCCATGCCGTGAAGGTCCCACTTTTACTTGAATCCCATCTCCTGAGCCAACACATCTTAGTGGTGGATGATGATACCGACATTCAGCAACTGCTTCATGACCGACTCATAGCAGAAGGGTATCAGACGTTTTCGGCATTCGATGGCTGTCACGCGCTGACACTGCTTGAGTCACGAGAGTTCGATGGGATGATTCTCGACATTGGAATCGGTCAGATCGACGGCCTGGAAGTGCTACGACGGGTGCGTCTGACGAATCAACACCTTCCGATTATCATGATTACGGCGTCGGGATCTCAGGAACTTGCCGTGCGGGCTATCGGGTTGGGCGCTCAAGCCTACCTGCTTAAACCGTTCGACGCAGGCCAACTTCAACAAACCATGGATCGGTGGTTCCGACGTGCATGACCTTCGCGGTATGCTAGGTCAGTGCCACTGTGGGCTCGTCCAGAAGACTCGACGTCTGTTCCCATTGAGACAGTTCATCATAAGCGGATTCTCCCTGCTGCTGATTCTTTTCAGCGCCACCTGGTGCTCCTCACCGGCGTTTGCTCAGATTCCCCGCATCCAAGGACAGGGAGCAGCTGCGTCTGGGATGGGCAATGCCTTCGCGGCTCAGGCCGACAATCCATCTGCGTTGCATTACAACCCAGCTGGAATGACTCAGCTCCGTGGTGTGCAAATCATGGCAGGGGGACTCCTTGTCGGTGGCCCGCTCAGCCATAGAAGTCCGGACGGTACCACGACGGCTGGTGATCATGATGGCGTCGTTGCGTGGCCTCCCCCCGCCCATACCTATGTGACGGCAAATCTCCAAGGCCTTGGTATCCCTCTGCTTGATAAGCTCACGGTAGGGGTGGGGGTCACAACCCCGTTTGGTTCAGCGACGAGGTGGCCAAGTACGAGTCCTTTTAGTGCCACCACGATATTCAGCGCATTGCCGTTGTTCGATATCAAGCCGACGTTCGCGTATCAGCTTCTTCCGGATCTCTCGATTGGAGCAGGGATCGACATCTACACCTTTTCCAGTCTGTTCGGAGAGGGCCACGCCGAATTCCAACGAATCCTCCCCCCTGGGAATAGGGTTGAGGTGAATGGAAAAGATACCGCGCTTGGCTTTAACATCGGCACGTTATATACCGCATTGCGGAACGCAGATGGATTACCGATTGTGAACGTTGCCGTTGTCTACCGAAGTCAGGCCACGCTCCATTTGGATGGCGTGTGGTTGAATAACGGCGTGAAGTTTCAAGACACAACGACAACCTTGGTGCTGCCTCAAGTCATCACTGGTGGTATCGCAGTGTGGCCAGTCCGGAATGCTGAACACGAGTGGAAACTTGAACTGAATGTCGACTATATAGGCTGGAAATCGGTCAGAAACTTAGATCTTCGACGACGTGATGGAACGGTCATTCTTGAACAACCTCAAAACTGGAAAAGCACCTATGCCATTTTAGTGGGAACTGAGTATCGATGGCTAAAGATGGATCGATTGCCAGGGTGGGAAGTAGCCGTACGAGGCGGCTATTCGAATCTACAAACACAGGTCCCAGACGCCACGTTCAATCCCGCGATCCCGTCAGCCGATCTTCATATCATTTCGACGGGCGTCGGATTGCTCTGTAGGGGAAATGGATCGCTTTTCGGATTGATCTCCTGCGGCAGCCTTGGAATCGGCTCGATAAAGGCAAAAGTCGTCGGTGTGGACCTGTCGTACCAGGTGTCGCTCTACGAACCAAGAACCATTTCGGAGAATGCTCCGTCTCCAGCAGGAGTCAATGGGTTTTACCAAAACACTGCGCACGCAGGTGGGCTTTCTGTCCGCATCGGTTTCTAACCAAAGGCACTGTATCTCGCCTTCTATCTGTCTTTGACTCAGATAACGAACAGATGCAGAGGAAGGATTCAGGAGGAGAGGTAGAGTCGAGGAATCTTGGGACTGATTGCGCACAGGACTTCGTAGGGAATCGTATCCGTCCACTTGGCAATTTCGGAGGCCGTAATTTCGTCATTTCCCTGGCGCCCAATGAGTATCGTCTCATCACCCACGGCGGTACCAGGGATTTCAGTGACATCCACCATCACCATATCCATACAGACCAATCCCGCGATGGGGGCTCGTCGTCCTCGAATGAGCACAGCGCCACGATTTGAAAGCCGTCGGCTCAAGCCATTGGCATAGCCGATCGGGAGCACGGCAATGCGTGTGGGGCGTCTTGCGGTGAAGGTCCCATTGTAGCTGACCGTTGATTCTGGTTGGATAGTCCGGAGCTGGGCGATATGGGTCTTCAGTGAGAGTACTGGCCTGAGATCAGGATCCTCAACCGTGCTGGGAAGGGTGTGGTATCCGTATAACATGATGCCGGGTCGTACAAGGGAAAAGTGTGCCGATGGGAAACGAACCGCTCCACAACTATTGGACACATGAATGAGAGAAACGTGGAACCCTCCGTTCTGAACGATTTTCAGCGCGTCCTGGAAGCGACGGATTTGTTCTTCGGTCGCGTCAGCAGTGGATCCGTCAGCATCAGCCAGATGGGTCATGAGTCCTTCTACGTGGAGGGAGGGAGGAAACTTGTGTGAGCGGATGAGTGCCACCAGCTCGTCCTGCGTCAGACCCAGCCGACCCATGCCTGTCTCGATTTTGAGATGGATCGAGCAGACAACCTCACGCGATGCCGCGGCCTGCGACAGTGCCATGAGTACGGAAGGATCGCTTATCACAGGGGTGAGATGGGAAGCGAAAATATCACCGAATTGTTCTTGAAAGACCGGCCCTAAGACAACGATCGGCACCGTGATGCCGGCTTGCCGAAGCGCCATGCCTTCTTCCGTCGAGAAGACGGCCAGGCGGGTGACACCATGCTGTATCAATGTCCGTGACGTTTCGATTGCGCCATGACCATAGGCGTTGGCCTTAACGACTGCCATGACGTCGCATCCGGGGGAGAGAATCTGGCGAAATTGGGAGAGATTGTGTGTGAGTGCCGTCAGGTCGACGGTGGCGACGGTTGGGAGGAAGGGTGGCGTAATCCGCACGCGACGAAGGGAGAATTAGGAAGTCAGAATCAGACTTCCATGATTTCCTGTTCCTTTTTCTTGATCACGTCATCGATTTTCTGACCATATTGCTCAATCAGTTTCTGGGTTTCTTGCTCGGCCTTCCGCAGTTCATCCTCGGTGAGTGTGGCACCTTTTTGGAGTTTCTTGAGCTCTTCGTTCGCATCTCGCCGAAAACCTCTGATCTGGACTTTCGTCTCCTCACCATGCTTTTTACAGATCTTTGTCAGATCCTTGCGGCGTTCCTCCGTTAGGGGAGGGAGCGGGACTCGGATCACCTTGCCGTCGTTGGACGGTGTCACACCCAACCCTGAATTGGATATGGATTTTTCAATCTCTTTGATCAGTTTCGGTTCCCAGGGTTGAATGGTGATGAGCCGTGCTTCGGGGGTCGAGACGCTGGCGATCTGTTTCAGCGGGGTTATGGTTCCGTAGTAGTCAACGCGAATGCCGTCGAGCAAGGCGACGGAAGCCCGCCCCGTTCGGAGACCGGACAAGTCTTTTCGCAAGTGTTCAAGAGCCTGATCCATCTGTGAGAGGAATGCTTGCCGAACTTGGGCTGCATTGGACATGGAGACACCTCGTGATGGGATTAGTGATCGCAGCTCGTAACCAAGGTTCCGAGCTGCTCGCCTAATGCCACGCGTTTAAAGTTGCCTTTGACTTTCAGGTTGAATACGATGAGAGGCAATTTATTGTCCATACAGAGGCTGATCGCCGTGGAATCCATCACCTTGAGCTTCTGATTGAGGATGGACAGAAATGAAATCCTCTCATACTTTTTGGCCGACGGAGTAGTCACCGGATCGGCATCATAGATGCCGTCAACTTTCGTTCCCTTCATAATCACTTGTGCGCTGATCTCCATCGCACGCAGGACGGCGGCTGTATCGGTCGAAAAATAGGGATTGCCTGTGCCAGCAGCAAAAATAACCACACGGCTCTTTTCTAGGTGGCGGATTGCCCTTCGACGGATGTACCCCTCTGCAAGCTGGCGCATTTCGATGGCGGATTGAACGCGGGTGATGATGCCGACCCGCTCCAGCGCATTCTGGAGCGCCAGCGCATTGAGCACGGTCGCCAACATTCCCATGTAATCGGCCGAGGCTCGTTCCATACCGGACGCGCTTGCCGCGATGCCACGGAAAATATTGCCTCCGCCGATGACGACTGCCACCTGAATGTCAAGGGCAACAACGGAGGCAATTTCTTCCGCAAGGTTTTCCAGAATGGACGGTTGGATGCCGTAACCCTGCTCACCAGCTAACATCTCCCCACTGACTTTCAGAAGGAGACGCTGGTATTTGGCAGAGCTCATGCTTCGCCTAATTGATAACGGGTGAACCGGCTGACGTTCATATTTTCGCCGATCTTAGAAATTTTCAGGGCGAGAAGGTCCTTGATGGTGACGGCCGGGTCTTTGATGAAGGATTGTTCCAAGAGGCAACTTTCCTGGTAGAACTTTTCAAGTTTGCCTTCGACGATCTTCGACCATGCGGCGGGAGGCTTGCCCATTTCCCTGGCCTGCCCTTCGTAGATCGTTTTTTCTTTCTCAACAACATCAGCCGGAATATCTTCACGCTTCACGAATGACGGCTTTCCGGCTGCCACCTGAAGCGCAAGATCGTTGACGAATGCTTTGAATTCCTCATTCCGTGCGACGAAATCGGTTTCGCAATTGACCTCGATCAAGACGCCGATCTTGCCACCCATATGAATGTAGGCATGAACCAGCCCTTGGTTGGTTTCCCGCCCGGCTTTCTTGGCTGCCGCCGCAAGTCCTTTTTGCCGTAGATAGTCAATGGATTTATCGACGTCATTCCCGTTTTCATTGAGGGCTTTCTGACAATCCAGAATGCCGGCGCCTGTTTTCTCACGAAGCTCTTTCACGAGCTGACTGGATCCTGCCATGATGTCGTTATTCCTTCGTTCTGTCGATGAGGATAAGCCGTTGATGGATCAATCAGTTGATGTTACGCCACGGGAACATTTTGAACGCGCATGGCAGGCTTTCTGTCGCCGCTGGCTGGAGTGGCTTGAAACTCTGCTTCTTCGCGTTGGGCTTTCACATGCGCACCCTCGATACAGGCATCAGCAATTTTTGATGTAATCAGCTTGATCGAGCGAATCGCGTCGTCATTTCCAGGAATTGGATACGTGATGTCGTCTGGGTCGCAGTTGCTGTCCAAAATAGCGATGACCGGAATGTCGAGCCGCTTGGCTTCCTGCACGGCAATTTTCTCAATTCTCGTGTCCAGAATAAAGACCGCTCCTGGAAGGCCGCGCATGTTCTTAATGCCGGACAAATATTTTTGGAGCTTTGCGATGTCCTTCTGCATGAGAAGGATTTCTTTCTTTTTGAGGCCATGCTCGCTGGGGTTGAGCAACGTCGTCTCCATCTTCTTCATCTTATCGATGCTTTTTCTGATGGTCTGGAAGTTGGTCAACATCCCACCCAGCCAACGCTGGTTAATGAAATACATGTTGGCTCGCTTGGCTTCTTCTTCGAGGATTTCCGCAGCTTGCCGCTTTGTGCCCACGAACAAGACGGACTCTCCCGCTGCCACAAGGTCTCGGACGAAGGCATAGGTCTGCTCCATCCGGACGAGGGTTTGTTGAAGATCGATGATATAGATGCCGCTGCGTTCACCGAATAAAAACCTCTTCATCTTGGGATTCCAGCGGTTAGTCTGGTGCCCGAAATGAACGCCGGCTTCTAACAATTCCTTGATCGCTACTACTCCCATGCCTTCACCTCCTTTCACGCTTGCAGAGCGCCCACCGATGGGGCGAGGGAATCGCTTCCCTTAATCTCAAGCCGCGCAGCGTATCGACGCTGATAGTTATTTGAATGAATGGGGCTGTTCTCGCTTGGTGCCGAGTCCCAACCCCCTGTCAGACTGAGATGGGGGACGCTATCATAGTCCTGCCGAGGTTTCAAGCTACCTGTGCACTAAGATCGATAGCTTGCGTTAATCCGGACATAGTCATACGAGAGGTCTGTTGTCCACATATGGGCATGAGCTTGTCCCTGCCCAAGCTGGACGGTGATCGTAAACTCCTTCCGTTTGAAGACGTGTGCGATCTTGTGCTCCGCCTCCAGCCCCGTTCCTACCCCGCGTTGCACCATGACAATGTCGTTGAATCGAACCGATACTTTGTGTGGGTCGATGGCAACGCCCGATCGCCCGATCGCAGCGATGATCCTACCCCAATTGGCATCCTCCCCAAACAACGCAGTCTTGACCAGATTTGATGTCGCAATGGTGTCTGCAACTCGTTTTGCTGCTGCTGTCGTGCTGGCTTCCTGTACTCGAATCGTGACGACCTTGGTGACCCCTTCGCCGTCTCGACAGATCATCAGAGCCAATTCCTGTGCAGCATCAGTGAGCAGTCGCTCGAAGTCACGATGGGACTTGGCATCTCGTTCAATCAGTCGGTTTTTGGCCAGGCCATTTGCCAGACAGAGAACGGTGTCGTTCGTGCTGGTATCACCATCCACCGTAATGCAGTTAAAGGATTGATTCGTTGCCGATTTCAACGCCTGTTGGAGAGCAGCTGGAGTAATCGCGGCATCGGTTGTTAAGTAGGCCAGCATGGTGGCCATATTAGGATGGATCATGCCCGAACCTTTGGCCATGCCCCCGATGGTGACAACGCGCCCGCCGATTCTCCCTTCTACCGTGACGGTTTTTGGCTTCAAGTCCGTGGTTAAAATCGCCTGGGCGGCTTGAGCGCCTCCTGCAATACTCAGACGTGCGATCAAGGTTGGGACGGATGTGGTGATGCGATCAATCGGTAGCACGCGACCAATCACACCGGTCGAACCGACGAATACCTGATGCACGGGAATGGAGAGCTGCTGGGCCACGGCGGTCGCCATCGTCTTCGCCGCCACGAGCCCTTGTTCACCCGTGCAGGCATTGGCATTTCCGCTGTTGACGATGATCGCCCGCCCACAATGAGACCGTAGATGGCGCCGATCCAGGAGTACTGGTGCAGCCGCTACGCGATTCTTTGTGAATACTCCGGCGATCGGCCCGCTGACGTCGGATACGCAGAGAGCCAAATCGAGCAGGCCTGGCTTTTTGATCCCACAATGGATTCCCGCAGCTTGAAACCCCTGCGGTGCCGTGATACCCAGATTCTTTGATTTCATAAGTATGGTGTGTGGGGTGTGGGATGCCGGCTTGTGTCAGTGGTCGAATGGTTGCAATTATGGATAACTGCCCGGAGCTGTTAGCCCTGTTTCCTCAGGAATACCGAGCATGAGATTCATGGCTTGAATTGCCTGACCGGCAGCCCCTTTGACGAGATTGTCCACTGCTGCCACGGTGACAACCCATCCGGCCCGAGAATCCACATACACGCCGATGTCGCAATAGTTTGTGCCCTTAATGTAACGCGGATTAGGGGTCACGTCTTCGAAGAGTCGGATGAACCGCTCTCCCTTGTACTGCTCTCGATACAAGGCCTGAAGGTCAGACAGTTTCAGGCTCTTCGTCAGTTTGCAGTAGGCCGTACTTAGGATGCCTCGATTCATCGGGACCAGATGCGGGGTAAATGCTACGGTCACGGAGCCGATTGCCTTCATGAGTCCAGACAGTTCCTGTTCGATTTCAGGAATATGGCGATGTTGACCGATTTTGTAGGGCTCTAAGGATTCATGCGCTTCTGGAAAATGGTAGGGCAGGGCCGGACTCCGTCCTGCTCCTGAAACACCAGACTTTGCGTCGATCACAATCGTCTCTGGTTGCACAAGTTTGTTTGCGAAGAGAGGTGCCAACTGGAGGACTGCGGCAGTAGGATAACATCCAGGCGAAGCCACCAGTCTCGACTGAGCAATCGCGGATCGATGGAGTTCGGGTAACCCATACACGGCGTCTTGGAGCAAATGTGGATGGCTATGCGGCGTGTGATACCACTTCTCGTAGGTGCCGGCGTCCTTCAGCCGATAATCGGCACTGAGGTCAACGACAGGTTTGCCTGCCTTGATACAGGCCGCAACGGGGTCCAGCGATTTTGTATGCGGCAGGGCGAGAAAAATGGCATCCGCCCGCTCCGTCAGGGCTTCCGGTGCCAAGGCTTCAAATTGATGGTCGAGGATTCCCTTGAAGCTTGGAAACACGGATGAAACCAACTGGCCCGCAGACTTTTCAGATGTCACGGCGGCGATGGTAAAATAGGGATGGGCTGCCGCAAGCCGAACAAGTTCCGCACCGGCGTATCCGCTGGCTCCTGCGATGGCGATTCGAAATTTTTTATTCATGGGTCACGATCGATTATCCTGCACGGTCCTGGACCAACGCTCCCTTCCACACGGAAGATAGAAAAAAGGGGAAGGCGTAGAGCCTTCCCCTTACTATCGAATCGTCGGCTCCTGCGTCTAGCGCTTGGAGTACTGGAACCGTTTGCGCGCGCCCTTCTGTCCGTACTTCTTTCGTTCCTTCACGCGTGAATCACGCGTGAGCAACCCTTCCTTCTTCAGGGGGCTGCGAGTTGCGGGAGTCATCGCCACGAGCGCTCGCGCGATGGCATGACGGAGGGCGCCAGCTTGCCCGGTTGGTCCACCGCCATAGACGGTCGCGCTGATGGAGTACTTGCCCATCAGGCCAGCCATTTCAAGCGGGAGTTGGATAATTTGGCGGAGGGTGAGACGAGGAAACGCCTTCTCCAATGGTTTCTCGTTCACGGTAATATCGCCTGCGGTGCCAGTGACCCAGGCTCGGGCCACTGCGCATTTTCTCCGCCCCGTTGCGTATTGTGTCACCACTGCCATACGACTCGTCTCCTTCTGTTTGAGCACATGTCTCTAGAGAGAAATAGGTTCAGGACATTGAGCCTGATGTGGATGATCAGACCCGACATAGACACGGAGCTTCCGCGCCATGCCATTGCCAAGCGGGTTCTTGGGAAGCATGCCCTTGATCGCTTTGGTCAGGAGCTGCGTCGGGTCCTTCCGGAATAGGTGCGCGGCTGAAGCGGTTTTCAACCCTCCCGGATACCCCGAATGGCGCCGGTAGAGTTTGGTGTCCATCTTGTCACCGGTCAAATGAATCTTTTCCGCATTCACGATGACCACATGATCACCCATATCGACATTCGGCGTGAATGTCGGGCGATGTTTCCCCCGTAAGATGCTTGCGACTCGCGCCGCCAACCGGCCCAGGGTTTTCCCCTCGGCGTTGACCAGATGCCAGGTTTCTTTCACTTGAATTGGATTTTCGAAATACGTCATCATGATGTTGTTCTCCACCGTTGCAATTTTGCCAGTCCTTTGAGAGGTGTTAGACTTCTTGGGCTCCGATATTCTTTGTTTCTAGCTTGGACAGCCACGCATCAAGATTCTGACCGGTGCGTCGTTTCCACACGTCCTGCGTCACATAAATGGGCGCCTGGCAGCGGAGCGCCAATGCAAATGCGTCGCTCGGCCTGGAGTCGATGGTGCGTACGACTCCCTTATGTTCGAGGAAGACGGTCGCATAATAGGTACTGCTCTTGACGTCCGTGAGGACGGCTCGTTCCATCCTCACGCCGAGGTGCTCCCCGAAACTCTTGATCAGATCGTGGCTCATCGGTCGTGGTGTCGTCGATGTATCCAGGGCACGTCGAATCGATTCACCCTCTGATGCACCTACCCATACCATGAACAGGTCTGACGTGCCATCGGCTCGGGTCAGCACGACGATTCTGGTGTCCGTCGTCGAGTCTTCGACCACTCGATTGACCTCAAGCTGTATCAAGGCTTCGGTCGTGTGAGGCGCGTGCTCTTCCATACAATAATCACGAGAACGTGTCAGGAGTCTAATTTTCCGAAGTCCTCTGGCTTTAAATTCTCCAGCCACTGACCGAGTTCTTCCGAACTCTGCTTTCGAATCACGGACTCACTCGCAAAAATTGGAGCTTGGGTCCGGAGCGCGAGGGCGATGGCGTCGCTAGGACGCGAATCGACGGTATACTCTGAGTCTGCGTAGGTCAAATGGATCTTGGCAAAATACGTATGTTCTGTGAGATCGGTAATCACCACACTAATGACCTTGGCGTTGAACGCATCCAAGTAGGTCTTCATCAAGTCGTGAGTCATAGGACGGGGAGGGGCGACATTCTCAATTGCCAGACTGATCGAACTGGCTTCCGATTTTCCGACCCAGATCGGGAGCATTTCCGATTGATCCTCGTCTCGGAGGATGACGATATACGCATTGTTGTAGGGGTCAAACATGAGCCCCTTGACCTGCATCTGCGTGATCATCGACGAACCGATATCCTCTCGCTTGCATTATTTATGCATGAATAGAAAAACATAACACCCTAGCATTTTCGAATTCTCAATGTCAACGAACCCAGCGACAATGCAGGGAAAATGCGGACTCGCGACAACGCTTCCGTAAGAACTGCTGATCAGCTGGACGGCGGGCGAAAGTTCTCGGCAACCTTTGACGAATCGACCTGTTCTCCTAGCTTCAAGAAGGCTTTCATCTGTTTGCGAACCAGTTCGCGGCCACTCTCATCGCCGAGATTGACTTGATATTCATTGATGACCATCACCCGCATGCCCTCCCACTTCTTCCAGCAGCCTGTGCAGACCTTGGCTTTTATTTCTGCTTCAAGCTTGCCGAGAAACAAGGGGGTCGTGATGGCCTCACCGGTCAGACCGCATGTCACGCAAGAAACCTCTGCCATATCCGAGTGCTCCTTTTTTCTGATGTCACGTCAGGTTAACTATTCAAAGGCTGAATTGTAAGATGTCATCGTCTTGATGGGCATTCTATCAGAGATGTTCCAATGAAGAAAAGATCAGGGTTTCACACGCAGGATTCGTCCAGCGAGAACTCATGAGTGAAGCTAACTCCGTGGGCTGGTTGTTCGGGGAACTGCAAACGGCAATACAGCGTTCCCCTTGCCTCTATCACAGGACGTTGTAGAATCCGGACAATGAGCCACTCAGCCCTTGTCGAACATCGGCAAAATGTGCGCACGCTATCGGGTTCGATTTTCGAGATCGGCTTCAACACCGCCTTGCTCGATTATGACGATCGTGTGGAGCCTGCCAGCGCGCAAGCGTTTTCCTATATCAGCGGGTTCAGCCGAGAACGCTTCTCGTTGCAGACGGATGGCACCTATCGCAGCGAGCGCACGCCGCTCTTGGCCGGCTGGGTCGGCCAGCGAAACCAAGACGGGACCGGGACGCTCCGGGACAAACAGGGGACGGTCCGGACCTTCAACAGCCAGGGCCTTCTCACGGCGATCACCGACAGCACCGGTAATACCGTGACGGTCGTTCGGAACGGCGCGCAGATTCAGCAGATCATCGAGCCCGGCGGCCGCGCCCTCACGTT